>CAMDMI010000150.1 GCA_945902135.1 Spirosoma fluviale
ATGACAATTTTCTTGTGCTGCGTTCCCTGCTTTCCGCTGGAATTAAAAGTGGCTTTGATTGTCCCTTTTCCGCCTGGCGGGATTGGTTCTTTGGGCCATTCCGGTACTGTGCATCCACAAGAGGCCGAAGCGTTGGATATCAGCAGGTCGGATTTTCCCTCATTGGTGAAAGGGTAGGAGTGGGTAACTTCCTCGCCTTCCTTGATGGTGCCGAAACGGAACAAAGTGTCTTCGAAAACAAGTTGTGGCCGTTCAGAATCCGGTATTACCTGGGCGTTTTTTTCCTGATTGGCTGCTGGTCCACGGTCGCAAGACTGCAAGGACAGAATGAAAATACTCCAAACAGAGAACAAAAGGACTTTTTGCATCTTCAGGCTCAGATATTTTTTCCTTTGATTTGGTTGATTTGTTCCATTAAGGCTTCCACATCACTGAGGAGTTTTTCTGCTTCCGCTTTGGTGTCGGAGATGATTCTCTCGCCCTCGGTTTTGGCGGCAGACACCGGAAGTTCAGATTGGTCTTTCAGTTTCTTCAACATATCGAGAAGTTTTTCGCGGTAGCGGTCAAGCTGGAAACTGATTTTGTCGCGGGTGTTTTTGCCTTCATCCGGGGCGTAAAGAATGCCGATGGCTGTGCCTGCTGCCACTCCGGCCAGAAAGCTGATTAGAATACTGCCTGATTTGCTCATTGGTCTGAATTAGAATGATTGGGCTTGCAATTTATCCTTGAAAATTTAAATCCGGATGGCTTTTTTTATCCTTGAAATTGATTCTCTATCAGCAATCAGCGGTTGTCCATCATGCCTCGTGCTGATTTTTTGATGCTGCCGTCTTTTTGCATGATTCCAGCCAGCCTATCAACCACGCCATTGATGAAGGAACTTGAGCCTGGTGTGCTGTAAGCTTTTGCAATTTCTAGGTATTCATTCATCGTTACTTTTACCGGAATGTGGGGGAATTTCCGCATTTCGTTGATGCTTAAAAGAATGATGTATTTATCCAGCAGCGCAACCCTGTCGGAATTCCAGTTTGAAATTACGGAAGCCAGGCGTTTCTCATCTTCTTCCTGATTTTCCAGACAGGCTTCAAACAGAAGGCTAAAAAAACTTGCAAATTCTTCGTTTTCCTCTTCATTGCGGATGAAGGCCGGTTTTTCTCCAGCCGTCAGATTGCGAAAAGTATCTTTAAGCGCAACCTCCAGCAGGATGCGATTTTCGCTCCAGCGCAGGTCGATTTCTTCCATCACTTCGTTGAAAACCTCGGAGCGCAGAAGTTTCCGGTATAGCACTTTCCAGATTTCTGTTTCCTGGTCTTCGGTTGTGGAAACTGCGTCCCGATATTCCTGATATTCCGGTAATTCCTTGAATAAGACCGGATAAAGGCGTATAATCCATTCCTGGTTGATGGCCGAAAAGCCTTTTGGAGTGGTACCTTTTTTCGGATTTAAGGCTGCATCCAACAAGACCAGCATGGGATGCCTGAGAATTTTCAGGGTATGTTCAGCAGGCGCTTTGGATTTGAGGTGGGCGTTTTGGCGGTTGTATTCTTCCTTTTCTACCGTATCGATTAAGTCCCGAAAAACCTGCCAGAAAAAAATTTCTTTTTCGCACTGCTTAAAAATGTCTGATTGGATTCCCTCAAGAATTCTTTTTCGTTCCTTTTGATTTTCCTCATGCCAGTTTCGAACTGCTTTTTCAGCCATTCCGGCAAGCCACTTTTGGCTGGACTGAAGTTCATTCTCTTCAGATTTTCCTTCGAAAGCATCGTCCAGCAATACCGGCAATAGTGCTTTAAATCCATCTTTTTCAAGAGGTTCAGCATTATAAAATTCAGGAATTTCGATGAGGTCTGCCGCAACTTTTCGCCGCGACTCTTCAAGGTTAACCGTTCGGTTGTTGAAATAAGTGTATAAAGCCTGCATGGCTTTTATCCGGATTACCCTGCGCATAAAGAAAAAGAACTTTGAATTGCAAAAGTCCACATTTAGGGCGGCAAGTCAAAATCTATTCTTTACTTGTAAGGTGAATGATGGAAGGAAAAGGAGCCCTGCCCAAGGTGGGGTTCCTTTTTTTTGCCTTAATCGTGTCAACCCGCCGAAGGCGAGGCTATTACATGGGTCTGCCCGGTTTTCCGGTAATTTTCTGCCTTTTCGCGTTTCCGTCCTCTGCGAGACAAGATTCCAACGGCATAGGGTTTTTTCAAGGCAGGATGAATGACTTTTTCGCCCGATTTTTTCGCGATTGAAAATTCATTTATTCCGAAATGTGGAAAAAATAAGGGCAGTCTCATGTAAATTCTGTGTTATGTTATAAATATAATATATTGATTTTTACTGTATAATTTTAATTTAAAATATTGGAAATCAAATTGTTATATATTTTTCGGTCGAACCTGCCCTCTAAATAGTTTTCCGTTTTATTTTTTTGTTTTCAAACATTTATTTTATACTTGTGACACATTTAACTAATACCACATGTTTAAAAAATTCTTATTGCCTTCCTCTTTGGTGAGGGGTGCGGTTACGGGTAAAAAGCGTTCGACGCTGTTTCTTCTAGCTGCTTTAACAATTTTATTTTCTGTCAATGCAATGCAGGCGAAAGCTGCAGGCATTTCCGTATCGGTCTCTGGTGAAAGTTCATTTTGCCCAGGTTCCTCAACGAATCTTTCTGCCACTTATGATGGTTGCACAGGTTCAGCCTCGTTTGTTTGGAAAAGGAATGGTGTTACTATGCCAGGTTTTACCACTGCAAACATCTCGGTTTCTGACCCGGGAAATTATTCAGTAACAGTTACTTGTGCTGGAAGTTCTTCAACTTCAGCTGCATTTAATCTCACCAGATTGACATTGAAAGCCAATGTGCAAAATGCTTGTCCCGGCAGTACTGGTAACATCAATCTTATGGTGATTGATGGCAAAGCGCCATTTACTTATTTGTGGAACAATGGTAAAACCACTCAGGATGTTGATGGCCTTCTAACCGGAAATTATTCTGTTTCTGTAACAGACGCCAATGGATGCGTGGCAACCACAATTGCTACTGTAAAAAATACCCCAGTTGATGTTTCAGCCGGACAGCCAGCTGAAATTTGCTCAGGTGGTTCTGCTCAGCTTCAGGCAAGTGGAGCAGACCTTTATTTTTGGTCTCCTTCTACAGGTTTAAGTGCTACCAATGTGAGCAATCCAGTTGCTTCACCAGCCAGTACAACACTTTATACTTTAAAAGGATATGTAGCCAGTGGCGAATTGGTTACCAATGGTGATTTCAACAAAGGAAACACAGGTTTTCTTTCAGATTATGGCAATGTAACAAGTTTGGCATCCGCTGCTGGTTATACAAGTGGTACTGGTTTGTATCCAGAAGGAAGATATGCGGTTATTACAAACCGTACCGATTCTTCAGCCACCAAATACCATCCCGCTTTTAAAGGTTCTGGTCACAACAAAGGAAATGCTGTTGGAAGAAATGATGATAGATATATTGCCATCAATGGTTCCACAACACTCGATCAGGCAGTTTGGAAACAATCTGTTGAAGTAGTTCCAGGAAATACTTACAGCTTTTCTTGCTGGATTACATCAATATTGACCAGCAATCCTTCAAAACTGAGGTTTTTGATCAATGGTGTTGAGCAAGGAACACAAATCGTTGCGCCAACTTCCCTTTACGAATGGAAGCAATTTTATGCTGAGTGGAATTCAGGTACAGCAACCACGGCAGACATCGCCATCATCAATGACAACCTTGTTGCAGGTGGAAACGATTTCGGCCTTGATGACATTTCATTTTCTACGACCTGTACCAACACATCTACTATTCTTGTAAGCGTTGTTCCTGCATTGTCAGGCAATACAATTAATTGTCCGGATGCCAACACATTCTGCCTGTCTGGAAATGCAGGTATCATTACCGGAAATAATCCTTCAGGTGGAAATGGCAATTATGCCTATCAGTGGCAGATCAGCATCGACAACACCAATTGGGCAGACATTGACGGAGCTACTTCTTCATCGTATGATCCGGGTACTGTTTTGACCACCACCCGCTTCCGCAGAGTAGTTAAAAGTTCTTCCTGCTCAGTGGAAAGTAATGTGTGTACAATTACCATTACAGGTGGAACCACAATTTCAAACAATTCTATCACCGCTCCTGCAAGAGTTACCTACTGTACTTCAGGAAATCCTGCTGCCATTTCAGGTTCTACTCCGACAGGTGGTGGCTTGACTGGATCTTTTGCTTATTCCTGGTTGTCTTCAACTGATGGAAGTGAGTTCGAGGCAATTCCAAATGCCACTGCCGCAAGTTATGATCCGGGTACATTGACACAAACTACTTATTTCAGAAGGGTTGTAACAAAAGGCGCTTGTAATTCAAATGCTTCCAATATCATCACCATTACCATCAACCAGAAACCGGAGATCAGCTTGGTATCCTCAGCCAGCATTTGTGGGTCAGGCAGTGGAAGTCTGGAAGTGAGTTCAACAGGTGCAACCATTAAATGGTATGAGACATCTACCTCAAACACCGTTCTTGGAACAGGAGCTGTTTACACGACACCTAATCTAATTGGTTCAGCTACATATTATGCCCAGGCAACTTTGAACAATTGTGTATCGGATTTCCTTGAAGTATCTGCCACGGTAAAAACTCTACCAACTGTTGTTTCAACAACGGGAGGTAGCACCTGCGGAATCGGAAGTGTAACAGTATCTGCAGTTCCTTCAGCTGGAACGATTGTTTGGTATTCTTCTTCAACAGAAGGTTCAATTTTGGGAAACTCAAACATTTTGAATCTAACCCAGGTTGCCTTTAACACCTCCGTATATGCAGAAGCGCAGAATGACGGATGTATTTCTTCTCAGCGTTCAATCGCCATGGTGGAAGTAAAAAATCCTACTTCTTCTGAAACTACGCTATCCGCTTGTGAGTCATTGATCTGGAACGGAGAAACCTACACTGCATCTGGTGACTATGAAAAACCTTTCACCAATGCTGCTGGTTGTGATTCAACTGCAATTCTTCACCTTGCAATAACGCCAAAGCCTGCTCAGCCACCAATTGCTTGTTGGGAAATCGCAACTTTCAATACTGGAACTTGCTCATGGGATGTAACCGGAACTAAAAATCCAGTTATCAGCACTACTCTCTCAGCTTGTGACAATTACAACTGGTCTGTAAATAGCAATACCTATTCAACTTCTGGAAAATACCTAGCTACAGTTGATTGCCAGGATTATGAGTTGAATTTGACCATCAACCTTTCAAGTCAGACTCCAACTGGTGTTCAGGCTTCAGCGACTCAAACCAATGGAAATACGCCAGTTACCTTAACGGTACAAGGTGGAAACCTTGGAACCAATGCTGTTTGGAAATGGTTTACCAGCGCTTGCGGTGGAACTTCAATTGGAAGTGGCGCTTCTATCAGCGCAACACCAAGTGCAACTACTACATACTTCGTTCGTGCTGAAGGAACATGCAACACAACAGCTTGTAAATCAGTAACTGTTACAGTCAATACAACGCCAACATGTGGTGATGGCCGCTATGCCGAGCAGGTGGTTAGTTTCAACCAGAAGAAAGCCTACAACGGAACAGCCATTGTATCAGTTCGCAGTCAAAGCAGCAAGGCACTTTGTGCGCCACAGAACAACAATACCGAGAACTTCGTGTCATTGGGATTTGGTGGCGACATCACCCTGAAATTTGGCAAGGCCATCCGCAATGGTGAAGGCAACGACATCCGTGTGTATGAAACTACTTATGGCAATATGAGTTGCACTGCCTATCCGGAAAAAGCCCGCGTGTTTGCTTCTCAGGACGGATGCCGTTTTGTTTACCTTGGTGAGCTTTGCCAGGACGGAAGTGTTGATTTGGGTGCACTTAACTGGGCGCAGTATGTGCGCATTGTGGATGTGAGTTCAAAGGCGGCTTTTGCAAACATTAGCGCAGTTGCCGATGGATTTGATGTGGATGCAGTAGAAGGTTTGAACGGATTTGAAACCAATCCTGTTGTGGATGCTGTTGCAGCAGGCGCCTCTGAAGCAGAATACCTGCCTGGTAAGTGCCGTGGTGGAGCCAACATTCAAGTTGCCCGTACTGATAAAACCAAAGCTTTGGGTGCACCTCAGGGAACCAATGTTGTGAACTTTGTTGCCCTTGGATTTGGAGGAAAGATTACCCTTCGCTTCAAATATGCGGTTGAGAACAACCCGACAGGCCTTGATCTCCAAGTAGTTGAAACAAGCTATGGCAACCCAAGTTGCAATTCATATCCTGAAAAAGCCCGCTTTGAAGGTTCATTGGATGGCGCAAGCTGGACAGACCTTGGTGAGTTGTGTCAGGATGGTACGCTTGAAATGGGCACATTATCATACCTGCATTTGCTTCGCATTACGGATGTATCTGACAAGCTGAAGTTTAGTCCCTCAGCCGA
>CAMDMI010000151.1 GCA_945902135.1 Spirosoma fluviale
ACACCCATATCATCACTGACAACATACAAACTGCCATCTGGTCCAAAACTAAGACCTTCTGGATTGATAATGCTGAGCTTAAATTTTTTCTCCAAATCATAAGTTTCAGGATTGTACCTGAAAATGGCATGGTCCTCATCGCTCAACAAAAACAACTTGCCATTCAAGAAAGCTGCAGCAGAAATATCAGACATGCCTTTTACCTTTTGCTTGTTAAGTACCAGGAAATTTTGGTCCAGTTCAAAGACCCAGGTAGGGTCTTTTTCAGTAAATGCTATAAAGCACTTTTTGCTTTCGTTCCATGTGAGGGATTCAAAACCTTTGTTTCGGCCACCATTATAATTGACTTCTACACTCCGCTTTAGACTGAGGTCTGCCGG
Organism: Spirosoma fluviale; assembly: GCA_945902135.1. Lineage (GTDB taxonomy): Bacteria > Bacteroidota > Bacteroidia > Cytophagales > Flexibacteraceae > CAMDMI01. Next base: position 381 of record CAMDMI010000151.1, read on the forward strand.
ATTAAACGAATGCACATTTCTGGTTCGCTCGTCCATCACATAAACCCCGTTGGCATCTGCAAATACACCTTCAAAATCAAAACCTTGAAAAGATGATTTCCGTTTCAAAATGCCTTCCAGATCTGTTTCTACAAGAATGCCATCGTCAGAAACAATGAAAAATCCATCTTTGGTCTGGTTAAGACAAATATCTGATGGCTCCTTAATGGAAAGTTTTTTGCTCCATGTATGCTTGAGCTTTTGCGCATCGGCACAAAAGGATGCAAACAGCAGTATTAATGTTAACTTATACAAAATAATGATGAATCTTAGATGGTGAAATAATAACCGACAAGTCCAGATAACTATGGATTTGGAAGGCCTTTGGATGGATCAATATTAAGAACAAATGGACCTGTTTTGTCTGGTTGTCTTCCATAACTTTTTCCAGCTGAAATACCCGCTGGAAAAGTTTGCTCTGCAATGGTAATGAATTGACCGTTGTCGTCTTCATAATAAATACCAAATGCTTCACCATTGGTAGACGATAGTTTAAGTTTCGCCCTTATTTGGTTGGCATCTGATGGATTGGTCGGATCATTACATTCCACCACATAATATTTACCCGGGGAGAGAACAAAATCTACTTTTAAAGTGTCTTTGGATTTTTGAGATAGGTCATCGGTAAAAAACCATCTTCCATTTTTCATTGTAAAATTTTGAGCTAATGGATAGTAAAATTCTACCCAATCCGGAGATTCATTGGGTGCAATTTCATTAATGATAAACATCCCTTCAAAAGGCTCAATAGGTCCACTTCCTCCAATATTTACATTGTTGCTTTCTTTTCTGGTTATGTCTTTCAGCCATTTTAAGGAACTTCCTCCATTTGGAAGACGGCCATAAGATTCTTTTTGACTTGGCGAAGCTCCAAAGGAAACCGTATCCAAAACAACGGTATCGCCTGGACCAGCCAGATAATAAAGACCTACAAATTCTCCAGATTTGCTAAGGTTACCTTCTGTATAAATGATACTGCTTGGGTCAACTGCAGTTTTGCTTCCATCGAAATAAATGGTTAAAAAGCCTTTGGGAGGAATAGTAAATTCTAAAGATGGGCTAAACTTTAGCTTGCTGCTTTTACTCTCTGTAATCCAAAATTTACCAGGCTGCAAAACCAAAGTAGAATCAGAAGTATTATAAATTTCAACCCAGTCAGCCAAATCTCCTGAATCGGCATTAAAGTCAGGCTGAATTTCATTGATTTTGATATTTCCAGCTTTTAAAATGGTTTTTGACCCCGGAGGAGGAACAATTGCAGGTGGAATAACTCTGTCTTTCAGGCATGCTGTAAAAACAAAAATACAAGCCACCAATGGCAGCTTGTATTTATAATTTCTAAAAATAATATTCAAAATTTTTGACTTATAAATTCGGAAGGGAATCTCTGATAGTAAGCAGAAATTCCCTTCCAATTGATTTACTCAACGATTAAAGATTTAACCACAGAACCTTTGGCATCTGTAACCTTTACAGAATACTGACCAGCTACTGTTGGTTTGTTGAATTGAAGTTCAGTTGAAGCCTTCAAGGTTTCAAAAACTTTGCTGTCAACTTTTCTTCCAAGTAGATCTAAAACATCAACTGTTACTTTTCCAATCAGGTTCGCAGTGGCTACTGTGAACTTTTCAGAACTTACCGGATTTGGATAGATTGCTACAGAAGAAACATTTTTCGAAGTGCTAACTGAAGTTACAGCATTTGTAAAAATCAACTCAAATCTGTTTTCATTTTGACCAGACTGGGCAAGAACGAAAGCATATTCAGAATTTTGATTCAGGTCAATGATTGCTCCTGTTTCATTGTCATTTAAATAAACAAAAGAAGCCTCGCTCAAAACATCAAGACCGACAAAGTTTAAGGTGTAAGAGCCTACTGGAGCATTAAAACCAAGAGGTAAAGTCATTTGCTCACCTTCGAATGGAAGTGCCTGATTTGCAAGTTTACCACCATCGGCCAAGATTGAATAAAGATTCATTTCAGGATTCAACATTTTGTAGGCATCATACTTGGTATCGTACCCTGCAGCTGCATCATTGTGAAACTGAAGAAGAGAAACATCAGACTGACCTGCGTTGCTTTTCATTTGGATTTCCAAAGCATTTTGAGTGGTACTGGTTCGGAAGAATGTACCATTGGTTAAAGCTTTGGCAGACTCAGGAATGGTAACTGTTGCACCATCAGTGGTTGTATACACGAAGAAACCTTGTCCACTTGCAATAGGCGATGGGCCTCCAGCGATTGAACCCGTCATTGCAGTTCCTTCATAGCGGTAATTATTGGACGACTGATCCCAAACGATAATGGTGTTTTGAACTCCTACGCCAAAAGTCATTCCAGACCGATTTACCGCGGAAAGATGTGGATTCATGAAAAGATTGTAGCCCTTGTACTGTTCAGAACCTGTAAAGGATGTTGTAAGTGTTTTGAGACCAGTATTATACGTTCCGGTGTTGTCAAGAACAGTACCTGCTGGTGCAAATAACCTGTACCCCTTATTAGCGAACAAATCAGAAGTGCTAGGTACTTTCCAGCCATTTGGTTTGTAGATATTGAAATCAAAGAAAGGAATTGGATCATTGTAGGTCTGATCAAATTCAAAAATAGAAGAAGTATAATATCCCGGATTTGGAGTTTCAACACCTGGCATTGGTCCTTGTGTGTTAAGCTCATCATTCCAATCGGCAATGGTTTGGCCTCCAAGGGCTGTACCAGTTAAGTGCCAACCTGAGGTGGGAACATATCGTTCTGCAGTAATGTTACCAGAAATGGCTCCAGCTGAATTTGCGATTCGGGCGGTACCAGCAGCGGATGATTTTAAAACAAGACCACCGTTAGAATTAAAAGTACCTGAGTTAACCGTTAAAGTTCCTGTCAAATTAACTTTTCCTCCAGCGCTTATGTTGAAAGTTGTACCCTGACCAGGAGTTAAAGCCAGGTCTGTAAGAATATTGTTGGCATTTATTATTCCTGAACCAGCTACAGTTACTGCACAAGTGCTTCCTGGAACTGTGTTGTTGTTTCTTGCAAAAAGAGTACCGCCTACATTTAAAGTACCATTTACAATTAGGTTTGAAGAACGATCGCCAGCTGACAAACCATCTGTTCCGTCCAGTCCAAGGTCACCATCTACTTCGGTTATCGTTAAGGTTTTACCAACAGAAACAACTGTATTCAGTCGAGTATTGTCTATGTTGTTGTGAAGAGCAGCACCAGCAGCAAAACGAAGATTTACATTTGCATTGATAATTAAATTGGTAGTTGCGTTTACTACAGTTCTCTTATTGATTCTAGCCAAGTTATAAACTCCATTTCCCTGAAAAGTAACGCTGGTTCCTTCTGGCCCAAAAGAAATCGGGTTGAAAGTTGTTCCCGTTCCAATCGTTCCGTTGTTGGTCACATTTCCATGCAATAAGAGATATTTAACATCAGCTGGAAGCGTTCCAGTAGCAGTTAAGGTACCACCAACATTGATAATTAGCTCACGGCAAAGTACAGTTCCTCCTGATTGACTCAATTGCACTGTATGTCCATTCTGGATGACCAAACCACGGCTTAAAGCCATTCCACCGGCTGCTGCCAATGTTTGAGGCGTTCCTGTAGGAGAAGTGGACCAAATGGCATCCGTATGGCTTAAACCTGAACCTCTGGAATAAAGATTAACCAGAGTTGGTGTGGCAGTAACCTGAACACCTGCACTGTAATTCGAATTGAAACGAACAAAGACTTTAAAGTAATACAATGTATTTATAGTTAAACCTGAAATGGTTTGTGGAGAAGCTGTTCCGTTGTAAACAACACGGCCACCACCTGGAAAAGCAGGTGCAGATAAATAATTTAGGTTACCTGTATAAGTTCCGGTGGGTGTACCGCTAATTGGCGCTGTGTGAGCTACCACAATTACTTCAGTTACACAACCAGGATTGGTCCAACCCATTTGTACAGTTGGTTGCCCAGACTGAGCAGTTAAGCCAGTTACTTCATCCAAAACACCAAGAATAATACTTTTAGTGGTTCCTGCACCAGAAGTTCCGGTTTTAACAGTAGCTACATCAGCATAGGTAATTGCAGAAAGTGCAGTAGAAGAGATATTTATGCTGCTACCAACTGTGGCACAACCACTTACAGATCCTGCTACAAACAAATAACGCGTTGCACCTACAGGTAGATTTTGTCCCAAGCCTGTAAAGGCAAGCGTTTGTCCAGGTCCTGTACTGCTGGAAATGGTAGAAAGAGCCACATCACCACCATCTAAAGTAGCATCTGTAGAAAGGATCAACCTAAAATTATTGAAATCTGAACCAGCATAAGCGCCAGCTGTAGTTACTGTAACACCAGTTAAAAGGGCGTTTCCAACTGTAACATCGCACTGAATTCTGTATAGAGGAGCATTAACTGTTCCTTGGGCAATATCGGTTCCAGCTGAGGTAAATGTATGATCTACTGTTGGGGTTGGCACATCTACTGGCGCAAAAGTTACACCTTTAAACCCAACATTGGCTGCATTTGGAGAAGTAATCAAAGCGGCACCACAGGCTGTGATGATATCTGTTCCGCTTGAGGCAATGTTTGCAGTAACGGCAGAATTATCAAGAAAAGTATATATTTCAGTAGAAATTGTAGAGGTAGTTCCAAGGCTCAAATAAATCCTTCGGTTGGCACCTACAGCTGTTGCGGTAATACCATAAGCACTTCTTCCAGATGGATTTGGCAATGCACCTCTTTTAGTCCATGTACCTGAAGCGTTTGAGAACTTAACCAAACCAAGGCTGGCATCAGCAACATACATCACATCAGGAGTACCATTGTCGTCCTGATCTACAAATACAAAACCATGAGGATTTGTTAAATCAACGTTGGTGGCGGTTCCAGCCAATACGGTTGTGGTATTACCAATATTGGTTGGTAAACCTGTTCCTACGGTGTTAACACTGATATTTGATCCGGATTGAGAAGTATTGTACAACTGAGAGTTGTAAATGGCCGTTCCTCTGGAATTGGTAATGGTTGTACTCACTTGCGTAGAAGTTCCTGTATTTCCTAATACCATATATCGGGTGCCTCCTGTTCCGCCAGTTCCTGTTCCCCCTGTCCAAAAGGCATTGCCATCCACTGTAGCCGCACTTCGGATATTATTAGTCTCATAACCATCAGAAATTCTGGTGGTTGTATTGATTGTTCCGTCTTGCTCTACTCTGGCTACAATCCGATTGTTGGTAGCAGCAGATGTTCCAGTAACGGAAGTAGTCCCTACATTGGCATCATATCCAGCAAAAGTTAGGTACTGACCATCAGGGGAAAGATTTAAGTATCCTTCTGATGTTGAAGTACCGCTCATGGTAAATCTTCTGTTATTGGTTCCCAAGGCATTTAAATTAAAAGGAACTGGTTTGGATTGAACAAATACACCTCCTGGAGTATATTCATCCAAGAATATAGGGGCACCAGCTGAGGTTAAAGCTGGACCGGCAGTTTCACCCACCCTTAATGTAAGTAGGTTTCCTGCTGTAAAGCTGCCCGTTCCGTTTCCATAAACCTGGCCTGTTGCAGCCACATTAACTGTGGTGGCAGTAACAGCAGCAACAGGAATATTACCATTATAACTGCCAACTGCGTTTGTACTTAGGAGTCTGGCATAAACAGTAGTGGCAGCCACTGTACCTGATGAAGGCGTAAAAGAAAGAGAGGCTAAGGGTGTAACAAAGGTTGAAGTTGTAGCAAACTCATAACCAGTCAAAGGACCCACTGTAAGATTATTGGTACTTAAATTTGAACCACTTACATCAAACTGCTGACCAGCAGAGGCAAAAGTTGTGTTGGCGAAGAATTTTGGAAGCGTTGAAACGGTAGCCAATACAGAAGGACTTCCTCCTGAAGCAGTTCCGCTTATCACTACATCATC
>CAMDMI010000152.1 GCA_945902135.1 Spirosoma fluviale
ATCCGAAGAAGGAAAACCGGAAATGGAAACTGTTGTGCTGCAAGATATTGGCAAAAAGCTCCTGTCTTTTTATGCCCTGCTTTATTCTGAAAAGGAGGTTTTTTTCGAACTTAATTTTCCAGAATCAATGAAAGTTTCAGGAAATGCCGCGATGCTGGATACCATTTTCCGCAATCTGGTTTCCAACAGTTTTAAGTTTACTCCTGTTGGAGGAAAAATTAAAGTAAGTGCAGAAGCCATTGGTGGCTCATGCAAGTTTACAATCGCAGACAATGGCCGAGGCATGACTCCGGAAGCCCTTTTGCGAATTCGGAATGGGATCAGTTTTTCTACCGAGGGTATGGAAAATGAAAAAGGCAATGGCCTTGGTATTCAGATTGTCAGGGATTTTATTGGAAGACTCAACACCAGCATTGAAGTGAATTCTGAACTGGGAAAAGGAACAAGCTTTTCCTTTACGCTTCCCTTAGCCTGAAAAATCACCAAATTGCAGGCCAAAGGCAAACTTGAAATTGAGTAAGACTTCCGAAATCTGGCATAAATTACTGGACATTCAGGAAAGGGCTATTCCAAAATTAAACGGACTTTTTCCCTCTTCCAGGTGGCATCCGTGGGCCTATAAACGGGAAGACAAGTCTGCCTATTTTACTGCCAGCATTCTTCAGGGTTTGATGGGACTTGAAAAGGTTCTGGACCAAGATGAAAAAGAAATCCTTGAACAGCTGCGCTTAAATGCATGCAAAGGATTGGCGCCATTCCGCAACAGCCATGGTTTGGACCGCTACAATTTCTGGGGCACAAAACCGGCCGGGCATTTTCCAAACGGGTACATTCTCCGGCATTTTCCAAACCTGCGTCCACCAGATGATTCGGATGATTCGGTGATGGTTTACCTGATGCAAAAGCGGAGTAGGGAAGAAGCCCTTTGGCTGAAAAACCACATCGATGAAAACGCCAATGGCAACAGGAAATGGGTAAGCCATGCTCCGGATGAGTATAGGGAACTGCGGGCATGGTGTACTTTTTTTTCTCTCAATATGCCGCTTGGTTTTGATGCATGTGTGATTATCAACATACTGTATTTCAACCGGTTTTATGGTTTTGAAGTAAATTTCCGCGAACAGGAATCAGTAAAATTTCTGAGCATCATGTTGCGCAATAAGGACCACATCCGGCGTGCAGGAGAAATTGCACCTTATTACCCCGAGACTTCCACCATTTTGTTTCACCTGGCAAGACTGCTCGGCACCTTTCAGATTGAAGAACTTGAACCAAGGCGCAGGCAAGTGGAGCGCGACATAGAAAATCTGCTGCTTTCTCCCTTACGGAAAACCGAAAGAACGATGCTGGAAGTTGCATGGCTGCGGCTTACTGGTAGTAAACCTCCCGGCTTTACCGGAACCGACAAAAAAGAAGCCTTTGCATTTTTTGTCCTTCCATTTACCCAGGAATATGAAGGTGGATTTCTGCGCTGGCTGGCCAAAAAACGCATTACCCACATACGCTTTGGATGTGAGTCGCATGAACTTTCTCTTGAGTTGGAGAAGGAGGTGCTTATGCGAAATGTAAAATAGTTCCGGATTAAAACTCCCGAAGCAGGCGCCCGCAATTTTTCAAAGGCATAGCGAAGCCATTTTCTCTGAGTGCATACCAGAAGGTAACGGCATTTATGCTCAGGATTGGGATGCCAATTTTGGGCTCTAATTTTTCACCCAAACGCACCATGCTCATATTGGTGCCCAGTTGCACAATGGCATCCAGTCGGTTTTCCGGTTTCGCGAGATGCTTAATGATCACCTCCTCTTTTATGGAATCGGAAATGTGGGCGATATCTACCAGATCCGGACATCCAAAACCAAAACTTGAAACCACCTCATAGCCCATATCCTCAAACATTTTGATGGCATTGTCATTGCCCTTTTTTATAAAAGGACTCATAATTCCAATGCGTTTGGCTTGTAATTTTTTGAGGGCGGCGTCTGAAGCTTCATGCCATGTGGCCCAGGAAACCTCGGTTTTTATTCCGTCCATCAGGGAACGGATTTCGTCGATTCCATGCAGAATGTGTTCCAGACTCATGCCCATAATGAGGTATTCTGGTTTGGACAAAAGTGCTTGGTTCACTGCATTGTTGAGGGCGCCGATGAAAAGTTGTTTAAATGCTTCGAGGTCGGCCTCGGTCTGGATCTTTACTCCTGGCGTTTGAATGCTTGTAGTGTGAATTCCAACTCCATCCAGCCCTTCGGGGCCCTGGTTGTTAAAAATGATGTTCCAAAGCTCATGTTCCATTACGGTATTTGTAACTGGAATCAACAAGCCGAATTTGCGCTTGTAACTAAGCGAATCGGGAAGGCCATTTGTGTTTTCCAATGTAAAATCTGGCACAGGACTTCCATCTTTTACAAATCGCTCGACCGAAATGTTTGTGATTGAAGTAGAATTCACATCCGGGATATGAATCGTTTTTCCGGAAATGCCTCCTAAAATCTGCTGCCCTTCTTTGTTCATAATTGATTGGTTTTAAATGGTCGAGTTAAAACTTAAACTTCTTTTTTAGTTTTTCCAGTTCCCCTTTTGCCTTGTCTTCGGCTTCTTTTTTGAGTCTGTCGGTTTCGGCCTTGGCTTTGGATTCAGCTTCTTTTTTCAGTCGTTCTGCTTCAGCCCGGGCTTTTGCTTCTGCTTCGGCTTTTACTGCCTGAATTTTATCAGATACTGCCTCTTTTGCCTGAGATTTTACATTGCCGGCATCCACCTTCACAATTTTAACTTTTGGAGAAGACCCGGGACCTGTGGCTGCAATTTCAAACTTCACATCTTTTGGAGAACTGATCGCCTTGCCCGTAAACGAACTCAATGCCGATGCAACCGCGGTACCTGCTGCACCCGCTGGCACTGAAGTTTTTATGAGGTAATCGATGCTGCCATCAAGACCATTGCTTCCACCAATGTTTACAACTTGTCCGCCGGCTTTTACATCAAAGGGTTCAAAATTAACCCGGCCATTTACAATGGTGGCTTTGATTTTCAAGTTGTTGAGTGCGAGTTCTGTGGGAAGGCTGGTTTTAGCAACTGAATTGATGCCTTTCATGATTGTAAAATCTTTCATTTTTCCACCATCAACGCTGATGGTTCCAGCGCCATTCAGGCTGGCAAGAACAGGGTTCATTTCAGCATCCATTTTTCCCTCCAGGCGGAAATCTGTTCCGAGTTTTCCTTCCACATTTTTGGCTGCAGGCGCCAAAGCCCGAAGACTTGAAAAAGTTTCATATGCCTTTGGAATGGACACATTTTTCATTTGCAGGCTATAGGAAAAAGCGGGCTGTGAGGCTTGTCTTGGATCGTATTTGCCATTCATGGCAAAATCCCCGTCGAGCGTGCGAAACTTCAGGTCCTTCATCCCCAAAATTCCATCCTTTATAGAGAAAGTACCGCTGGCATTCTCAAGTACCATGTTGTCGTACAGAATTTTGCCGTTTTCTGAGGAGAAGACCACATCAAGATTCTGGGGAAGCGACTCAGCTTTGGCCGGCGGTGTTTCTTTCGCATTTGCCGGAACAGGTTCATCACCACTTAGCGACATCAACTGATTGGCATCGGTCAGATTGGACTTCATTTTCAGATTGCCCCGCAAGGTTTCGTTGCGTAAAAACCAGGCAAGGTGGTTGCTCAATTTTCCAGTTAGGGCAAAATCACTTTTGCCTACTGTCATCTGCATGCCTGTGAGTTCAAGTTCTTTGGAATCAAAGCGCAGACTTGCTTTCTCAATTGCCAGCGGCAAAGACAAGTCAGCAGTTTTCATAGTGAAAGCGCTAAGTTCTGCCGTTCCGCTTGTCGGCAATTTTTCATACCGGCGGGCATTTACATCCGACATTGCACCGGAAGCACTTATATCTGCTTTCATCTTGCCGCTCAGGCTCATGCCTTCCACCGGAAAAATCTTCGTAATCTGGCCAAGGTCAACCGTTCCTTTTGCTTTCACTTGGTATTTGAGGTCATCGAGGTCGCGCAGGCCGGCACTCATTTCAAAAGGCTCGCCTTCGAGTATAAAACCGAGCTGTCTGATTTCGGCGGAAGTGCCGGAAGCTTTCCCATTTGTGTTTAAGGCCGACATGTCACAATTGATGTTTTCAATTGGTTCGGGGAATTCCGCCGATTTGGCATACCCATTTGCCAGCTTCAGGTTTGCTGCCATGACCGGAAATTCTTTTGTCGCAGCATTGTAACGGCCTTTGGCTCCAAGGTCGAGTGAAAGAATGCCTTTCAGCGTCATGCCTTCTATCGGAAATGCGGCGGTAAGTTCGGCCAGATTCAATTGGCCTTTCAGCTTGAGGTTTACAAGTGGATTGCTTAATCCTTCGGTTTGCCCGCTTGCCTCGATTGGATTCTTGCCGAGCTGCATTGAAAACCTGCGCAAGTCGGTCTTCAACAATTCAAGACTTCCCTGGGGATGCGAAATCGCAAGATCAAGGTTCAGTTTTTCTATCTTTTGCGGAAGTTTCGGATACTGAACACTGCCATTGCCGAGATTCAGTTTCAGGGAAAAATCGGGAAGGCTAAGGCTGTCATAGCTGCCGCGCACATGGCCTTCAAAACTGATTTTTCCATTGGCATTTACTTGTTCAAAGTCCTTTGAAAAAACCACTGGAATCAGTGAAATCAGGCCTTTTATATCAGATTGTGGACTGTTAAAACGGAGGTTCATTGTAGGTTTTTCGCCACCAAAAGCGGCATCTCCCTGAAAAGCAATCCGAAAGGCATTCAGTTCCACAAAATTCTCTCCGAAGGAAATGGATTTCTCTTTCTGGTTGAATTTGAAATTCATTTCGGACGCAAACTTCCTGTGCCGGAGGTAATTCACCGAATCCATTGTCAGGCTTAGGTCTGCAACCTTGGTTTTGCTTTGAATGTCTACGATGTCTTGTGAAAAATCACCCGAGCCGGAGTGTTCGAGTCCGAGCATTGCAGCCATTGTACCCGAACCAGCATCAGCATAATTCAGGTTGAGATTTTTGATTTCCCAGGAATCTACTTTCAGGGAATATGCGGCAGCGGATTCGGGCTCGGCCTTGTCTGTTTCTTTTCCGGGTTTGCTGATGTTGTAATTTGCCCGTCCATCTGCCAAGACAAAAACATTGATTCCGGCATTTTCAAGAAAAACCTTTCTGATCCGGATTTGATCTCCTGTAACCACTGAGAGGATGTCGAGTCCCAGGCCGAATTCCTCGGCATAAAAAAGCGTATCGCCTTCAAATGGCGCTTTGTTGATGATACCAAAATTGCGGATTGATACCTTGAAATCCGGGAAACTGCTAATCAGGGAAAGGCTAAGGTCGTCCGGATTAAGGAGCACTTTGGCATCGATGTTTTCGTTCAGGGATTTCTGAACCACATCCGCAATTTTCCCCCTGAAGATGAAAGGAAGAAGCAGAAGGAGGAGAAAAAGGGCCAGCAAACTCAGGCCGGCAATGCGAAGGATTTTTTTCATAAGGGAATCGGACAGGGGCTAAAATTCGCAATTTTTCCATAAGACCACAATGAGCAAGGCATTTTGATTAAGATTTGGGTGGAATGGACTTGTTTTTTCTTAAAAATCTTTGGCTAATCGAAAGGCAATCATTTTGCTTTTTAGACCATTTTGGAATCACTCAGAAGTTTAATTTTACAGTCTAATTTTAGTAAAATGTCCTTTCAAGCATATATCGATAACATCAAAACCAAGACGGGAAAGTCACCCGAAGATTTTAAAAATCTTGCAGAAGAAAAAGGTTTTATGAAAGATGGTCAACTTGTAAAAACCGTGAAAGCCACAGAAATTACGAATTGGCTTAAGGAAGAATTTCAATTGGGACACGGACATGCAATGGCGATTTTTGCAGCATTCAAAGGGAAAGAAAATTGAAAATTATGAACCAAAACAAAATTATCCCCAGCCTTTGGTTTACGGCTGATGCTGGCAACATTTCAAATGTTTTGGCGTATTACAAAATTATATTTGACAAAGATTTTGAAGCAGGGAACATTATTCCTTTAGGTCAAACTCCAAACGGAAATACTGAAATGTGCGAGGTTCAGATTTTTGGTCAAAAGTATTCTTTGATGAGCACCGAAATAGAACACCACGCATTTAATGATGCCTTGGCTTTTACGATAAATTGTGAATACCAAAATGAGATTGATAAATTCTGGAACTATTTCACCAAGGAAGGAAAGGAAGTGCAATGTGGTTGGTGCATAGATAAATAGGGACTCCGCTGGCAAGTTCTTCCAAAGAATTTTGGTGAATTAATGGCCAAGCCAAATGCCTGGGAA
>CAMDMI010000153.1 GCA_945902135.1 Spirosoma fluviale
TGAAAAAAAACAAGCCCAAAGCAAAGGAGGAGCATCACGCTCGCCGGAATGTAAATATGGTTTAGAGAGCTGAAAGGCAGGTTGTTGACGAAGGACACAAAGCCATTGAGCAAGGCAATGGCATGGTGGAGGATTGTGCCAAGTAGTTCGGGAATTATTGGAATTGGTGAAAAGGCTGCCAATCCAATTCCAGCATAAATCAGAAGGTTGGAAAACGGAACTGCCAAAAGATTCGATAAAAGGAAGTAAACCGGAAACCGGTGGAAATGGAATAAGATCAGGGGAAGGGTTGCGAGGCTGGCCGCCAGTGTGACGGATAGATTTTCAAGGATGAGCCTGTTAATTTTATTTTTGGGCGTCCAGATTTCCGATAAAGCCGGCTGAAAACTCAGGATGCCATACACCGCCGAAAAGGAAAGTTGATAGCCAAGGTCGTTCACGAGATTATTGTCGGCGAGCAGGAGGATAATGCTGGCGAAGCAGAGGTTGTTGATTGGCAGAGATGGTTTTCTTAAAACATCGCTGAACTGCATAATTGAAAAAAGCGTTACGGCTCTCAAGACAGATGGGCTAAGTCCGGTGATAAGGGCATAAAGCCAAAGCAGTCCTGTGATGCTGAGAGAGAAAACCAGTCGACCTCCGGGGAGCTTTCTTAGTTTACCGAGCAGCAGGGAAAGGAATCCATAAATTAAAGCCACATGCATGCCGGAAACAGCGAGGATGTGTGTGAGTCCGGCTGCTGCATAGGCTTCCTTTAGTTCGGGATCCATTTTACGGCGAATGCCCAGCAAGAGGGCCGACATCATGGCGGCATCTTCGTCTTTTGGTAAGTACTTGTGGAAAATAGATTCGGTTTTTTGCCGGCATTCGATGGCGAAGGAGCGGATGGAGAATGTGGATTTTCCGGGGAGCAGGATGAATTGTTTTTCCCTGATGTTGGCCTGCCATAAAATGCCCTGGCTTTTGTACCATTTTTGGGCATCGAACTCGCCCGGGAGGGCCGGCGCCGGGATTCCGCGCAGGGGAATGTTTGCGAGAAAGTTCTGCCCGGAGCGGAATCCCGCGGCGGTCTGGCCCCGGAAATAGAGTATGGCCGAAGCATTCACTTCTTCCCAGCAATTGCTTTGATTTCGGACCAATGCAATCCGGGCCAGACAGCGCCGGCTGCCGTTTTCCTGCAAATCACCTGGCTCTGTGATGGTGCCGGAGAATGCCACAATATTTTGCGCTGGTAAAGGCATTTCCCGGAAAACGGACAGCCCGGCGCCGGCACTCCAGAGCAGCGACCAGGCCATGAAACTGCGCCTGAATCCTGGTATGCGGTAGTTCCTCTTCCGAATCAAATACAGAATCAGGTTGGCAATCAGCAAAATGCCAAGTCCATAAAATAAATGTGTATGTGTAAATTCTTTTCCAGACCATACCCCGATGGCCAGAAATACAAGTACCGGCAACATAGGATTCTCATCCCACTGCCATTTCAATCGGTTCATCATTTTCCTCAATAGTTTGGCACAAAAATAATTGCCTTTGGAAATAAATTGTCACAACTGGATCACGAATTGTGGAAGATTTTTTTCGGCATTTATCCCGATTTTGAATTTTGAAACAGAAAGCTGATTAAGAATGTCCGAGCCTGGTATAACATGAAAGTTGTATTCTGGAAACTAAGGGCTGAAACCACTTTTGTTTTCAAGAAATACCGGTGGGTAACCGGTCAAATTCAATCGTTTCAGAAAGCCAAAAAATTAGCTGTTTTTGGTGCTTGTATGCGGCCCATTGAAAAAAAAGACAAGTCCGAAACCGGTTTTTTGATCGGTGTCATCACACTTAATTCAGGTTCTGATGGATCCCATTTATTGGGCATCAGCTTCAATGGCCACGGCTTGACAATCAACAGCAATGTTTCCAATTGTCAGGTGCTTTGAAATTACTTTTCCAGTGGAAATAACATACTACTTTTTTGTATTGGTAGTTAAAGTGGCTGGTTGATTTCCAACAACTTGTTCAGCCAAACTGGATGCTTTTCATCCTCAATCAATAGACAAAATCAAACTTAAGTTTATCCAGAAAGAAAAATCTCAGCAAATCGGCTAATAAGAACAGTTCAACAGGGCGTTTTGGGAGGAGGTTTTAGACAAATTTGTCTTTAAAAATCTCAAGGATGCAAGAAAATATTCCAAGGCTTGGATGTAGATCTACAATAATAAAAGACAGCACCAAAACCTGATGAATCAGACATCGGTGGCCTTCTTGTTGAAAAATGGTAAACTAAGATTAAGATAAGCTCCGAAATCATCGCCATACTGCTTTGTTCCTGAGTTTTTTTGGCTTATTTAATCAAAATAATCGTTGATTTCCTTTAGGAAAATAAGGTTAATAGGGTGTCCAATGTTTGAATATCTTCCTCTCCCACACCAAGCCATTTTTAATTTGTTCCCCAACCTTTACGCTGACACTGAATTTTATGGATATTTACAGCATAAGTTGGGAAAAAGCGCCGAATTTCATTCAATAAGTTTTTGTCTCTTTGAATTTCTTAGGTCATCGATAGATAAAATCTTTATTGAGGAATTTTTAGTGTCATCATTACAAATGCAGCCAGAGATGTTAATACTCCAATAAGTGCCCAAATATCCCATTCTGCATATACTTTGTTAAAATTCATCCATTCAGAATCGGTGAAAGTTTCCTTATCTAAAGTAAGCGCGTGAATTCTTTTTTGTAATGGTGATATTTTGATTCCAAAGGCAAGTCCCGAAATTGTAAACATAATGATAGACCAAAGTATCCATCCTGTCTTAAGAATGGAGAAGTGTCCATAAACTACTGATAATAATCCTCCCGCGGTAATAAATAAAACACTAGGTACGGTAAAGTATTTGTCTGCTGTTATTATGCCTTTAATGGTGAAAGTGATAATATTTATATCCTTAGTTTTTGCAGCAATGCGCATCCAAAAAAGTCCTATTATAATATTACCTAAATATATCATAGCAGCAGCGACGTGGACAAGTTTAAGATATGCGTAGTTCATGGAAATTATTGGTTTTCTTGTTTTTTGCAAAACTAAATTAATCGAGGCAATAAATGGCATCCAGCTAATTTAAAGAGATTTTTTTTCGGATTGGTAAAATGCAAAAAGCGGCAGATTTGAACTAGCCGCTTTAATAATGACTTTGCTTCGACCACTATAACGAAGAGATCAATACAAGAAAGTCGAAAAATCAAAGCTGGGGAACCCATTATTTGTCAGCTTCTTTCGCAGATTCGAGATGAGGTTTTCAAAAGCGCCCTTCATATCCCAATTCAGAAATAGAAAGCGTATTAAGGTTTTACCTAGCCTGGGTATAACACGAAAGTTGTATTGTGTAAACTAACTGCTGAAACGACTTTTGTTTTCAAGAAATACTGGTGGGTAACCGGTCAAATTCAATCGTTTCATAAAACCAATAAGTCTATCAAAATGAAAACTTCTATCACCATTGCGGCATGCATACTTTCCATTTTCACTGCTGTTTCAATTGCCAATGCAACAATTCATACAGTGAACAACAACCTGAATGGGCCGGGAATTTTCACCACCATTCAGGCGGCGCATGATGCTGCTGCCAATGGCGATACCCTTTATCTGGCGGCCTCGCCAACCGGTTATGCAGGGGCTACTTTCACCAAAAAATTGGCTGTGTTTGGTGCTGGAATGCGGCCCATTGAAAAAAAGGATAACTCCGCAACCAGTTTTTTGATTTCTGGCCTCGCACTTAACTCAGGTTCTGACGGATCTCAATTTGTGGGCATCAACTTCAATGGCCAGGGCTTGACAATCAACAACAATGTTTCCAATTGCCAGGTGCTGCGAAATAATTTTTCCAGTGGAAGTAATTTGATAATTTTTGGTAGCGGTAGTTACAGTGGCTGGTTGATTGCCAACAACTATTTCAACCAATCGGGTTGCTTTTCATCTACCATCAATGGACAAAATCAAACCTTTACCAACTTACTGATTCAAAACAATGTCTTTACAGACAATACGGGTTGTCAAAACGCTGATTTTGTTCTGAAAGGTTTTGGCAGTACAGCCAACTGCATTTTTAGTAACAACCTAATCTATTCTGACCAAGCTGGGGATGTTGCTTTTGGGTCCGTTTCCAACTTTGTAATGGAGAATAATATTTTCCATACTGCAAGCCCAGGCGGTGCTACCAACTGTGTGATGAACAACAACATAACCTTTGGAACGAATCAAGATGCCTTGCCTTATGGAACCAATTCGGGTCTCAACAATGTGAGCAA
Source organism: Spirosoma fluviale (assembly GCA_945902135.1). Classification (GTDB taxonomy): domain Bacteria; phylum Bacteroidota; class Bacteroidia; order Cytophagales; family Flexibacteraceae; genus CAMDMI01. The sequence goes on from CAMDMI010000153.1 coordinate 4,294, forward strand.
TACAGATCCCCAACTCACTTCTTTCAGCAATGCCATTAAAACACCTTTTCAAAACTTCCAGCCTGCGGCCGGACCAGCTAAAACTGGCGGTGTAAGTGGAACTCAAATGGGCGTTTATGGTGGCGGATTTAACTGGAACAATTCTGCTGTTCCTCCCATTCCGGCCATTAAATCCTTCAGCATTACTTCCGGTTCTACTGTGCCAAGCGGCGGCAGCATGACCATCAAGGTAACGGCAACCAAACAAAACTAATTCCCCAACTTTTTAATTCCATTACCATGAGGTACTACCTAATACCTTTATGGTTGATGCTGTGCATGCAGACCATTTCGGTTCATGCGCAGGTCAACAAGGGCGAGTATTTTTTTGATGCCGACCCGGGCGTAGGAAACGGATTTAACATCCCCATTTCTTCCAGCGCCGATTCTGTAATCATCAACCAATCCATTTCCGTTTCCGGACTTAGCAATGGATTTCACACGGTTTATGTGCGTACCCGCTTGTCCAAACGCTGGTCCCAAACTGATTCAAGAAGCTTTTTTATCACCACAAGCGCATCGGTTTCAGCTGGACCCATCAGTGGTTTGGAATACTTCTTTGATACCGACCCGGGTGTTGGACTTGGAACCAAAATCGCCATTTCTCCGGCTGCAGATTCCAGCGTAAAAACGACAATTGTACCCGTTTCGGGCTTGAGTGCCGGATTTCACACCTTGTACATCCGCGCTAAAAACAACCAAGGATATGGCATGACAGATGCCCGTTCCTTTTTTATCCTTTCGAGCGGAAGTTCTACGGCTGGGCCAGTCAACGGTTTGGAATATTTCTTTGATGCCGATCCGGGTGTTGGCCTTGGAACCAAAATTGCCATTTCTCCGGCTGCAGATTCCAGCGTCAAATCCGCAATTGTGCCTGTTTCAGGTTTGAGTGTCGGATTTCACACTTTGTACCTCCGCGCTAAAAACGACAAAGGATATGGCATGACAGATTCCCGTTCATTTTTTATTCTTAATGCCAGCAATGCTGTTTCGGGGCCGGTTTCCCGAATGGAGTATTTTGTGGATACCGATCCGGGAATCGGTTTGGGTACCGCTTTAAGTGCTTTTACAGCAGGTGATTCAGTCGAAATTAGCCGGGTTATTGCACTGCCCAGCAACATTACACTTGGCAATCACAAACTCTATATTCGCTGTAAAACTTCAGATAACAGGTGGGCTATTACTGAAGTGAAAGATTTTGAGGTGGCCTGTGGACCTCCTGAAATTACCAGCACACAAACCCAAATTTGTCCTGGAGCAAGCACGGTGCTGAGTTCTGTTGCCGGAAATGTACCCGGGACTTACCAATGGCTTCGCAACAATCAACCCATAAATAATGCCAATTCCTTTTCTTTTACTGCAACCCAAACAGGTAACTACAGCCTGATTTTCACCAACGGAACCTGTACCGACACTTCTGCTATAATCAGCATAGGTGCCGGTACAGCAATTTCGGCCACCAATGCTGCAAGCGGTCCACTTACTTTTTGCGCCGGGGGCTCGGTAAATCTAACGGCCAATTCCGGAACCGGACTTCTTTATCAATGGTTAAAAAATGGCGCAATTATTTCCAATGAAACATCGCTGACACTAAGCAATGTCAATGCCTCGGGTTTATATTCTGTGGTCGTAAGCAATTCATCTGGTTGTAAAGACACTTCCAATGTGCTTACGGTCGTAGTTAATCCAAAACCAAATCCTGCCATAGGTCAATCCGGAACCATCAATATTTGCCAGGGTCAGAATGCGGGTTTATCGGTGAGCAACCCTGTTTCTGGTCAAACCTACCAATGGAAAAATGGCGCAGCAGTTGTTGGAAATAACCCAAGTTTTCTTGCAAATGCATCTGGAAATTACCGTGTTGTGGTTGTCAATACTTCCGGCTGTAAGGACAGTTCTGGAATTGTGGTTGTCAATGTATTGCCAGCACCCAAAGCTTCGGTTTTACCAGCTG
>CAMDMI010000154.1 GCA_945902135.1 Spirosoma fluviale
AGGCGAATAAGTCAAACACCACACTGTGACATTTTAGCGCTGTTTCCCGACAAATTGAATTGGTTTTTGTCGGGAAACCCTCATTCCCGACAAATTGTGCTAAAATCTGTCGGGAATCATAAAAAGGTGTCGGGAATGAGCAAATCAAATAACGAACTTCAGGAACAACTTGAAATCATCAGGAATTCTATTGGTCATTTTCCAGATGGAGCTTCCATAGAAGATATTCTTGCCCATTCAAATCTTAAATTAAATGAGCTTAGATAAAAAAGTAAAGCGCGAGAAAAAAGTACTTAAGGAAAAGTTGGGTTTTTTATGATTCTAAGAATTTCTGATTCCCTCTTCCAAAAAGTAATTTTAACCTTTACGTTTGTGTACCGACGATAATATTAAAAGGCAAAGAGAGTGCCTTATACTCTTAAAATAAGTTTACCGGAGACCTAAACTAATATCAATCATTGTATGGAAATAAAACCAACTACTTTGAAACCAGGGGAGAAGAATCAATTATTTATTTCCATCCGAGAGCTTATTGAACTCAGCAAACAGCAAGTTTCGGTATCGGTAAATGCTACTATGAGCTTACTCTATTGGCAAATTGGTAAACGAATTAATATTGAAATTGAGAGCCAGAACCGCTCCGAAAAGTATGGCAAACAGATTGTCGCTACGCTGTGTCGACAACTAGACGCGGAGTATGGTGCTTCATTCTCTGAGAAGAACCTTCGTAGAATGATGCAGTTTGCGGATACATTCCCGGATGAAAAGATTGTCGTATCACTGATACGACAATTGAGCTGGACTCATATTCTGGCAATAATTCCAATCGAAGATCCTACTAAGAAAGAGTTTTACATTGAAATCTGCAAACTCGAAAAGTGGAGCGTCCGAACTCTCAGAGAGCGTATTCAGTCAATGCTTTATGAGCGAACTGCCATCAGCAAAAAACCCGAACGCACCATTCAGCAGGATTTAGAAATCCTAAAAAACGAACAAAAACTGAATCCGGATCTGGTTTTTAGAGACCCGTATTTTTTAGATTTTCTGGGTCTGAGCGACCAATATTCTGAAAAAGATCTGGAAGCCAGCATCATTGCCGAATTGCAACGATTTATTACGGAACTGGGTACCGACTTTGCATTTCTGGCAAGGCAAAAACGAATTACAATCGACGACCGGGACTATTACATTGACCTGCTCTTTTACCACAGAAGACTAAAATGTCTGGTCGCCATCGATTTGAAAATTGGGGAATTTGAGGCAAGCTATAAAGGCCAAATGGAATTGTATTTACGCTATCTGGAAAAGTATGAACAGGTAGAAGGTGAAAATACCCCTATTGGTTTGATACTTTGTACAGGCAAGAACGAGGAACATGTAGAATTAATGCAGCTGTATAAAAGTAATATCCGGGTTGCTGATTATTTGACGGCATTGCCACCGCAAAAAGTACTTCAGGAAAAGCTACACAGAGCAGTAGAAATAGCCCGAAACAAAATGAGCATGATTGACGATTAATAATGTTCTAAATATCTAGCGAACAGATAAATAAACAATCTATCAGGCAATTTGCCAATAGTTTGGCCGCTTAATTTGTGGCCAGCAGTTGATTTTTGTAATAATCGATACTTGAGTTCTGAAAAGGAATTCGGGAGAGAAGAATAGAGGATTTAAAATCTAACCAGAGGGTAATTCCTTTATTTCATTAACCTAATATTCTGGACATTTCTTATTGTTGAATTCAACGCATTTGAATTCTTCATTTCAAAAAGAAGATTTTTGGATTGGGCGGTTTTCGGATGAGCCAATCCAGCCTTGGATAATTCTGGTTGGGGATTGAGAGTTTGCGATGGAATTGTGAAACCTTTATCCGCCTTTTTCCATTTAAACCAGCAGCTTTTTCCTACGGAAGTAAAACTTTGTTTTTCCTGTAGGAAGTCCTTATGAAAGGCAATCTATTCAGGAAGGACAAGAAGACTTTTATTTCATGTACAGTTAATTTAACTTGCTACTGCTATGAAAATCCGCATCATATCCACCCTCCTTCTGGTATTTTTTTCTGCCCTGTTGCGGGGGCAGCAGAACAAGCCTAGGCTGGTGCTGCCCTTGGAACAAAAGATTTTGAATTCAAGATACAGTACTGATGGAAATTATGTATTGGTGGCGGATGCAGGAACCGGGCATACCCGTTTATACAATTCTTCCACAGGAAAGGAATTAAAGACGCTGAGTGGATATTTATTGAAAAAGGCATTTTTAAGCCAAGAAAAAAAAATTGAAATAACTAGAAGCGACAGTGCTATTCACTTCTGGGACATGAATTCAGATTGTTCAGAGAAATTATGTATCAGGCTGAAAAGGACACTTTATTCTCCATTCATTTATGATCTTTATGAAGATAGTTTAATAATCAAGTCCATTCCAGATACCACTGGAAGCACATATAAAGCAGCCGTTTATGAGGTTAAATCCAATAAAATTCTAGTGGAAATGACCGGACATACACAACCAATACAATCCATAAATTTCAGTTCATCCGGAAAGAGATTAGTAAGTTCCGGTTATGACAGTACAGCAAGAATATGGAGGATGAATGGCTTAAAAAACCCAATAATTTTATCCGGCCACCGGGGGTTGGTATTTTCTGCAGTATTCAGTCCGGATGAAAAGTATGTTCTAACTGCAAGTACTGATTCCACTGCGGCTCTTTATGAAACCAATTCTGGCAAACGAATTATTACTTTTAAGGGTCATGAAAAGGCTCTGGATTTTGCCTTTTTCAGTCCAAAGGGAAATCTCATTGTAACCGGAAGCGATAATTCTACTCTTCATATCTGGAATGCTCAGTCGGGAAAATTAATTTCCGTCATCCACCAACAAGCTAAATCAGATGCTAAAATTTTTGTTTCCGGCAATTCCGGTATGTTCAGCCCTGATGAGAAATACCTGATAATTCCCTTCGACTCAAGTGCACGGATCTGGGAAGTAAAATCAGGTAAACTGATGAAGGTATTAATTGGCCATTCCGGAAATGTGATTTCATCGTGTTTTAGCCCGGACGGGAAACAAATTTTAACTAGCAGTGAAGATAATTCTGTTCGGATTTGGGAAACATCCTCCGGGCTGGAATTAAAGCGACTTGGAGGCTACACAACCGGTGTTAATTCTGTTCAGTTTAGTCCGGATAATGATTTTATTATTTCAGCTTTTGAGGATAGTGCAGTCAGAATGTGGGACTTCAGGACTGGAAAACCCATTAGGAAAATTAAAATACCGGATAACCCGGTTTTCTCCGCCGAATTAAGCAGGGACGGAAAAATATTTCTTGTCGCCCGTGGAAATTATAAGGCCAGAATTTTTGAAACTGCAACCGGAAAGTTGCTTAGAATTATCAAAACCTTGAAGGATTCTACTTTAATCTCATCCTATTATAAAAACAAGCAATACAAAGAAAAATTCAAGAGGTATTATTTTCCTGATTCCACAATTCTTGATGCCACATTAAGTCCAGATGGAAATTCCTTTGGGATTGTTTGCAGCGGCATAAATAACCCCCGGATTTTTGATATCAAATCCGGCAACTTAATTCATTCATTCAAGCCGATTTTATGGACTTATGATGACTTATCAAAAATTAAGTACTGCCCGGATGGGAAGTACATTATGTTTCACGGATATAGCATTTATGACCTAAAATCAGAAAAATTAATCTTCCATATGAAAGAGGAAGGATTCGCTAATTTTTCTCCAGATGGCCGTTACCTTACTCAAATTGTTGGTCGTAAAGAAAAAAAAGTAAAATCGTATGATTTAACGCTTCTGGATTCTCTCAGAATTTCGATAGTTAATAATAATATCCCGCTATCTGATTTTGATTACATTAAGTTTTTGCAGAATTCTCCCAAATATTCTTTGATTGACACATTCCCTTCAACTGATTTTCAATCCGTAAAATTTTCCTCAGATGGAAACCTTGCGCTGGTTTTTAGAAAACCCCATTTTGATCAATATACAAACATCGAATATTTCGGAAACGATAATAATATTGTTGAGATTTGGAATTTGTCTAATGGTAAAAAGAAAGAATTAAAAGATGGCCATTTAAGGTATGAGAGGAAATTCGATGCCTCTTTCAGTTTTGACGGGAAATATGTCCTTACCACCTCCGCCGACCACCAAACCATCCTCTGGGAAACGGCCACCGGCCGCCGGCTTTATACCCGCCTGCAGCTCAAGGGCGACGATTATCTCATTTACGACGAGCATTACCGCTTTGATGGTACACCCGGCGCCATGGAAAAGCTCTACTTCGTTTGCGGCCTGGAAGCCACCGAACTTGGGCAGATCAAAGATGCACTCTATGTGCCCGGACTGGCCGAAAAAATCATCAACGGCGAAGAGATCAATTACAAAAAACTCAGCGACCTTGATTTCTGCAATGCCCTACCCCTGCTGGAAAACTGGAAAGAAGATGCTGAAGGCCGTGAGTTCAGAATTCAACAGCGCCGATGGCCCATTAACCGTTTGGAAATTAAAGTCGGTGGAAAAACAGTCAAGACCATTCCGGCAGAAAAACTCGGCATCAAAAACAATCTGGCCATTCTCCGAATCCGCAATGCCGAACTCGAAAAATTCCTCGTGCCAGGTGTAGAAAATACCATTGAGGTTTTAGCCTTTACCAAGGAAAATGGAACCGAACTTCAGTCTCAGCGGCTGGAGTTTTCGCTGCTGGCACCCAAATTCAAAGCAAAGCCCCGACTCTTTATGCTCCTCATCGGCGTAAACGATTACAAAGACGACGACCTCGATTTGCATTTCCCTGTGCAGGATGCCCGAACCATCGGAAATGCCCTCAAGAAAAGTGCCGGCAAATTGCTCGGTGATGAAAATGTGGAGGTCTTTCATGTGCAATCACGCCTTGGCAATCAGCCAGTTTTTACCACTCCAGAACGCGCCGGTGTGATGAAGGCCTTGGAAGAAATCGGTAAAAAGGCCCGCAGTCAGGATGTCCTTTTCATCTTCTTTGCCGGACACGGCGTGATGCAGGGTGCTTCCGACAAAACCTTTACCTTCCTCACTGCCGATGCCTCCAGAATCAACCCCGTTGGCATCAGCACCACTGACCTGAAAGAATGGCTCAGTCCCGAAGGCCCTTTTCAAATGATGCCCAATAAAACCATTCTCGTCTACGACGCCTGCAACAGTGGACAGGCCGCAAAGGAACTGGTATCTGCACTGATGCGCGATAACGATGCCACTGAGCGAAGAAGACAGATTGAAGACCATGGTGATAAGTCTGGTTTGTTTATTCTATCGGCATCTGCTCCCGACAAACCGGCCTATGAAATCCCAAAACTCGGCCAGGGTTTGCTTACCTATTCCATGCTTTATGCACTAAAAAACAACCTTCTCATCTTAGATGACAATGTGGACGGAAAAGGATTCCTCAATCTGCAAAAATGGTTTCTTGAAACCGAGCGAGAGCAAAACCGCATTATGACTGGCCTTGGTCTGAGACAAAAAGCGCAGCCTTACGGCTCTGCCAATATCCGGATTGGAATTGTGGATGAAGACCTGCGAAAAAGCATCAGCCTTCTAGAAGAAAAACCTTTGGTGTATTGCTCCAATGCCAGAGATGAAAATGATGAAGACCCACTGGATCTTAAAAACAAGTTGAACGACTTTCTCGAAAATGGCCATGCCAGAGGAATCAACAGCGGTCTGGCTTTTGTGCCGGCAGAAACCTCCGGCGCCAATGTGGTAAAAATTGTATACAGCCTCCGGGATGGAAAAGTATCGTGCAGGGTTCTGGTCTTCAAGAATAAAAATAAAATTCAGGAGATCAGCATCGATGCTACGGAGCCAGAGCTGCTAAAACGCATTGTAAGCGAACTTGAAGTTGTTTGTAAATAAGGATAATTGTCAGGACAGGATTATGAGGTTGGGGTTTTGATTTGTAATGTGTGAAAACTCCATGATTATTGTCTTTTTCTAGAATCCAATTCCAAAAAAGGACAGTTTTTTAGAAAGCTCGGGGCCAGGTTAATTTTCTTACCCAACAAAATGCGGCTCCGCCCTTTCCAGACATTCCAGCATCTCATCCCAGAAAGCAGCGACTTCCACTTTCAGCGCTACCCTGCAGTTGGCTTTTCCGGAACTGCGGCCATAATAATCGCACACGGTCTGCCCACGGCTAAGGACACTGCCCCGCTCTATGTCAACCCGCATTTCACGACAGGAAAAAGCCTCC
>CAMDMI010000155.1 GCA_945902135.1 Spirosoma fluviale
CTTGCGAAAGCATTTTCGGGAAAACAATCCTGAAAAAAAGACAAACAATACTATGGGAAAGATAATCGGCATAGACCTTGGAACAACAAACTCCTGCGTGGCTGTGATGGAAGGCAATGAGCCAACCGTTATTGCCAACAGCGAAGGAAGAAGAACCACTCCTTCGATCGTAGCCTTCCTCGATAATGGCAACGGCGAGCGCAAAGTGGGCGACCCGGCAAAACGCCAGGCAATCACAAACCCCACCAATACCATTTACTCAATTAAAAGATTCATAGGCCGGAGTTTCTCCGAGTGTAAGAACGAAATTGGGATGGTGCCCTACAAAGTGGAATCCGGAGCCAACAATACCCCGCGGGTTCGCATTGGCGATAAGCAGTATTCTCCGCAAGAATTGTCTGCCATGATTCTTACCAAGATGAAGCAGACGGCCGAAGATTATCTTGGAACAACTGTTACCGAGGCTGTCATTACAGTACCAGCGTATTTCAACGATTCTGAGCGCCAGGCCACCAAAGAAGCAGGTCTTATTGCCGGTTTGGAGGTAAAGCGTATTATAAACGAGCCAACCGCAGCTGCCCTTGCTTATGGCATGGACAAGAAAAACCAGGACATGAAAATTGCCGTTTTCGATTTAGGCGGAGGCACTTTTGATGTTTCCATTCTTGAATTGGGTGATGGCGTTTTTGAAGTGAAATCCACAGATGGCGATACTCACCTTGGCGGTGATGATTTTGACCAGAAAATTATCGATTGGCTGGCGGCTGAATTTAAAAATGATGAAGGCATAGACCTGAAACAAGATCCAATGGCACTTCAGCGTTTGAAAGAAGCGGCTGAAAAAGCTAAGATTGAACTTTCTAGTTCTCAGGAAACCGAAATCAACCTGCCATACATTATGCCTGTAAATGGCATTCCAAAGCACTTGGTGCGTAAATTAACCCGCGCCAAATTCGAACAACTTGCAGACGAGCTTATCCAGCGTACGCTTGAGCCTTGCCGCAGGGCAATGAAAAATGCCTCGATGAGTACGAGTCAGATTGATGAAGTAATTCTGGTTGGTGGTTCTACCCGTATCCCAAGAATTGCAGAAGAGGTTGAGAAGTTTTTTGGAAAGAAACCTTCCAAAGGAGTAAACCCGGATGAGGTTGTGGCCATCGGTGCAGCTATTCAGGGCGGTGTACTTACCGGCGAGGTAAAAGATGTACTTCTTTTGGATGTGACCCCACTCTCTTTGGGAATCGAAACCATGGGCGGTGTATTTACCAAACTGATCGAATCCAACACCACCATTCCAACCCGCAAGTCTGAGTCATTCTCAACTGCCAGCGATAGTCAGCCTTCTGTTGAATTGCATGTTTTGCAGGGCGAGCGCTCCATGGCAAAAGACAACCGCACCCTTGGTCGTTTTCACCTCGATGGCATTCCGCCGGCACCGCGTGGGGTTCCTCAAATTGAAGTAACCTTTGACATCGATGCCAATGGCATTCTGAATGTTTCTGCCAAGGACAAAGGAACGGGCAAAGAGCAGAAAATTCGTATTGAGGCTTCTTCCGGACTTACCGATGCTGAAATTGAGCGCATGCGCAATGAGGCAAAGGCCAATGAGGCTTCTGACAAGGCAGAGAAAGAAAAGATTGAAAAATTAAATCAGGCCGATAGCCTCGTTTTCCAAACCGAAAGGCAATTGACCGAGTATGGTGATAAGCTTTCGGAAGCAAACAAAGCAGCCATCACTACTGCAGTAGACAAACTTCGCACTGCACATAGCGCTCAGGATCTTGAGGCGATTGATGCTGCTATGAATGAACTCAATTCTGCCTGGCAGGCTGCTTCCGGTGAAATGTATAATGCGGCCAATGCGCAGGATGCACAACAGGGTGGGCCTTCTCAGGGCGGCGACCATCAGGAGCCTGTAACCGATGTGAATTTTGAGGAAGTGAAGTAATTCGATTCTTTCAATAAAATGAACAAAGCCCCGGTCAGCAATTGGCCGGGGTTTCTTTTTTCAATTCATTTTGCCTCATTGCGGACAAATCATAAAATCAATGGAAGTACGCGACAGTAATGGCAACTTGCTCAAAGATGGCGACAATGTTACGCTCATTAAAGACCTTAAAGTGAGAGGCACATCTACCACGCTGAAAAGGGGAACGGTGGTGAAAGGCATCAAGCTTACGGAAGATGCGGATGAAGTTGATTGCCGCATCGACAGGGTTCAAATGGTTTTGCGTACCGAATTTTTGAAGAAATCGTAATTCCTGAATTCCTGAAATCCGGGATTCCGGGTTTTTCCCCCATAAAATTTAGAAGTATTTAGTTTCAATGAAGGCAAAAGGAAATGCTGGAAAATCCTGGATTGTAGAATTCGTTTTGCTGGTATTTCTTTTCGGGGCAGCGATTGCCGGGTTTCTGTTTCGTTCCGACGGAGGAATCAATCTTGACACACTTTTTTATGTGCGTCAGGCCATTGATCTTCCGAAAATAGAAAGCAATCTTTTCCCTTTGGGCTATCCGGTATTGCTCCGGGCGGTTCATTTTTTTTGTGACGATTATTTCTGGGCGGGAAAAATTCTGAACGGGTTTTGTCTATTTGCCATCCTGGCATTTTCTTGGCAGAGGAATTTTTATTTTCGTGAAACCTGTATTCTGCTTTGCACAAAAGCGGGAATCGGCCTGCTGCCATTTTCATTTTCTGAGATTCCCTTTCTCACACTTCTCTATTTACTCATTTTTCTGCTGCACAGTTATTTCCAAAACCAGACCATAAAAGGCTGGCTCTTTTGGATGTTGCTGGTTTTTTCAGGCTTGATTTTGCTGAGGCACAGTGGCGTTTTTTTCTATGCAGCTTTTGGTCTAGCCGGGCTTTTGCTTTTTGTAAGGAAAGGAAAAGCTGTCTTTGTGGAAGACAAACTTTGGTACTGGTTTCTCGGCCTCTCCGCCACACTATTGACGGTTTATCTGGCCTGGAATTTTAATTCCTTTGGTTCGCTATTTGGTGAAAATTTGCGTGGCGCTCCGGAGGCCATGACCCGTTCCGAATGGATCGCCCACATCTTCCTCAATTTTAAGGGTTTACTCGGCTCTGCCAATCCATTTTTCTCTCTGGTTTTTCAACATGGGGATCTTGGCTTGATTGGCTGCTTGGTTATGCTTCCCGACCTGATTTTTGCAGGACTCATGTTCTGGCTTTTCTGGAAAGGCGCAAGCGGCGAATTCGCAAAAATGCTTTTGATTTTTGCATTCAGTTTTCTCGGATTGATGTTTTTGGCCTCCTTGAAAGCCGGCATTGAAGTGCTCAATACAAGGCTGCTGTCGCCGGGTTTATGGCTGCTGTATTTTGCATTTTTGATTTCATTTTCATCCAAAATAAAACCCCGCTTTCTGTTTTCGCTTGCCTTTTTTTCTCTGTTCATCAACCTTGCTTTTTTGCTTAAGACTCCGGCATCGTATATGAAAATCAGGGAAAGGGCTCGCCTTGATCTGGCCCGAAAACCCGAAGCAAAGTATTTTGTGGTCGACAAAGACCATCTTCCGCTGAGTTCTTATCCGATTCCATTTACAGGTAAAGTGCTGGAATACCAGCATCCTGTTTTGGCACAGAGTTATATAAACCGCCATGCCCTGTTGATGCTTCGTCCGGAATTGCAGGAACTCGATTCTCTTTCGGCCCGCCTCATTCCGGAAACACAGATTTTGCGCAATTCCGAATGTGGAAATTAAAGGAAGGCGATATTCGGACTTCTAAGATTTGTTGAGTTATCACGCACAATATTCTGGTGATAATTTGCCGAATTAGGAACTTCAGCCCGTCCGTAAAATCGGATTGAATTTAACAGCCTGATTGCTTTCCTTTGCGCTGCAACAAGACAAACAATTCATAGCAATGCAAAAGATTAATGTAGCCAATCCGGTTGTAGAACTTGATGGCGATGAGATGACCCGCATCATCTGGAAATTCATCAAGGATAAATTGATTTTACCTTATCTGGACCTCGACATAAAATATTATGATCTTGGCATGGAGTATAGGGACGAGACCAACGACCAGGTAACCATCGACGCCGCAAATGCCATTAGGCAATATGGCGTTGGAATTAAGTGTGCTACCATTACGCCCGATGAGGCACGCGTCAAAGAGTTCAATCTTAAGCAGATGTGGAAGAGTCCCAACGGCACCATTCGCAACATCCTTGATGGCACTGTTTTCCGTGAGCCAATTGTGTGCAGCAATGTGCCTCGTTTGGTTCCAAACTGGACAGCCCCGATTTGCATTGGCCGCCATGCATTTGGCGATCAGTACCGCGCTACAGATTTCGTAACCAAAGGAAAAGGCAAACTCACCATCAAATTTGAAGGGGAAAATGGAGAAGTAATTGAGCACGAAGTGTACAATTTCAAAGGAGATGGCGTGGCATTGGCCATGTACAACACCGAAGAATCCATCAGAGGATTTGCCCATTCCTGTTTTAACCAGGCACTAAGCAAAGGCTGGCCGCTTTACCTCAGTACCAAAAACACCATCCTGAAAAAATACGATGGTCGTTTCAAGGACATTTTTGAGGAAATTTACCAGAGCGATTATAAGTCAAAATTTGAAGCAGCCGGTATCGTGTACGAGCACCGCCTGATTGATGACATGGTTGCCTCGGCCCTGAAATGGCACGGTAATTTTGTCTGGGCTTGTAAGAATTATGATGGTGATGTACAATCAGATACGGTGGCACAGGGATTTGGTTCACTTGGTTTGATGACCTCTGTTCTCATTACGCCCGATGGCAAAACCATGGAAGCAGAAGCAGCCCACGGCACTGTAACCCGCCATTATCGCGACCATCAGGCTGGCAAGCCAACTTCTACCAATCCAATTGCCAGCATTTTTGCCTGGACCCGCGGACTTGAATTTCGTGGCAAATTGGATGGAAACAACGAATTGATTCACTTCTGCCAGACACTAGAAAAAGTATGTGTGGATGTGGTTGAATCCGGCAAAATGACCAAGGACCTTGCGGTCTGCATTCACGGAAATAAAGTGAATCACGGCGAGCATTACTTGTATACCGAAGAATTCCTTGAGGCACTTGATGCCGAATTGAATAAGCGACTTTCTTAAAATCAAGAACCCATTTTGGGTTTGGGTTATTCAATTGGGCTGTCTGGTTTAGGCAGCCCTTTTTTGTGATATGGTGAATTCCAAAACTTACGGATAGAACAGAAAATAAAGTTTTTAGTCAGAAATGGATTGGGTCCAAACTTTCTCTTCATAGAAAACGGGTCGGATGATTCGCCAACTTTTCATGAAGAGTTACTTTAATTTTCCATCCATTAAAGCCTAGTTTTGATGAATCCGAAAATATTCCCTTTACTTGTTGCCGATAAAACACCAATTCATGGCAAACGAAAAATTACAAAGTACAGGTAGCGGACATCCACGGGGTTTGTATGTTCTATTTTTCACAGAAATGTGGGAGCGCTTTAGCTATTATGGTATGCGCGCCATTTTCATCCTTTTCATGACAAAGATTCTAATGCTCCCTGATGCGGAAGCATCTGAAATTTATGGAAGTTATACCGGTCTTGTTTACCTCACACCGCTGCTTGGTGGATATCTCTGCGACCAATATCTTGGAAACAGGCGCAGCATATTTGTCGGTGGGCTTTTGATGGCACTCGGACAATTCTTTATGTTTTTAAGTGCCAGTGCTGGCAAGGATGGAGGCGTTGCCCTCATGTGGACCGGCCTTACAGCCCTGATTGTGGGCAATGGTTTTTTTAAGCCCAACATCTCCACCATGGTTGGTCAGTTGTATCCTAAAAATGACCGCCGGATAGACAGCGCATTTACCATTTTTTACATGGGCATAAACCTTGGTGCCTTCTTCTCGCCAATTATTTGCAGCTCTTTCAGTGATTACAAATATGGTTTTTTGGCTGCCTGCATCGGAATGCTTTTGGCCCTGGTGGTGATGATGATTTATCAGAAAAGCCACCTCATCTCAGAAGAAGGGGAGGAGATTGGCCTTCCAGTCAGGCCCCTGGATGCGAAAAGTATCCTCATGATTGTAGGTTCAATTGCGATGATATTTTTCATGCTGAATTTTAAGCAATGGTTCCATTCAGACAAGGACATCATCAGCTGGTTTATATATGGCTCCATGCTTTTGATTCCAACCGTGATTTTGTCTGACAAAAGCCTCAACAAGCAAGAAACCCT
>CAMDMI010000156.1 GCA_945902135.1 Spirosoma fluviale
CTGCAAGTCCGGTTGCAAAACACATCGCAAATTTTCCTTCCTCCAATGCCGCAAGATTGTCTTGCAAAACGGTCCGGGTTGGATTGTGTGTTCTGGAATATTCATAGCCTTTATGCACCCCTGGAGAGGTTTGGGCATATGTAGATGTTTGAAAAATAGGGGTCATAACTGCCCCTGTACTTGGGTCCGGATGAATACCGGCGTGTATTAGTTTGGTAGCGAATTTCATTGGTTTTGCCATTTGACAGAAGCAACAAAAGTAGCATTTCCGAATTACCCAAAAACCAACTTGGAAATTTACATGTAAAACCCTTAAATCTGTAAGCGGCAGATTGGCTTGAAAAGGCTATCTTTGCCGGCCAATCCTCAATTCCTTGAAAGAAAAACCTGCCGGAAAACCCGGAAAAAAACTTATTGGTTCAAAGCCATCTGCATCTACCGGAAGCATCGGAAATCGCAATTCTGGAGCAGCAAAGCCTGCTTCTGCTTCTTCAAGAACCTCCGCGCCAGGAGAAAAGAGAGCAAGAATTTCCAGCGCACCAGCGTCTGGTATCCAAAGCCGCATCCGTCCAGAAAACAGAGGAAAAGAAAGCACAGCCCGCATGGAGGCTGAAGAAAAAAGAAATGCAGGGTTTCCTTACGCAAGGCGTGAAGACCGTCCAGAAGGCAACTTTCGCAAACCAGGTGCTGGAAATTTCTCTGACAGATCTGAAAGGCGTTTTGATAAACCTGGATTTGGAGCCGGAAGCAAACCAGAAGGAAGGTTCCGCAAACCAGAAGCATCTGGATCCGGAAGTGATAGGCCCGAAAGGCGTTTCGACAAACCAGGACATGGTGCAGGCAGTAAACCGGATGGAAGATTCCGCAAACCAGAGTCTGGTGATTCTGGCGAAAGAACTGAAAGGCGTTTCGACAAACCAAAATATGGTGCCGGCAGTAAACCAGATGGAAGATTCCGCAAACCGGAAGCATCTGGACCCGGAAGCGATAGGCCAGAAAGGCGTTTTGATAAACCAGGATATGGTACTGGCAGTAATCCAGAAGGAAGATTCCGCAAACCAGAGTCTGGTGATTCTGGCGAAAGAAGAGAATTCCGCAAGGATGGACCCGGTAAAGAAGACCAGAGCCGGAGATTTGGAAAAGATTCCGGACCAAGGTCATTTGACAGAGATAAAAAACCTTTTGGCGACCGTGGCAATGCAAGGCCCGGTTTCAAAAAAAGTCCGGCTGGAGGCAGTTTTGCTCCCACTAAAAACCGACTTGGAATTCAGGCGCCAGAACAAGTGAAGGAATTCCGTCGCAAAGGCAATTCGGTTCCGGAATATGATGAAAAGAAAATGGCTTCGATTGCCGGCAATAGAGGCAGGAGGCCGGTTGGAAGGAAATCAGAAGGCCGAAAAGCACCCAATGAGGAAGGCTTACTTATTCGTCTGAATCGCTATATCGCCCAATCCGGCCTTTGCTCACGCAGGGAAGCTGACGACCTGATTTCTACAGGCCAAGTTACCGTAAATGGCAAAGTGATGGACCAGATGGGCTATCTTGTAAAAAGTGATGATGTGGTGAAATATGGCCGCAGACTCCTTAACAAGGAAAAACTAGTTTATGTGCTTCTCAATAAGCCAAAGGATTTCCTCACCACCACAGAAGATCCAGAGGAAAGGAAAACCGTGATGACACTTGTGGAAAATGCCTGCAAGGAAAGAATCTACCCAGTTGGAAGGCTCGACCGAAATACTACGGGATTGCTGCTCATTACAAATGATGGAGAACTTTCTGAAAGGATGATGCACCCGAGCCACAATGTCCGGAAAATTTACCAGGTAGATCTCGACAAACCCCTCACAGCCGCAGATGAAACTGCCATCCGCGCAGGCATCGAACTCGAAGACGGGAAAGCGCCTGTAGATGAACTCGAAGTTTTAAGCAAGGAACGCGACATCGTAGGCTTAAGCATCCACATTGGCCGAAACCGAATTGTAAGACGCATTTTCGAAAGCCTTGGGTATAAAGTTGTAAGACTCGACCGCGTAATGTATGGTGGCCTTACAAAAAAGGATTTGCCGCGTGGCACATGGAGGTATTTGACCGAAAAGGAAGTCATCAACCTTAAGTATTTTTCTTAATCGCAAACCTTTCCGCATTTCTCTGGTTTTCGACTAAAGCTTTATTCATGCCAGAGGAATTTAAAAGAGGGAAAGAGATTGATGTAGATCGCATCGACTTAGATAAGTTAAGAGAAAAGTCTGCAGAAAATCCAGGGCTTCTCCCCTACGCGCACACCAATGGTTCAGCTGTAATCCGGCCTGAGGATATGAACCGAACCGTGGCACGCTCACTCAGTGCCATGGACCAGCAAACAGAAATGCAAATGGACCAGATCATGGCCCAAATGAAGCTGCTGGCAGATCAGGCGAAGGCCATTCAGGACAGAAAAATAATTTCAGAAAGGATCTACCGCGCTGAAATGCGTTTTGAGCCGCTCATTGCGCACACCTATTATTTGTACCAGAGAAGTGGTTCCGATTTGGTTTCACTTGTAGCACCAAATGAATGGGGCCGGTCTGCACGAAAAAATATTGAATGGATTGCCACCATGCGCTTACTCGCAGACCATACCTGGGAAATTGTGGAATCCAGACAAGAGGAATCCAACATTGAAATTTGAAAATAGCATGGCAAAATTCCGTCCCTTTCTACTTGATTTTGTCAGAATTCTCTTTTTGTATCTAGGTATCAGGGTTGCACTTGAATACATTTCAGGGTCTGGTTTTGATCCCCTTAATTTGGTAAAATCTCAAATTCTGGAAGCGGCAATGTTCGCCGGACTTTTTTCGGCAATTCGCCTGATTATAAAACCGAAAGCCAAAAACTGATTAACTTGGACACCGACACTTAAAGTAAACAAAGGTCGGAAAATGAAGTTCGCAATTGTGGATGTGGAAACCAGTGGAGGAATTGCCACTGTGGATAGAATTGTCGAAATAGGCATTGTTTTGATGGACAATGGAAAGGTTGTAAACAGATTTGGAAGTCTGGTCAACCCCGGAATTTCGATCCCGGTTTCATTAACCGCCATTCACGGAATCACCAATGAAATGGTCAAGGATGCGCCTGGTTTTTATGACCTGACGGAGCAAATTACCGAGATGCTTTCAGACAGAATCTTCGTTGCCCACAATGTGCATTTCGACTACGGGTTTTTACAAGAAGAATTCAAAAGGGCCGGTCAACCATTCAGTCAAAAGAAACTTTGCACGGTTCGCTTGTCGAGGAAAATCCTGAAGCTTTCCTCCCATAGCCTTGCCAATCTTTGCCGACACTTTTCGATCGTAAACACCAGAGCACACCGGGCTTTGGAAGATGCAGTTGCTACTGCCGACATTCTCGGAAGACTTCTTATTCTACCCGGCACGACGGAAATTATCTCCGAAATGATCCGTGGAAAGATCGGCGCTTTTAAAGGACCGGAAAATTTACCCGAAGACAAACTCAACAAACTACCCAATTCCATTGGCGTTTACTTGTTTATGGATGCCCATGGCAAGGTGATTTATGTGGGGAAAGCGATTAACCTCCGCGACCGGGTGCGGCAGCATTTTACTGCCCAAACACACACCAAGGAAAAAAGGAGCTTTTTGGAATCCATCCACGACCTTGAATTTGTAGAATGTGGTCATGAACTCATGGCCCTGATGACAGAAAACGAACTCATCAAAAAACACTATCCACGATTCAATACCCTAAACAAGGACTTCCGACTCAATCATGGAATTTATGAATTTCAAGATCAAAGGGGATTTCGGCGCTTGGTGTTGGGACAAAGCGGAAAATGGACAAGACCATTAAGGGTTTTCCGAAGTCGGGAAGAGGCTTTTTCTCTCCTTCTGAAACTCAGCATCAAACATGGCCTTTGCCTTAAATTAAATGGCTTGACTCAGGAGAATTCACCGCCTTGCAGCTATTCGAATGAAGCAGGAAATTCCTGTATGGTTTGCAATAAATCAGGCCAGATTGATGATTACAATGGCAGTGTTTCTGAGTTGATCCGGGAAAACTTTAGGCTTGGAAGAATTGTCCTAAAAACTTCGGGCAGAAAAGCCGAAGAAAATGGTGCCATTTATCTGGAGAATGGCA
Organism: Spirosoma fluviale; assembly: GCA_945902135.1. Lineage (GTDB taxonomy): Bacteria > Bacteroidota > Bacteroidia > Cytophagales > Flexibacteraceae > CAMDMI01. Next base: position 4,138 of record CAMDMI010000156.1, read on the forward strand.
AAATAATGGGCTTCGGATATGTTCCGAACAACAATTTCATTTCAAATGAATTGGATAAAATTCGTTCTGTGCTGGAACCCTATTACGACACACAGGATGCGCAATCGATCATTCGGCCATGGCTGGAAAAAAGCAGGCAAGCAGATTCAAAAAGTACTTTTATAGAAGTTTTTGAAGTGCCCGAAACCCTCGCCTGATTTTTGGTTTATTCTTTCGAAAAAACACTGCAAGCCTTATCTTAGCCGACCCAACCATGAGCAACGCAGAAATTACCGAAAGACTGGAGGAAGCCATTGAATTAATGGAGCTTCTGGATGTTAACTCTTTTAAGATCAATGCTTACAGAAAGCTTATTCAGAGCATTGAAGCCGATCCAAGTCCAATCCAGTCGCTAAGTTCAGATGAAATTTCAGGCAGATTCTCAAAAGGGATGAGCCTGGTGCTTCAATCCCTGATAGCGGAAGGAACATTTGCAGAACTGAGCGAAATGGAAAAAGAAATTCCATTCGGCGTTCGCACCATGCTTCGAATCAATGGCATTGGTCCGAAGAAAATCAGAACGCTGTGGAAAGATGCGGGAATTGAAACAATTCCTAAACTTAAAGAGGCCTGTTTGGCTTCGCAGGTTTCACTCTTGAAAGGTTTTGGGGATAAAATTCAGCAGGGAATTCTCGATGGCATTGCATTTCTCGAAACCGTACACGGCAGATTGCTGATGCACAAAGCCGACAAGCTGGCCGACAAGCTGGAATCTGACTGGGGAAAATCCGGCATTTCAGGTGGCATCAGAACCGGCGATTTCGCAATGCATTCTGAAACATTTTCTGGATTGGATTTTTTATTTCCTCTTGAAAAACGAAATCAAATGAAGGAATGGTTTGGTGAAAGTTCTTCCTTTAAACCCGTCGAAGAAAATTCCGGACCATTTCACCTTCGTTTCTGGAATGAAACCGAAGAATTCAATGTTTGCCTTCATTTTGCCGGGAAAGAAGATTTTGAAAAAAAGCGCTTCATGCTTGAAACGGAAAAAGGCCATTGGGTAAAAGCAAGCCTCGCAGGTGTTCCGCTCTATTCGGAGTGGAAAAAGACGAGCAACAATGAAGAACTTTATTCCAAACTTAGCTGGCCATCCATTCCTGCAGAACTCAGAAATGGCACATTTGAATGGACTCTAAAATTTCCTGAGAAATTAAAAGACCTTATCCGTTACGAAGACCTGAAAGGTTGTTTGCACAACCACAGCACATGGAGTGATGGCAAAAACAGCATCCGCCAAATGGCAGATTGGTGCATCAATCAAGGTTGGGATTATTTTGGAATTGCAGATCATTCGCAAACTGCGCGGTATGCAAATGGTCTGACAGAAGATAGCGTATTCTCTCAGTGGGCGGAGATTGATGCGCTTAACACTGAGTTCGGACAAAATTTCAGAATTCTAAAAGGCATTGAATCCGATATTTTGGGTGATGGAAGTCTGGATTACACAGAAGACATCCTCTCCAGATTTGATTATGTGGTTGCCTCTGTCCATTCAATTTTAAAAATGGACATTCGCACGGCGACATCAAGAATCATAAAAGCTGTAGAAAATCCTTATACCAGCATTCTTGGACATTGCTCAGGTAGAATTTTGTTGAAAAGGTCTGGCTACCCGCTTGATTATGAGAAAGTAATTGATGCCTGCATTGCCAACCATGTGGCGATAGAACTCAATGCACATCCATCCCGACTGGATATGGACTGGCAAAATCTTTCAAAAGCGCTGGAAAAAGGTGCCATGATCGCCATCAACCCAGATGCTCACGAGGACGCAGGAATGGCCTATATGCAACACGGCGTCTGGATGGCCAGAAAAGCTGGTGCCGCAAAGGAGCTAGTCCTTAATGCCTTTAATTTGCAAGGCCTTATTCAATTTTTGCAGCTAAAAAATAAGTCAATTGCCTAAAATGGAAAACCATTGGAAAACAATCCGGCCCGAGGAAAGTAGCGTAGCCGAATTTCATTCGAATATGCTGGCATGTGTAGGTCCAAGACCCATTGCATTTGTGAGTACGATCGATTCAGAAGGAAAA
>CAMDMI010000157.1 GCA_945902135.1 Spirosoma fluviale
TGGTTGTTCTCGGCACCACAGGCGAGTCGGCAACACTTTCTGCATCAGAAAAGGCTGAGGTTTTGTCGGTAGTACGCGCCAAAAACAATGGCAGAAAACCTTTGGTTTTGGGACATGGTGGAAACAATACTTCCCGCCTAATCGACGACCTGAAACAAATTGACTGGCAAGGAGTAGATGCCATTCTTTCTGTATCGCCCTATTACAACAAACCATCACAGGCGGGCATCCAAGCACATTATGAGGCGCTTGCCTCTGCAGCACCAATTCCTGTAATTCTATACAATGTTCCAGGCCGAACCGGAAGCAACATGACAGCCACCACCACCCTGAAACTGGCAACTCATTCCAACATCATTGGCATTAAAGAAGCCTCTGGAAATGTGGAGCAATGCATGGCCATTTCTGCGGGAAAACCGGATGATTTTCTGCTGATTTCAGGAGATGATTTGCTTACCTCCGCGCTCATCAGCATAGGCGCAGTCGGCGCCATTTCAGTGCTGGCAAATTCCCATCCGAAGGAATTCTCGGCCATGGTTCTGCACAGTGTAAATCTTGAGTTTGAAGCAGCTAGACAAATCTGGAAAAACTGGATCGCATTGAATCCCTTACTTTACGAAGAAGGCAATCCGGTTGGCATCAAAGCCGTCCTTTCCGACTTGGGCATTTGTGGTCCTGCTGTTCGTTTACCAGTTCTGGAAGCCAGTCAGGGATTGAAGGAAAGAATCCGGCAAATTCTGGTTTAAGGAATTGGAATTTGTTAGGGATAGCCCTGAAAGGGCGTAATTCACCTGCGATGAGATTTGGCTCATCGCAAAAATAACCTGGGCACCTGCGATGAGATTTGGCTCATCGCAAAAAGAACCTGGGCACCTGCGATGAGATTTGGCTCATCGCAAAAATAACCTTGGCACCTGAGATGTGTTTGGCTCATCGCAAAACAACCTTGGCACCTGCGATGTGATTTGGCCCATCGCAAAACAACCTTGGCACTTGCCAAGCAATACAAATTAAAAATATTTTAGCGAAGGGCTTTGCCCAACGCCACGATATTTTGCCCTTTCAGGGCTTATACTTATAATTCTCCCTCATTTAAGAAAATGGAATATGGGACAGTCGCTGGTTAAAAACTATATCCACATCGTTTTCAGCACCAAATACAGGGAACCGCTGATACATCCTCCGGTCGAGACAGAATTACACGCTTACCTTGGCGGCATCTGCAATAAGCTTGAATGTCATGTACTAAAAATAGGTGGCTACACCGACCACATTCATATCCTTTGTATGCTTTCCAAAAAGATCGCATTGATGAAATTGTTAGAAGAATTAAAATCCCATTCCTCCAAGTGGATAAAAACCAAGGGCAAAGGCTATGAAAACTTTTATTGGCAAGATGGATATGGGGCTTTTTCGGTTAAGCCTTCAGAAGTGGACAATGTAATTGCCTACATCGCAAACCAGCACGCCCACCATAGCAAAAAGAAATTCCAGACCGAATATCGTGGCATTCTCAAAAAGTATCATGTTGATTACGACGAAAAATATGTTTGGGAATAGCTACCATTCTAGCCCTGAAAGGGGGGTGATATGCTAGCCCTGAAAGGGCGCAATTCATCTGCGATGAGATTTGGCTCATCGCAAAAACAACCTAGGCATCTTCGATGAGTTTGGCTCATCCCAAAAACAACCTGGGCACCTGCGATGTGATTTGGCTCATCGCAAAAACAACCTGGGCACCTGCGATGAGATTTGGCTCATCGCAAAAATATTAAGCCTTTTGGCTTAATAGACATTTTTAATGCCCATGCCCATCCTCATCTTCCCTGCAACAAAGGCTGCCTGAAAAACAAGAAGATTCTGCGTCAAATTCACGGAGGCTTGAGGTTTCTTCCGGCCGCACCTGAAGGGTTTTCTGCTGCCATAGCTTCTGCTCCTCCTCCATTTCTTTGATGTCCTCCTCACTGAGTTTGTAATCGAGAAGCTGGTTAAGGTCAGGCTGACCGGCATCCACCCAGGCCGTGTACCAAAGATCGGCCACTTCTTTCACGCTGGCACGCATGCGGTTTTCTACCTGCCGACCAAGCATACGGTGGTATGCGGCTGCGTATTCGCGGCTATACACCTGCACACTCGTGTTGCCTCTTTGCTCGAAGCTGTATTTCTTATCTTCCGGCCACCGGGCATTGAGCTCCTTTTCAAAACGCAAAACCGAATCAAGTGCCAAATGGGCTTCGGTCACGCCTTTCCAGCTGCGTTCCAATGAACGATTTTCGTATTCAGCGGCACCAACAAAATAGTCGTATTTGTCGGAATAAAGTTCCGGAAGGCGGCTTTCCCAGAAACCATGAATGCCTTTTTGCCCGCTCATTTGTCCATTGTAATTCTGTGTGGTATGCAAGGGCACATTGGAATCAGCAATGTAATGCCCCATGTCGGAAGCAATGCGCAGAATGGCTTTTGTATCGTGTTTTTCAAATGCCTTTTGAAGGCTGTATTTCATTCGGTTTACTTCCCAGGGCACGATGCCGTAAGCCTGTAAAGTGTCTTCGCTGTATTTTGCCACTGCATCTGTCCAGCGCCGGGGCATTTTCCAGAGTGCAGAATCGCCATACACATCGATGTCGATGTAATGCTTTGCGGCCTCACCTTTTACCGCATTACGGCGCATGTCGGGATTTACGGCATTCTCCGTGATATACACGATGTTGCGCTTGAAAAAAGTGGACATCGGCTCCGGCAGACAAAAGACCGCCAAACGGTTGATGCGCTGGTGTGCAAAGAAGCCCCAGGCAAAAGCACTTTCTGCCAGTATAGACATCAACAAAACCAAGAATCCAAACTTGACTTTCAGGTACATGGCGTTTTATTTTTTTTTATTGTGCCAAATATGCGCTTGCAATTAAGTTCGAAGTAAAGCATTTTTGACCTTCACAAGTTCTGGAATGCGTCAAATTCTGTTTTTCATTTTCGCCGGACTAATTTTATTTCATTCCGGCAAGCTAAGGGCCCAAATTACTGAAGACTTTTCAGATGGGGATTTTAGTGCAAACCCCGGCTGGATTGGCATGACCGATTCATTTCTGGTTTCATCCGGACAGCTTCGCAGCACAGTCGGGACCTCCAACCAATCGGTCAATCTTTTCCTTGCCACTGCTTCAAGCCAGAATTTTTATTCCTGGGAATTTTATTTTCGACTGGCCTTCAATCCTTCTTCTCAGAATTATGCTGAATTCTGGCTGAGTACAGACAACCTCGATATTAGCCTAGCTCAGAACGGATATTTTGTGCGTTTGGGTGGGAATACCAACGACGGCGTCGGCCTTTACAAAAGACAAAATGGTGTGGAAACCGCGATAATAGACGGAACCGGAAATACCCTGGTGAATGGACCTTCCAATAATTTCGGAAGCATCCGTATAAGCCGTACCCTCGCCGGAAACTGGCAGATTTTTGAAAAAATTACTTCGGCCAATTTTCTGCCATTTGGTTCAGGATCAGACAACAGCCTGAGCAATTCACTCGGCATCGGCGTTTACATCCGAACCACTAAAACCAACCGCAGCAAACACTATTTCGACGACATTCAAGCGGAACTTTTACCAGCAGCTGACACCATTGCACCCAATCTGACTGCTTTACTCGTGAGTCCACCAAAGCAAGTAGATCTGGTTTTTTCAGAGGAGGTGGATTCACTTTTTGCTGCTGACCTTGCCCATTATTCCATGATTCCGGCACAATCGATTTTATCGGCTACCCGACTGCTTACTGACCGCCGGAAAGTGCGGGTAATGCTGGCTGATACTTTTGCCATTGGCACAAATACGCTGCAGGTTTTTTCTTCGAAAGACCTTGCCGGAAACATTCAACTGGATTCGCAGGCGCAGTCATTTTCCTATATTCCGGCAACTCCTGCTCCATGGCGAAGTGTGGTCATCAACGAAATTTATGCCGACGAAACACCTTCACTAGGTTTGCCAGGCGGAGAGTTTCTGGAATTATTCAACCGGGGAAATTCTGATGTTTCTCTGGGTGGATGGAGCATTTCAGATGCGGGCAATCCGGTTGTCCTTCCTGAATTTACACTGCCTGCCGGGGGGCATCTTGTCCTTTGCGCCAATGCCGATACCGCCGACTTTACACCATACGGAAAAACGCTCGGCATTTCGCTTCCATCACTCAACAACAGCGGTGATTCCCTGAAACTTCGGGATGCTTTTGGCAATCTTGTGGACGAGGTGAATTATGCCCTTTCCTGGTACCAGGATCCATCTAAATCAAGCGGTGGATATTCGCTCGAACAAATCAATCCCTTGTTGAAATGTTCCGGAAAAAGCAACTGGATTGCTTCCAATGCAGGTATTGGAGGAACGCCCGCTCAAGCCAATTCTGTGCTTTCCCTTTTGCCTGATACACTGCCGCCAGTTTTAGATTCCCTTCAAATAGAGAATGCAAATTCCTTACGGATTTCTTTCTCCGAGCCGGTGAACTTCCTGGATTTTACACTTGCAAGTTTTGGATTAAACAATGGGGCCACAGTTTCAGGACTGACATTCCTGGACGAGCGGAGGCTTCGGCTGGATTTAAATCCCGGTTTGATTGCTGGTCAATCGTATTTACTCACTTGCCTGGGCGCAAAGGATTGCGAGGGCAACCAAATCGATACGCTCCGTCAAACATTTTTCTTTCTGCCGCCACAGCCCATCGCTTACAGGAAATTGCAGATCAATGAAATTTATGCGGATGAAAGTCCTTCTCTGGGTTTGCCTTTGCGGGAATATCTTGAAATTTTCAACGCATCATCCTCCCCCATTCAACTGGAGGGTGTTCGCCTGGTCGTAGGCAGTTCACAAGTAATCCTTCCAGAATACAAGCTAAATGCCGGGGCTTACCTTACGATTTGTGATAGCGACAGCCTAAACCGCTTTTTAGAATTTGGACCGGCACTTGGAATCAACTTGCCGACCCTCAACAATTCCGGGTTTGAAATCAGACTTTTGGTTAAGGCTGGAGATGAAATTGACAAAATCATTTACAGCCTCGACTTGTTTGACGACCCTTCCAAAAAAGATGGCGGGTATTCACTGGAGCAGGTAAATCCCGACCGGATTTGTTCGTCAAAATCCAACTGGCGTGCATCCGTGGAAGGCCTCGGTGGAACGCCCGGTCAGGCAAATAGCGTTTTAGCGCAAGTATTGGATTCAGAAGCCCCTTCCCTGCTTTCTACCGAACTGCTTTCCAACAGCAGCGTCCGATTGCAATTCAATGAACCTGTAAATGAAGTTCCGCCAGCCTTGTCCGATCTGGAAATTCTGGGCGGAAATACCATTCTTTCAATTCAAAATCGCTACCCTGATATTGAATCCATAACCCTTAATTTCAGCAATGGATTTACCGCCGGGGTTTTATTCACATTGAAAATAAACAACACCAAAGACTGCGCAGGCAATACCGCCGGACTTCTGGAAATCCCAATTGGAATTGGTCGCTCGCCGGAAAAATTCGACTTACTGATTACAGAGGTACAGGCGGACGATACCCCCGAAAACAGCCTCCCAAAGGCAGAATATGTAGAAATTTACAACAACAGCGGCAATTTACTGGACCTTGCCGGACTGAAACTCAGTGATGCAAGCAGCACCGCTGCACTTCCAACCGGACTACTTGCCCCAGGAGATTATCTGGTGCTTTGCGGTACTTCTTCTGTTGGAAAATTCAGTGTTTTGCCGGGTGTAAAAGCCAGGGGAATTACATCATTTCCATCCATCAACCTTGAAGGCGATAATTTGCTTTTAACAGGACCGGGCGGAAAATTCATCCACCGATTCTATTTCCGTTCCAGTGATTTTGCGCCCTATTCTTCATGGGAAAAAGGCTGGTCGCTGGAAATGATTGATACCGAAAATCCTTGCAGCGAAAAAAGTAACTGGGCCATCAGCAGCTCGGCCGAAGGCGGAACGCCCGGTAAGGAAAATTCTGTAAAAGCCTCAAAGCCAGACCTGGAACCACCACACTTGCTTCGGCTTTCACTTCCCGACAGCAACAGCATTCGCATCACCTGGAATGAAATTATCGACAGCGCTTCGATGGCTTCGGCCACCATCAACCTGAGCGGCGGATTTACAATCAACGAAAGAATCATTGTAGGACCGGATTTTTCAGGACTTACGATTGTCCTAAATCAGCCTTTACCCAGAAATACACC
>CAMDMI010000158.1 GCA_945902135.1 Spirosoma fluviale
GTCGTCGATTAGGCGGGAAGTATTGTTTCCACCATGTCCCAAAACCAAAGGTTTTCTGCCATTGTTTTTGGCGCGTACTACCGACAAAACCTCAGCCTTTTCTGATGCAGAAAGTGTTGCCGACTCGCCTGTGGTGCCGAGAACAACCAAATAATCCACGCCTCCGCCGATGCAATGCTCGGTGAGCCTTTCCAAAGATTCAAAATCTACAAGGCCATCGGCCAGAAATGGGGTTACCAGGGCAACGCCTGTTCCACTGAAATTAGACATTGTTTTTAAGAAGCTTGGTGTAATTGATCATTTGTTGAACCGTGTGCGAAACATCTTGCCAGTCGGGGTTGTCCACCATCATCTCAAACAAATTGGTGCGCGATTCATGAAAAAGTCCCACACGGCAATTGGCCTTTGTTTTATTTAAAATGATGTTGAAAACCGGCTGCGGTTCTGATTCTATGCAAAAAAGGTAATCAAACTGTGTGTCCAGAAATTGGGCAATCTTGGGAGAAGTAATCTCGCCAAGCCAGTTGATATCAGTTTTGCGAAAATAATCGATGTAAATTCGGTAGTGGTGGCTGTGGGTATGGTCCAGGTAAGTCAGGATTTTGAGCTTCTTATTGTCTTGCTCGAGTTTCTTGATAAACAGCGCAAGCGGCTCTGGATCAACATCCTCGGTGATGTGAAATAAAATGCCAATCTTGTTTACCTGGTGATAATTCACCGTATTCCGCTCATGAATATCTGTTGCTTTTCTTGCTTCTTCACAGCGCCTTGCCAGCATAAAATCCCGAAACCATTCCTTTATCATATTGATGGCAAATCTACCAATTCCATGACGGGTCAATACTAAAAGTTATCTGCTTTATGGGCAATTTTGCAGCGAAAAAAATAAACATGCAGCAAACCGACTTTCTTTATTCAATCCCTGAAAACCCGGAAGCCCATATCCGGCACTTTTTAGAAAACCATCATTATTCTTCCGTATGGATTCTTTGCGACCAAAATACCCGCCGGCATTGTCTTCCTTTCATTAAATCGTTTTTGCCGGCTTCTAGTAGAATTCTGAGCATCGCAGCTGGCGAAGAATCCAAAAGTCTTGAATCCTGCCAGAAAATCTGGGCAGCACTTGGAGAAAAAAAAGCGGATCGCAGTGCTTTGTTGATTTGCCTTGGTGGCGGAATGGTATGTGATTTGGGCGCTTTTACTGCCTCTGTTTACAAAAGAGGAATCGATTTTGTTTTGATGCCTACCAGTTTGCTGGCAATGTCGGATGCTTGTTTGGGTGGAAAAACCGGCATCGATTTGGACGGATTTAAGAACCAATTGGGCACTTTTTCGCTGCCTAAAGACATCTGGGTTTTGCCTGATTTTTTAAAAACGCTGCCTGAATACGAATTGCTTTCCGGGATGGCAGAAATTGTAAAACATGCACTTTGTGGCAATGCCGGTTCCTGGAATAATTTACGGAAGGCGGATGTTAACCGACAGAATTGGTCCAAGCTGCTCTCCGAAAGTTTGAGTTTCAAAGCCGGAATTGTGGCCGAAGACCCCAAAGAAAAATCGACTCGTAAAATTTTGAATGCGGGTCATACTATAGGACACGCCCTTGAAAGTTATTTCCTCAGCATTGGAAATCCGCAACCGCATGGATTTTGTGTGGCAGCCGGACTGGTTGTAGAAGGCCGAATCGCCCTGGAACATGGGCTTTTGAGCGAATCTGAGCTCATTCAGATTGAAGAGTTTGTATACGCTGAATTTGGGCTTCTCCCTTTCTCTAAATCCAGCATCCCAAAAATTGCGGCTTTCTGTAAACAGGATAAAAAGAACAAGGATGGAAAAGTTTTGGCGGCACTTTACGGGCCAATCGGCCAATGCCAAACCGACAGGGAAATCACTGAAAAGGAAATCCGCAATGCTTTAAGGTACTACCTCGGCAATTGAACTGGAAACCGGTAAACCTTGTTGGCAGTCCTTAAAAAGTAGATACCAGGCACAAGATTGTCCAATGGCAAAATGTTTATTTCTTGTTCGGGCTGGGTTTTGAAATCCATCAAAACCTTTCCCATGGCATCATGAATTTGAATTGAAATTGCGTGCAGGGTTTTGTTTTTGAAACCCAATTTTCCGTCGGCTTGGTAAAATATTAACGAACCCGATTCATTCTTTTCGGGTTGAACGCTCACAATTACCAGATCCGGGTCAATTGCCCGCTCAAGAAAATGCTGTCGGATGGCAGCCGAATTTTGACCTTGAAATATTGCGGTATCTGCAGCCAGCAATAGCCGCGCTGCCTTGGGCATGTTTAGGTTTGGGATCAATCCCGGAAGTGCGGAAAGCAACAATTGGTGGGTGACAGCTCGGCCCCGACTTTCTTCGATTTTGTTCAGGACTGAACAGAAAATTTCTCCGTCGGCATAAATGCCACCGCTCAGGTCGTTGGGGTACATTTTGGAAGAAATCAGACTCCTGCCTGCCCAAAATTCATTGTTGCCATCCCAGCGGAAAATCCGGTTGGGTAAATAATCGGAAAATGACCGCAGGTACGAACCCGCCAGATAATCGCAAAGTCCTTCTTCAATGGCGCGCCGTTCCTGACCAGAATTGCCAAATGGAATGGCCGATTGGCAAAGCACATGGCCATATTCATGGACAATAACAGCTGCATCTTCTGCATCATCTACATTGCCATCGCCATAGGCCAGAATATCCTGCAATGGTGAATATGCAGACTGGTCTGCGCCGTCCATTCCGTGGGCATCCACTTTCAGCGGATAATTGGCGAGAGAATTAAAACCTAGGCTGTCAATAAATTGCCGAAATTTATTCAAGTGGTAGAAAGCATTCACTTCCTCAAAACCCGACTGATTTCTGTCGAAAAGGAAGGAATCGGGTGAGCTGCTTCGAGCCAGTAGTTTTTGTGGGGGCGAAAATTCCCCGAATCTGAACTTTGAATTTTCCAGAAAAAAAGAATCGGCTGAAAAGCGAAGGCGGATCTGAACTGTATCCATTGCCTGCCGAAGCAAAGCGTAAGCGGAATCTTCCCGGTCGCGTAATTGACCGCCGTACGGAATCCGAAGTTTGCTTACCGGATCGGGTCTGAAAACCCGGGCCCGCACAGATGAATCAGAAAATCGGAGCAGCCAGTCTTCCCGGAACCTTTCTTGTCCGCTCAAATCAGAAAAAAGTAAGGCTGCAGAAGGTGGGGCTGGGGTGGTTACTGATTTTACTTGCATCAATTCCCAAAACTGCCCGTTGAAAATATACCGGAGGTCCGGAGTTTTTTCAGATTTAAAATCCGCAGGCGCTATTTTTTCAAAAATCTCTTCTGGTATGAAAGTTTCAATTCCAATGCCATTGGCATTTTGCCGGCTGAGCAAAAAAGCATTGTGCATTGGGAGGCCATTGGCATACAGCTGGAACATCCGAAAAACATTTCCTGAATTCAGAATTTCCTTGGTGCTCAGGTTTTTGGGTAAATGAAACCCCGGAATTTCTTGAGGATTTCCGGAGGATTTTTCTTGAAGGATGAAATTTTGATGCTTTAAAATTAAGGGCGGTAATTCCTGAGAATATCCGAGCGAAACCACAAAGCTGAGGGCCGAAATGAAAAATCCTGAAAGGATTTGCAGTGATTTTATGGGAAGAAATGTCCTCACGACCTGTCAGAGAAAATCGTTTGCTATATTTGCGACCCTGTATTGAAGGAATCGGACGCGAAGTTAAGCCAAAATTGCTGGCGTTGACAATAAAGACCAGATTCCTACGAGCAGCAAAATCAAGATAAAATGCGTGAAATTCAGTTCAGGGAAGCCCTGAGGGAGGCAATGAATGAGGAAATGCGCCGCGATTCAAGCGTGTACCTCATGGGTGAAGAAGTTGCACAATACAATGGTGCATACAAAGTAAGTCAGGGCATGCTCGATGAGTTTGGACCCGATCGTGTAATCGATACGCCCATTGCAGAGCTTGGCTTTGCAGGTATTGGGGTTGGTTCTGCGATGAATGGACTTCGGCCAATTGTGGAATTCATGACTTTCAATTTCAGTTTGGTGGCCATAGACCAGGTGATAAACTCTGCTGCCAAAGTGATGAGTATGTCGGGTGGACAATACGGTTGTCCGATTGTATTCCGCGGTCCTACCGGAAATGCCGGAATGCTTAGTTCACAACATTCTCAAAACTTTGAAAACTGGTATGCCAATACGCCCGGTTTAAAGGTTGTGGTACCTTCCAATCCCGCGGATGCAAAAGGCCTTTTGAAAACTGCCATCCGCGACAATGACCCTGTTATTTTCATGGAATCGGAATTGATGTACGGCGACAAAGGTCTGGTTCCATCAGAAGAATATTTGATTCCCATTGGAAAAGCAGATGTAAAGCGGACTGGAAAAGACATTACCATCGTGAGCTTCGGCAAAATGATGAAAGTGGCTTTTGCCGCAGCCGAAGAATTGTCGAAAGAAGGCATTGAGGCTGAATTGATTGACCTTCGCAGTGTTCGCCCAATTGACTATGCCACGGTGATAGAATCTGTAAAAAAGACAAACCGCCTTGTGGTATTGGAAGAAGCTTGGCCTCTGGCCTCTATTTCCTCGGAAATTTCTTACCATGTGCAGCGTTATGCATTCGACTACCTGGACGCACCAGTTAATCGTGTTACCAGTTTGGATGTACCCCTGCCTTACGCACCAACCCTCATTGAGGCGATTTTGCCAAGTGTGGAGCGTTTGGTAAAGGCTGCCCGGGCGGTCCTTTACCGCAACTAATGAAGCAAGCGCTTTTTACACTCATTTTTCTGCTGACTGCAGTTTTTAACGCTGCGGCTCAGCAAACCAATTTTCCACTTCAGTTTCAGGAAAATAGTTTCGACATCGGGGAAATCGGGGAAGAAAGCGGAATTGTTTACCATGTTTTTTCATTTGTCAATACTGGAAGCGACACCGTTTGGATAGAGTCGGCCAAAGCCAAATGCCATTGTACCAAAGGTGATTTTCCTCTGGAAGCCATTCCTCCAAAAGGAACGGGTAAAATCCGGGTGCAATACGACCCAAAAGGAAGGCCTTGGCCCATCGATGCAGAGGTTGACTTAAAACTTCGGGGAAAGACCGAAACCAACAAAATTAAGCTATCTGGTTTGGTTACTGCAGGTCGTAAAACCGCCCGTTTTTCGCCAGCCGAATACACCCGAAAATTCGATTTCAACGAAAAGCTGATTGACAGCGGAGAAAAAGAATTCAGGCAATTTGTAGAGAAAATGTTGCCTTTTCTTGAAAGGCATGGGGATGTGAAAGTGCAGATAGAATCTTCCGCGTCGAATGTGCCTACAAAATCCTATTCCAGTAATGAAGAATTGACCATCGCAAGGGCGGCCGAAGCCCGGGTGGAAATCCTGGAAATTCTGAAGGCAGGTGGTGCCAAACCGGAAAGGGTAATTTTTCAGCCTGACATCAGTAAAGTTCAGGGTCCGGAATTTACACCGGATTACAAGAAACAAATGGCTCGTTACACGCCATTTCAATATGTGAAGGTGCGGGTTTATTAGCCTAAAAAGCAGAAGTGAAAATCCGCCAATCGGATTTCAATCAAAACCATCCTTCTATAAAACCAAAGTTGAATTTGCAGTTTTTAGTTCCGCAAAGCAGAAGAACAGGATTGCAAGGCCTTACTCCCCCAGCATTACAAAAGCACCCCAGTAATATGGTTCCGGGTGGATATTCTTCAATTCTTTCTGCGCTTTGGAAAAGGCTTCACGCTTATCGCTTCCAGATAGCCAGTACTTGAAAAATTTAACCATCAATTCCTGGGTGGAGGTATCATCCACTTTCCAAAGACTCATGATGATGGAGCGGGAACCTGCAACTTTAAATGCCCTTTGAAGTCCATAAACACCCTCTCCATTTTTTACTTCGCCCAAACCTGTTTCACATGCACTTAGAACCACAAGGTCTGTATTGTCGAGGTTGAGGTTCATTGCCTCATAGGTTGTTAGGACTCCGTCTTCGGTATTTTCTTGTTTCTGTCCGCGGAAGGTATTGGTTGCGCCTGCCAGCATCAATCCAGAATTAAGAAGGGAATTAAAGTTTTTGATGGTGTCGGGTTCGAAAAAACCATGCGTGGCCAGATGCAAAATCCGGGGCTTATAACTGTCTTTCACCTGCTCTTCCGCAGC
>CAMDMI010000159.1 GCA_945902135.1 Spirosoma fluviale
GTTCCGGCTGCTGCAAGCAATAAATCTGTTTGCCGGCAGAGAAAGGCTGGAATCTGCAAAATGTCCACATACTCTGCAGCAATGTCTGCCTGATGGCTTTCGTGTATGTCCGTAATCAGTGGAAATCCATATTGATTTTTAATTTCGGCCAGCATTTGAAGGCCCTCCCGCATTCCCAATCCACGGTAACCAGAAACCGAGGTTCGGTTGGCTTTGTCGTACGAGGCTTTAAAAATCACCTGGACAGCAAATTTATCGCGCAGCCTTGCAACTTCGGCCGCGATGGTTTGCAGGATGTCCATATTTTCGATTACACAGGGACCAAGTATGAAAAACGGTCCTTTCCTGAGGTCTTGGAAATTCATGGGGTAAAGAACGGCTTTTTTCTGTTTTTAGTCGCCCGAAAATGGATGAAGCCGGCACTTGAATCTTGTTATTTTCCAGAAGTGATTTCCGGAAATAAGAAATTGCGAAGTGTAGTCCTACATTTGCTTCATGCCTCAAAGCTTTGAAATTCTTGGTCTAATGTCGGGTTCCTCGCTCGATGGTCTCGACCTTGCATGGTGCCGCTTTTACCGAACAAGTGATGGGACGCCATTTTCGTATGAAATTCTCGCGGCAGAATGCCGGACTTTCCCGCAAGGTCTGAAAGATAAACTGGCACTTTGTCGGGAAATGACGGCAATTCAATTGATTGAAGCTGAGGTGGAATTCCTCGGTTTTTCGGCTGCCGCAATCAAAGATCTTTGTCAAAAAGTCGGGCATTTACCTCTCGTTGTAGCCTCACATGGACATACGGTTTTCCATGATCCATCTGCAGGGTATTCAGTTCAAATCGGGAATGGTGGCATCCTTTCGGGACTTTGCGGTTTGCCAGTTGTAAGTGATTTCCGTACGCTCGATGTGGGCTTGGGCGGACAAGGTGCGCCTCTTGTTCCCGGAGCTGAGGCAGCGCTTTTTTCTGACTATGACGCCTGTTTAAACCTTGGGGGCATTTGCAATATTTCCTTTCCCAAAGGCGCACATGCAAGAGGATTCGATATTGGCCCTTGCAACCAGCTGCTCAATTTCGTTAGCCTCCAATTGGGTTATGAATATGATGCCGGCGGCAGACTTGCTTCTACAGGAAATGTAATTCCCGAATTACTTCAGGCCTTGGATGCTGTTCCGTATTACAATCTTCCATCACCAAAAAGTCTTTCCAATGAATCTGTCGCTGAAATATGGCTTCCAATTCTCCAACCCTGGATGGAAAATCCTTGCGATGTTTTGCATACACTTTGCCAACATGTTGCCGCTAAAATTGCGGATGCTCTGCCCCTTGGCGGTCGATTGCTTGTGAGTGGTGGTGGTGCATTCAATTCATTTTTGATGGAGCAACTCAGCATGAAACTTGGATCCGCCTGGCAAATTGAAACAGGTGATGAAAAACTAAGCGGTTTTAAAGAAGCCTTGTGTTTCGCCTTGCTTGGGCTTAAGCGGCTTTTGGACGAGGAGAATGTGCTAGCATCTGTTACAGGAGCAAGTCGCAATTCAGTTTCCGGCGCGCTTTATGGTGGGAATCCTCTTCTGAAAAAACCTTAAAATCTGACTACAAAACAAGGCAATCGGATAGGCTGAAAAGTGATTTCATCTTACCTTGGCAACATGAAGATTCTTACCTACAATGTGAACGGAATCCGTTCGGCCACAAAAAAAGGACTGCCGGAGTTTCTTGCCAGAAATCAAGCTGATGTGATTTGTATTCAGGAAGTTAAAGCAATGGAAAGCGATCTTGATTTTGGGCCTTATGCCGATTTAGGCTATAAATCCTGGTGGTTTTCCGCTGAGAAAAAGGGTTACAGCGGCGTTGCAATTTTCAGTAAAGTGGATCCGGTTTCAGTAGAATATGGTTGTGGGCATGCAGGATTTGATGCAGAAGGTCGGCACATTTTGCTCAACTTTGGAGACTTCGCAGTGCAAAGTCTTTATGCACCTTCCGGCACCACAGGTGATGTTCGTCAGACCATAAAATTTGAGTGGATGGAGCATTTTGAGGCATATCAAAAGGAAGTTAGAAAGCGGTTTCCAGCCGTTTTGTTTTGTGGTGATTATAATATTTGTAACCATCCGATTGACATCCACAATCCGAAATCAAATGCGAAAACATCCGGATTTCTTCCGGAGGAAAGGGCCTGGATGACCAAGCTTATGGATGAGGGAAAACTGATAGATTCTTTCCGGCATTTCTATCCTGAGCTTGCGCATCAATACACTTGGTGGAGTCTTCGTGCTGGTTCCCGTGGCAAAAATCTTGGTTGGCGTATCGATTATATGCTTGCCAGTGAGGAGTTAAAATTGAACTTGGCTGCTGCCAAAATCATGCCTGACGAAATGCACAGTGACCATTGTCCGATGGAACTTGTGCTCTCCTAAAATTTGAAATGCTTCCGCCTGTTTTTACAAAGCAACTGAATTTCCGGAACCTGATGGTTTTGGCAGCTCTTGCCCGCTTTGGATTTTTGTTCATTTCAGGCAAGCTTCAAACTGAAGATTATTGGGAGTACGGTGAAATAGCAGGGCAGCTGCTGGCCGGGCATGGCTTTTCTTTTCCCTTCACAGATGCGCATTTGAATTTCAATCCAGCGCATTTTTATCCCACGGCCTTGATGCCTCCGGCGTATGTTTTTTTTCTCCTGCCATTTTTGCTTGTTCAGGATGTGCTGATTCGGAATCTGCTGCTTTTCGGAATTCAGATTTTTCTTTCCCTCCTGGCCATTCGGTTTACATATTCTTTTTCCAGCGAAAAGTTTGGAAAAACTGCCGCTTTGCTGATTTTAGGCTTTCAGGCTTTTTATCCGGAAATGATTTTTGCCTGCTGCACTGCTGGCCCAACCATCTGGTTTCATTTCCTTTTTGCCGCCTTCATTTTCTCAGCTACTGCCCGGAAAAACCCCATTCTTCGCGGACTTATTGCCGGATTGCTTGTCCTTTTTCGTTCGGAGGCAATTCTGCTGACCGGCCTTATTTTCGCCTTTGAGTTTTGGAAGGGAAGTCGAAAGCCCGTGCTCATTTCAGCTTTGCTGCTTTGCCTCACAATTTTTCCCTGGCTACTCAGAAATCAGCTGGTTTTTGGAAAACCCATGCTCTCTTCGAGTGTGGGTGTTAATTTTTTTCGGGGGAATAATGCTGGTTTAATCGGCGACTGGCCAGTATTTTCGGAATCGAGTTGGAATGCCATGAAATCAAATCCCGATGCTTTTGAGCAAACCCTGGATGCATCGGCATTGTCCATGGCGGTAGATTGGGTGAAAGCAGAACCTTCAAAATTTGTTCTGCAACTTGGTGAAAAGTTCTTTCGTTTCTGGGTGATTGACTTCTCTGATTCCCGCACACATTCTGTTTTTTATTGGTTGCCCTGGCTGATTTGTCTGCCTGCCGGAATAATTGGAATCAGGAAAATGAGTTCGGGCATTTCTGGTCCAATTGTTCTCCTGTTTCTTTGTTATAGTCTGGTTGTCCTGATATTCTTTCCCCAGCCCCGTTACCTGAGTTTGGTGAAATTCTTCTGGCTGATTCCGGTGGGCTTAACCTTTTCAATCCTGGCAAAAAAAAAGCAGCAAGCCTTTTGAATTGACTTGCTGCAAATTATCTGAGAGGGAATCTTTCCCTTTTAGTATTTATCAGGTATTCATCGCGCCATTCACTTCCAGCACTTGACCGGAAATGTAGGAACTCATATCTGAAGCAAGGAAGGTTACCACACTGGCAATTTCTTCTGCCTTACCTGCACGCTTCATTGGAATAGCTGCAGCCCATTCAGCCAAAACTTTTTCATCAAGGTGGCCGGTCATTTCAGTTTCTATGAAACCGGGTGCGATTACATTACAGCGGATGTTTCTGGATCCCAACTCAATGGCCACAGATTTGCTGAAGCCAATGATGCCCGCCTTGCTCGCAGCGTAATTCGACTGACCAGCATTTCCGCGAACGCCCACCACAGACGAAAGGTTGATGATGGATCCAGACCTTGCTTTCATCATGGGTTTGGTTGCAGCCTTTGTAAGGTTGAAAACTGATTTCAGGTTCACCTCAATTACCTTGTCCCATTGTTCTTCGGTCATGCGCATAAGCAGTCCGTCCTGGGTAATGCCTGCATTGTTTACCACAACATCCAATCCACCCAAATCGGCGAGCACATCTGCCACCAGTTTTTCAGCCTCATCGTATTTTGAAGCATCGGAGCGGTATCCTTTGGCCTGGGTTCCCAATGCAGTAAGTTCGGCTTCTAGTGCCTGTCCTTTTTCTACGCTGGAAAGGTATGTAAAGGCAACCTTGGCGCCTTGTTTTGCGAGCTCCATTGCGATGGCTCTGCCGATTCCCCGGCTGGCACCGGTTACGAGCGCCACTTTTCCTTCTAGCATTTTCATTATAAAGTTTTGATTTTGAATCGTTTGAAATTATTTTATGTAACGGAAATCCTGGCCATTTTCCAGACTAAGAAGGCCGTTGTATATCAGCTCAATCACTGCTTCAATGTCGGAATAGCTCACTGTTTCCACGGTTGTGTGCATGTATTTTAGCGGCAAAGAAATAAGCGCTGAAGCCGAACCTTGCCCGGAATAGGCAAAAGCATCTGTGTCGGTGCCGGTGGCGCGGGTAGCTGCCGCACGCTGGAATTTAATTTCATGCTTTTCAGCCACGCCAATGATGAAATTAAGCAGGTTGTTTTGCACGGCTGGTCCATAAGTAAGTACCGGTCCTTCTCCGCAGCGCTGGTCCCCTTGCTCCATTTTCTTGTACATTGGGGATTGTGTATCGTGGCATACATCGGTGATAATGGCCACATCTGGTTTAATGCGGGCCGCCATCATTTCTGCACCGCGAAGCCCGATTTCCTCCTGAACTGAGTTTACGATATACAGCCCGAACGGAAGTGTGTGCTTGTTTTTCTTGAGGCGGTGGGCAACTTCTGCAATCATAAATCCACCAATGCGGTTATCAAGCGCCCTTCCTGTGAGGAATTTAGAGTTAAGATCCATGGCCTCATCATCGAAAGTGACCACAGTTCCCACATGCACACCCATTTCGAGCACATCTTTTTTGCTGGCGGCACCAATGTCAATAAAAATGTTCTTGATTTTAGGGGTTTCGTCTTTTTCCAGTTCACGCACATGGATGGCAGGCCATCCGAAAATGCCTTTAACCACGCCCATATCTCCAAAAAGGTTTGCCCGTTTGGAAGGTGCAATGAGGGCATCTGATCCGCCATTTCGGCGAACATAGATATAGCCATCCTCGGTGATGAAATTTACAAACCAGGCAATCTCATCGGCGTGGGCTTCAATCACAACCTTGTAAGGTGCATCTGGGTTTATGACACCGGCCACCGAGCCATAGGCATCGGAAATGTAGGTATCAATGGAAGGTCGAAGGTAATCCAACCACATTCGCTGACCGCTTTCTTCGAAACCGGTTGGGGAGAAGTTGTTGATGTAGGAGTAAAGGAATTTTTTTGATGATTTTTCCATAAAGAGGCTTTTTTGGATTCGGACAAAAATAGGATTGTGCCTTAAATCGGCTTGTTTTTTTTGAATTAATGTTTCGCTATTGAGGTGCTAAATCCTCATTCACCCGTGCCTGATAAACCATGTCGTGAATTCTGGGCCGGATGTTTTCCTTAATCAGCTTTGCATTTTCTGCATCTGGATAAACCCGATTGGAGAGAAAAACATACAGAAGGTGATATTTAGGATCGGCCCACACACATGTGCCGGTAAAACCTGTATGGCCAAATGTTTCCTGGGAAGCCAAGGGTGAAGTTGGTCCGTCTGTACTCCAGAGATAGGGTTTGTCCCAGCCATAGCCCCTACGATTTTTTGGAAATGGCCGCGATGCAAAAATTGGAACTGTTTGCGGAAGCAGGTAATACCGGCCGCCATAATATCCGTTGTTGAGGTTCATCTGCATCAGCACTGCCAGACTCCAGGCGTTGGAAAATATTCCGGCATGACCAGCAAC
>CAMDMI010000160.1 GCA_945902135.1 Spirosoma fluviale
TAAATCCGGGTTTTAAAAACCCGGATGCCGCCCAAAAACAAAGAAAAACCTTAACGGTATCCGAGAATTTTCAACATGCTTTCGCTGTCCTGCTCGGGCGCAAAAAGCTCGGTTGAAATGTTGCCTTTCTCATCCTTGTGGATCAAGACATGCTTGGGCGCCGGAATGAGGCAGTGCTGGATGCCGCCATATCCACCCAAAGATTCCTGGTAAGCGCCGGTGTGGAAAAAGCCCACATACAATTGCTCGCCATCGTCTATCTTAGGCAAAAACACCACCGAACTATGGGCTTCAGAATTGTAATAATCCATTGAATCACAGGTGAGTCCGCCAAGATTTACCTGGTGGTAGCGCTTGTTCCAATGGTTTACGGCCAGCATAATGTATTTCTGGTTCAGGCCCCAGGCATCGGGCAGGTTGGTGATGAAGGAAGAGTCCACCATGTACCAAAGCTCCTTGTCGTTTTGCTGTTTCTGGTCGAGAATGGAATAAATCACAGCACCGCTTTCGCCCACAGTATAGCTGCCAAACTCGGTAAAAAGATCCGGCACAGGCACCTGCCTTTCCTGACAGATGTAATGGATGTTTTCCACAATCTGGTCGATGATGTACTCATAATCAAACTCAAATTGCATGGAAGTTTGAATGGGAAGTCCGCCTCCGATGTCGATGCTGTCGAGTTCGGGACAAATTTTCTTCAATTCGCAATACAACTCAACAAACTTGGAAAGTTCATTCCAGTAGTAAGCGGTGTCTTTCATGCCGGTGTTGACAAAAAAATGCAGGGTTTTCAGGGTAAACTTGGCCCGGCCCTCAATGCGCTTTTTATACAAATCCAGAATTTCATTGTACCGAATTCCGAGCCTTGAAGTGTAGAACTCGAAATTGGGCTCTTCGTCGGCCGCAATGCGGATGCCTACCTGACAGTTCACTTTTACATTCTGCTCGTAATAATCGATTTCGGTAAGGTTGTCGAGAATCGGAACACAATTGTGAAAACCATCATTGATAAGATCGCTGATGTATTTGAGGTAATTGGGTTTTTTATACCCGTTGCAAAGGATGTAGGTGTCTTTGTTTACAAGTCCGCGGTTGTGAAGTTCCCGAACAATGGGAATGTCGTAGGCCGAAGATGTTTCGATGTGAATGTCATTCTTGAGTGCTTCTTCCAACACAAAGCGGAAATGACTCGACTTGGTGCAGTAACAATAAATGTATTTGCCTTGATAGTCGTATTTTTCAAATGCCTTGCTGAAGAAAGACTTTGCCTTCACAATGTGCTCTGAAATCTTGGGCAGGTAACTCAGTTTTAAGGGCGTTCCATACTCCTCGATGATGGGAAGCAGTGGCACACCATTAAAGTGCAGTTCGTTGTTTTCAACCTTGAATTCTTCGGTTGGAAATTCAAATGTCTGCTCAATGAGGTCGATGTATTCAAGCATTATTTTTTAAGCCCTGAAGGCTTTTTTTAAATGGGCTTGCGATTTAGAAAAAATATGCCTAAAACAAAAGAAATTTACAAAATTTTGGTCCTGAATAGAACTTGTGTTTTTTGAAAAAAACGCAGACAATTGTAATTATTAAACAACACTAATTAAACAACAAAAATTATGGAGGTACCAAACATTAAATCAGGCATCCTTTGCCTTGCAATCATCGGAATCGGATTGAGTTCCTGCAAAAAAGACAGCACAAGTCCTTCAAGCCCGGTAAATACACTTAGCACTCAGATTCAGAAGCGCTGGGCTGTTTCCGGGGCAAGCTTTTCCTCAATGGAATTTAACAACAGCTCCCTGGCAATTGTAATTTTCGGAAGCAGCCAACAGACTCCCGACAGCGTTAAGGCTTACTATTACAAGGCAAGCGACGACAAAACAATCGAGATTAAAAATTTCGGTAAAATGTCGGTTAGCAGCATCAACGAAGACAGCATCCGGTTTAGTTTTCTTCCGGTTTCCGGTGCCTCTGTAAACTTGAGCGGCAAAAAATCCGGAACCTCCGTTGGAACAACAAGCAACAATTCTCTGCTGTGCCGAACATGGAGAATGGACCGCTGGGTTGAAGATGGAGTTACCATAGTTAACTTCGACACCATAGGTTTGATTACCGCAACCTTCACCCAAAATGGTACCTATTTTGTTGATGGTTCCATCTATTTCGGAGACTCAACCTATGTAGATTCCGAGCCGAATTTGAACTGGTGGAAATGGAGCGGTTCCAATCCTGGTCAGCAATTATGCTATTCGCATGAAAGTGAGACATTCGACTGCGATTCCAGCAACACCGTTCTGATTGAAACGCTCACTTCAACAGAACTCAATATCAAGGAACATGGAACCAACTTTATTTTGAAACCCTACAATTTGCCCGGCAGAATTTCTCTGGCACGCAAACCCGCTTCCATCAGAACAAGGCTTCGAAAAGGTTCTTTCCTGAGGAAATAATTGAAGAGTTTGTTAAAAAGAAAGCCCCGCATGTCGGGGTTTTTTTTGCTCCGCCAAGAATGACCTACCTTTCGGCAGGAGAAAAAAACATGAAAGAATTCCTGACCAAAGAGGAAGAAAACCTCTTCATAAAAATCCAGAACGAATTTTTAAGGCCTGTTTCAGACAAAGGCGAAGCCCTCGCTTATTTCTGTGGAAACAGCCTCGGTCTTCAGCCAAAAGGAGCTACAGCCGCAATTTCGGAAGTGTTAAAAGATTGGTCCGAACTAGCAGTTGATGGGCATTTCAAAGCCAGGCGGCGCTGGTATGATTATCCCTCTTTATTGACCCCATCTCTGGCGAAACTTTGTGGAGCGAAGGAAAGCGAAGTTGCAGCCATGGGGACGCTCACAGGCAATCTCCACCTGATGCTGGTTTCGTTTTTTCAGCCCGAGGGGAAGCGCACAAAAATCCTGATGGAAGCAGGCGCATTTCCCTCAGACCATTACGCTGTTGAAACACAATTGAAATTTCATGGCCTGAATCCTTCAGAAAATATCATCGAAGTTTTTCCCAGAGAAGGAGAGGACAGCCTTCGGACTGAAGACATTCTTAAAGCCATACATAATCATTCAGATGAGCTTGCGCTGGTGCTTTTTTCGGGTGTGCAATTTCTTAGCGGTCAAGCATTCGACATACAAGCCATCACCGCTGCTGCGCATTCCATTGGGGCAAAAGCTGGTTTCGATCTGGCCCACGCAATTGGAAACATCCGGCTTGAACTCCACCAATGGAATGTTGATTTTGCAGTTTGGTGCAGCTACAAATATTTGAATGGCGGACCCGGTTCGGTTGCCGGTATTTTTGTTCATGAACGATATGCCAGCGACAATTCCCTGCCGAGGTTTGGTGGATGGTTTGGGCACGATGAATCCAGGCGATTTCTACTTGAAAAGGGATTTAACCCGATTCTAGGCGCAAGGGGCTGGCAACTCAGCAACGAGAATATTTTGTCTTTGGCGGCCATTCGAGCTTCCCTTGAATTGTTTGACCTTGTAAACCCAGACCTACTTGAAAAAAGGCGTAATTTATTGAATTACAAGCTACAAGAGATAATCAACCAATTTCAGGAAATCCTCACCATCACACCGAAAAGTCGCGGTGCACAAATTTCTGTAAAACTTAGAACTGGTAATGAAAAAGCACTTTTTGCCCATCTTCGGGACAACGGCGTTGTGGTAGATTTTAGAGAGCCTGGAATTTTACGCATGGCCGCAACACCGCTTTACACCACAGAAAATGATATTATTACGCTGGAAGCAGCATTAAAAACATTCTTTCGCGGACAATAATTCTATATTGTTGGACTTTACGAGTTCGCAGTAAACATGGGATTATGGAATCGCTATCAGGAATACCGCCGTCTTCTGCTGATGGAGGACAAGCGCCGAAAGCGAATGCATACCTTCCTGGTTGGACCGGGTTCCCGCGAAAGTGAATTCTGGTTTTCTGTCCTGGTTTTCTGGGAGTTTATTACCAGCATTCGCAAACTTCATTTTATTGGCCCTTGTGTAACCGTTTTCGGCTCAGCAAGATTCGGGGAAGACCACCCGTATTACATTGCTGCAAGGGAAATGGGCGCCAAAATTTCAGAACAAAATTTTACTGTTTTAACAGGAGGCGGTCCCGGAATCATGGAAGCTGCCAACCGCGGGGCTTTCGAGCGGGGTGGCTTGTCGGTTGGATGCAACATCATCCTGCCGCATGAGCAAAAAGAAAATCCCTATGTGGACCGGTATTTCAATTTCAAATACTTTTTCGTGCGGAAAACCTTGCTGGTTAAGTATAGCTATGCATTTGTGATTTTCCCTGGGGGCTTCGGCACACTCGACGAATTATTCGAAACCCTTACCCTCATCCAAACAGGCAAGATTGAAAACTTTCCAATGGTGCTTTTCGGGAAAGAATACTGGAAACCCCTCGTGGAAATGATGGCCAAAATGGAAAACGAGGAAACCATTTTACCAGAAGACCTAGACCTATTTCTTCTGACCGATTCGGTGGAAGAGGCTGCGGAATACCTTCGCCGCGAAACCTTCGACCGATTCGAATTAAGTCGGAAAAAGGTGATATCCCCGGTCTCCGTATTTTTCGAAAAAGGCATTTCTGAAAAACCACCAATTCCCCAAAATTAAAACAATGGATGTACGGGTAAAATTTCTTGGCGCCGACCGAACTGTAACCGGCTCTAAACACCTGCTGGAAATAGACAATTTCCGCCTGATGATAGATTGCGGAATGTTTCAGGGCATGAAAATGCTCCGCCTGAGAAACTGGGAAAGTTTTCCAATAGATCCTTCCAGCATTGATGCCATTGTGCTGACGCATGCCCACATCGACCATTCCGGGTATTTGCCAAGGTTGGTAAGAGATGGATTTTCCGGACCAATTTTTTGCACCCCAGCCACAGCAGATCTTGCTGAACTACTCCTGCGGGATTCCGCCAAATTGCAGGTGGAAGAGGCCGAATACACCAGGCGCAAGGGTCACTCGGTTCACAGAAACCCCAAACCTCTTTACAATGAAAAAGATGTTGAAAAGGTCTTGCCACTTTTTCGGATCGTTAATTTTGGCGAAACCTTTGAAATCAATTCCGCAATTCGCATCCGAATGAAAGCGGCGGGTCATATTCTTGGCGCGGCAATGGTGGAGGTTTTGCTGAAAGGAAAATCCCAGGAAAAAACCATCTTATTTTCTGGCGATCTTGGAAGATACCAGGATCCATTACATCCTGCACCTACAGAGGTTCAAAATGCAGATGTGCTTTTTATCGAATCTACTTATGCCAACAAATCGCCCATTCATCTTGACATTGTTGAGGAAATTGCGGGAAAATTGCGGACTGCACTAAAACGCGGCGGCTGCGTGGTAATTCCAGCTTTTGCGGTTGGGCGTACTCAAATGATTCTCTATTACCTGCGGCAAATTTTCCTTTCAGGCCGAATGCAGGAATGCCCGGTGTATGTGGATAGTCCCATGGCGATTGCAGCAACAGGACTCTACCGGCATTATCTGGAAGGCACTTTGAACCGCGATAAAAAGGAGGACAATTACTTTGATTTCCCCAATCTGCATTATGTGTCCGAACAAAGTCAGTCTGTGGGTTTGAACGACATAAAATCGGGTGCGATTATTATTTCGGCAAGCGGAATGGCCACAGGCGGAAGGATTTTGCATCACCTTGCAAACCGCTTACCGCGAAAAGAAGATACAATTCTGTTTATCGGTTTTCAGGTGGAAGGATCAAGAGGCCGGGACCTGATTGACGGCAAACCTGAAATCCGAATTTTCGGCGAGTTTTTTCCGGTGTATTGCCATGTGGACCAGGTTCTGGGTTTTTCGGCTCACGCTGACCGGGAAGAACTAAAAAAATGGCTTTCCGGTTTTCAACAGAATCCTAAAATGACCTTTGTGGTGCATGGTGAAATTGACGCCTGTGTAGCCATGCGGGACTACATTAAAAAAAGACTTGGCTGGAATTCCATCATCCCGGAATACCTTGAAAG
>CAMDMI010000161.1 GCA_945902135.1 Spirosoma fluviale
TCGCCTGAAGAATTGGCAGAAGTTTTGGAAGTAAGTACAAATGAAATCGTAGATACCATGAAGATTTCAGGTCGTCATGTATCCATGGACGCACCGTTTGTGCAAGGAGAGGAAAACTCTCTGTTGGATGTTCTTGAGAACGATTCTGAAGACACTCCAGATTCTGACCTAATGGTTGATTCCTTGAGGAAGGAAGTTCAAAGGGCACTTTCAACTCTAACTCAAAGGGAAGCCGATGTGGTAACTTACTACTTTGGTTTGAATGGAGCCCATGTAATGACACTCGAAGAAATTGGCGAAAAATTCAACCTCACAAGAGAGCGCGTTCGTCAGATTAAAGAAAAAGCAATTCGTCGCCTTAGGCATACCAGCCGCAGCAAGGCTTTGAAACCTTATTTAGGTTGATTTTATAAAAAAATTCAAAACCCGGTTATCCGGGTTTTTTTATGCACCTTCCTGAAGGTTGCCGGGAATTTTGCGGAACTCAAGAAGCTGGGTTCTATTTTTTCTGTCTGCAAAATCGACCATTCCAAAGCCATTTTCAGTAGCTTCCCCAAATCCTGAATTAAAGAGAAATTCATGCACTTCAGAATCCGCCTTCAAATAGAAGGGAAAAGTGTACCCTCTTAAATCAAGAATATTAGCCCGGTCATCAAAAGTATAAACCCTGGAAAATTTACGATCATTGTCCTTGGACTTCCTCAGATATTCCAGATCTGGCCTGAATGAAAAAATTTCCGGAGCACCGAAAAAGCCTACATCAATTCCAAGATTGCCCATCCGGCGCATTGTGGATTCATAAAGCAAATCACCAAAAATAGGACTTGTAGGCGGAATAAATTGCCGAAAATCTTCCTCAGGCATTCCATCGGCTACCAATACAATTGGGGAAATGCATACATACTTGAGTTCAGTTTCCTGAATTTCAGAAACTTCTTCCAAAACCTCCAAAGGCCTTATATCTAGTCCCGCCAAACCAATTGTGTCGCAACTGAAAATTCCCGAAACAAACGAAGATACCAGATCAGAATTCCGGGAAGAAAAAACAAGCGTTACCTTTTGCGAATTGTAAAACAAGCCCTTGCTGGTCACGCTTGTCTGCCCTTTAATTCCTGAAAAGTTCCAATCGGAAGTGCCTAAATATTCAGCAGGAATAAAATCACTCACGAAATTTGAAAGCAGGGATTGCTGATGAAATGGCAAAAGGCCACCACCATTCAAGACCTGAAAAATAATTCGCACTCTCATTTTAACTAAAAATGAAATGAAGTCACTTAAAAAATGTTGATGAGGGTAAACCTAATATTTTTTTCAAGCAACTGCGCATTTTTTCCTTGAATAAAAGTTAGTTTTCACACTCTAAAAGCCTCTTAAAAGTTGGGTTGCTTCATTTTCCATACCTCCCCTTTTTATTGTATCAACTAAATGAAACAAAAGCCAATCAGGGATTAGATTTGCAGTTCTTAATCAATGGCACAGGCAAGGGTATTTAAAATTCATCCCGATAATCCGGACGAGCGGAAAATCAGGGAAATTGTCGCCATACTTCAGGAAGGTGGAATTATAATTTACCCTACCGACACTGTTTATGGAATTGGTTGTGACATTTTCCAACCCAAGGCCATTGAGAAAATTGCCAAAATCAAGAACCTAAAACCAGAGAAGGCAAATTTTGCAATCATTTGTCAGGACATGTCGCACCTGGCAGAATATGCAAAAATCTCGACGCCAGTTTTTAAAGTGATGAAAAGAGCCCTTCCTGGTCCTTTCACATTTATTCTCCCCGCTACTTCCGAGGTTCCGAGAATTTTCCAAAACAACCGCAAAACAATTGGAATCAGAATACCGGACCATGCCATTCCTAGGGCCATTGTGAAAGAACTGGGGCATCCAATTCTAACAACCAGCATTGTAGATGAGGATGATGTTTTGGAATATAGTACCGATCCTGAACTGATATTTGAAAAATTTTCAAGCCGGGTGGATGCTGTAATAGATGGCGGTTACGGCCAAAATGTAGCATCCACAATTGTCTTGTGCGAAAATGATGAATTCGAGGTGATCCGAAATGGCCTTGGAGATTTTACCTTATTTAAACCATAATTTCTGAATGCAGGATTACCCAAACAAACAAACACTTTCGGGTATTTTTCGGAGAACCTATTTGGCTGCATTCTTCCTATTCTTTTTAGCTGGAAGTTTGCCAGCACAAAATTTCAACATTGCCGGCAAGGTCCGGTGCTACAATTCCAAAGAAAATATTGCGGCAAAAGTTACCCTGGAAAAACAACCAGATGCCAGCCTAACATTTGTTTCGCGATCAGGAACGGATGGATATTCTGTAACCATATCCAGGCCCGGAATATACCTTTTGAAGGCTTCCTTAAACGGTTATCTGCCTCAATTCCATGAAATCAACCTCGACCACGACTCATTAAAGGATAAAGGAAATTTGTCCTATGATTTTTTTCTGGTTCCGTTTTCCCTGGATCAAATTCTGCCATTTCGGAATATTCTTTTTGAGCCTTCAAGCTCGACCATTGCACCGATGGCCTTGCCAGAGCTAAGCATGCTGAATGAAATATTGAAAGAAAACTCAAGTTTAATTATTCGCCTCGAAGGCCATACCGACAACCAAGGCAAAAGCCGTAGCAGTACAAGCCTTGCCAAGAGAAGAATAAAATCAGTTAGAAAGTTCCTGACTTCCAAAGGAATAAATTCTGATAGAATTATGCTGAAAGCCTTTGGCGGAGGAAACCCGCTTTTTAAAAATGGTACGCCTGAATCCCATCAGGCCAACCGCCGGGTTGAAATTCGTATTATTGGCATGTAATATCAAGTCTCAATTCATCCGTTAAAAACATTTTTTTTCGCCCAGATTTCGCCTTCCAAAACAGAACTCAGATTATAATGAAAAAGTCCATTTTCCATTTCGCATTCCTGCTTTGCCCATTTATACTT
This sequence comes from Spirosoma fluviale, assembly GCA_945902135.1. Lineage (GTDB taxonomy): Bacteria > Bacteroidota > Bacteroidia > Cytophagales > Flexibacteraceae > CAMDMI01. The sequence continues at coordinate 2,962 of CAMDMI010000161.1, forward strand.
TTTGCACAGGATGGCAAGCAAAAAGTGTTGTATGCAAGTAAAGTTGTGTCGTTCTCGTCGGAGTTTAGTTATGAACTTTACAGTGCACAGCAAATTCTGGGGGAACCAAATGCATTGCCAACAGGTGGTGATAGTCCGTTTGCTTGGAGCCCGAAGCGCCAGACAGGTTTGCAAGACATTACAGTTTCCTTTCAGGAAGACATGGAAATTGAGCAGGTTGCCATCGGTGAATGTTACAATCCCGGTGCGGTTTACAGGGTTTACGCCATTGAATCTAACGGAATAGAGCACCTTATCAATGAATACAAACCGAAACCAATTCGGCAGGATTCCCGCCTTTTGCACCTGATTCTTGAAAACCGCACCTCGTATAAAGTGCATGCGATTCGTATAGAACTGGATTGTGAAAAGGTATCTGGATTCAATAGCATTGACTTTGTAGCCATTTCAAATGGAAGAGTTCCGATATCAGTTAAAATCAATGACTCGGGCAAAATCAACCCGAACATTGCAACAGAACGACTCACTGAAAAAATCAACAGTCCTTACGATGAGGTAAACCCGATTATCTCTCCGGATGGAAAGCGCCTCTATTTTGGAAGAAAATTTGATCCAGCCAATGTAGGTGGGAAAAAGGATGAGGAGGACATTTGGTACTCGGATTGGGACGATAAAAAAGGAGAATGGGGCATTGCCAAAAACTTAGGGTCTCCCATCAACAACAATCAGCCCAATTTTATGTGTTCCATTACGCCCGATGGCAAGAATGTGCTTCTGGGCAATGTGTATAAATTCGAGAAAAAAGGAGTGAAAATGGAAGAAGGCGTTTCCATGGTCACAATTGGATCAAACGGTGTTTGGAGTGATCCCAAGCCATTGAAAATTACCGGATATGTGAACGAATACAAGAAAGTCAATTTTTACCTTTGCCAAAATCGTAAAACAATGCTGATGGCCATCCGCGACAAGGATGCTTTGGGAGAAAATGGCACCGACTTATATGTGAGTTTTTTAGAATCAGACAGTTCATGGACAAAGCCGAAACACACAGGTCAGGTTTTGAACAGCATTGGCAATGAATCTGCTCCTTTTCTGGCAGCGGATGATAAGACACTCTTTTTCAGCTCTGATGGACATGCAGGTTACGGCAGTGATGATATTTTTATAAGCCGCAGAATGGATGACACCTGGACAAAATGGTCGAAACCTCAAAACCTGGGTCAAAACATCAACACCAAGGAGTCAGACATTTTCTTCACACTTCCTTCTAATGGAGATTACGCATACTTCTCTTCGGGAGGCAAGGAAGCCCAAGGCCAATTAGATCTTTTCAGACTTAGGATTCCAGACCTTTTCAAACCAACGCCAGTGGTTGAAATTAAAGGTCGGGTACTTGATAAATTCTCCAACAAACCTATCAGAGCCAAAATTTTGTATGAGAACCTTCTGGACAACAAAGAATTGGGCATCAATGACTCCGACCCAAAAACAGGCAGTTACAAGCTGGCCTTCCCTGTAGGTTCTAACTATGGTTATCTGGCACAAGCAGAAGGCTACATTTCTGTAACCCAAAACCTGGACGCACTTAATCTTGAAGAAGGACAAGTGATTGAGCAAGACCTTTATCTAATGCCAATTAAAAAAGGAAACCAGGTTGCGCTCAACAATATTTTCTTCGACTACAACAAAACGGAACTCAAAAAGGAATCTTTTCCTGAGCTAAACAGATTGGCCCAAATGATGAAGGAAAATCCGAAAATGAAAATTGCCATCGGTGGCCACACAGACTCGAGAGGTTCAGATGATTACAACATGAAACTTTCCAACGAAAGAGCCGGATCGGTAAAACAATACCTCCAGAAAATGGGCGTAGATGCAGGAAGGATGACCATTAAAAATCTTGGGAAATCAGCTCCGCTTACTGCCAATGAAACAAGCGCAGATGGTGCAGCTTTGAACCGCCGCGTGGATATAACGATCGAAGAATAATTCGAAAGCTTATTCTTTTAAAAAGGGAAAGCTCTTCCGGAAATGGAGGAGCTTTTCTTTTTCCAGCACAGCCGTAAAAATACCTTCCTCTGTGATGGGCCCACAAACATGATTGCCTAAAAAATCCACTATGCAGGAGTGTCCCGGATACACCACATCCCCTTCCCTGCCTATTCGATTTACAGCAGCAAAATATGCCTGGTTTTCAATTGCTCTTGCTGGAATCAGTTTATCCCAGGCCTGAATTCGTGGAACCGGCCAATGCGCCGGACAAAGGACCAAATCATAAAAAGGCGCATAATTTCTGGCTGTCTCTGGGAACCGCAGATCAAAGCAAACCATTGGCTTGATATTCCAGCCCAACCAATCGAAACGCGGAAATGTTCTTCCAGCGGTATAAATCTTATCCTCGCCTGAAAAAGCAAACACATTCACCTTGTCGTAGTGCTGCGTAATTCCATCAGGCCGAACAAAAAGGACGCGATTAAAAACCTTTCCATTTTCCGCAATGGATACCGAGCCTGCAATGGCAGCGCCAGTGCGCTCTGCAATCTGCTTCATCCAGCGGTGGGTATGGCCATTCATGGGTTCCGGTCTGGCTGAAAAAGCATTTTTATAGCCCGTGTTAAACAATTCGGGCAAAAGGAAAATGTCCGCTTTTCCCTGAAAACTGCCAATCAATTCTTCAATATAGGATAAGTTTCCTTCCTGATTTTCGAATCGGGTATCTGCTTGTAGCAAGGCGAGGCTGAGTTCATTCTTATTCATGGCTGTGGTGTTTCATCTTGTTGCGGACCGGCATTTCCAAGAAAATTAAAAAGAATGTCGGTTCGTTTTTTTCCAATTTCTACTTCAATGGATTCCCGGTCTTCCTTCCGTATAAAACCTAGAGAAGTGAACTTTCTGTAAATAAATTCAACTGTTTTGCCCCCAAGGCCGGGCACAGAATCCAATGCCGTTTTGAGTCCGGCCTTGTTTCGTTTGCTCCGGTGGAAGGTAATACCAAAACGGTGGGCTTCGTCCCGGGCGCG
>CAMDMI010000162.1 GCA_945902135.1 Spirosoma fluviale
AAGCGCACGCCTTCCAACCTGGAGCAATTCCAGTTCAGGTCTTGGACCTCCGAGAAACAAGTTGGAGATGTTCTTTAAAGGCACATATGACCAGGAACCCTGATTTCCTGCCGCCTCGCCATAACCTGCAGAATAGGCATTTCCCGTCCAGCCTTCCCCTGCTGAGAAGTAGGAGGAATATGTGATATTTCCCCGTAGGCCTTTTCCATAAGAATACTGGAGGCGTGGAAAAAAACCTGACTTACGCCAGTGGTAGGTTTCAAATGCAACAGATGAATTGTTATTGAGGCCATTGTTCACAACCCGTTTTCCATCGAGAGATGGTGTATGCGTCAGGAAATAATGGGCAGTATCATCATAAATTGTCCGGTACTGGTTTCTGGCCGCAATGGGTTTTAGATACATTTCATCTTCTATGGAAGCATCATTCATTTTGGCAGCAAAATCTATGTAATCATCTCCGTTGAGGATATTATCGCTTCCAGCCCGCACAAAAATTGCAAGTTCTTTCCCGCGTCTGAACATCTGAAATCCGGCTGGGTTCAGGTTTTGAAGGTTACCAAAACTTGCTTCAATCATGGAAGCTGGAATCCGGTAAATTCCATTTTGGCCAACACTCACCTGCATGTAAGTCTGTCCCGGTTTAACCCAATCGATGAAACTGGGGGCCGTTTGACAAAAACTTGCAGAATGAAGACAAAAAAGAAGAATGAAGACAAAACTCCCGCAATTGGGCTTTATCGTTTTGGTATAAAATTTCAAGTTTTGCATGGGTTTAGAAAGCAGCCTTGAGACTGAAAATGTGACTATAAAGTGCTTCAGATTTATCGCCAAGGTCAGAAATTGCATAATCAAGTGACAATGCCTTCCAATGAAGGCCCAAGCCAAAATTGATTTGATAATTCAATTGACTCCCGCCATCAAAGTCTGAAATCCTTTGCAGGTTTCCGATTCCGGAACGCAGGGAAATTAGACGCAAAAAGGATATTTCGAGTCCAAACCTTGGGTCCACCGACAACAGTTTACTGTGCAGCAATGTATTTCTTTCTCCATCGAAAGTATTTACAAGATCAAGAGAAGGGAAAACGCCAATCCTGTCTTTCCAGAAACCAAACCGATGGGACACCCCCAAGGTCCAGGATGGGATTGTAATTTCAACTGAATTTAAAGGAATAGCATTTCCGGTTTGGGCAAAAACTGTTTCAAATTCTGAGGTATTGTATGACCATGCATTGAAAGTGCCGGAAACATCCTTTGCAAAAACCGCCAGATTCCAGCCTTTTCGTTTGTAGAGAAGTCCGGCATCGAGTCCAAAACCCCAGGCATTGGCAAACTGCCCGGCCTTCCGGTAAATTATTTTCAAGTTTCCTCCAAGCGAAAGACCCGGGATTTTACGGATTTTTCTTCCGTAAGAAAAAAAGAAAGCATTGTCTGCTGAGGAGAAAGATGATATCCTTCTGTAATCCACCTGCCCATTTTCAATCAGATAGCGGGTGTCTGGTATGTCGTCCACCGCAAATCTTATCCAAGAAAACCCGAGCACCGAAAGGCTATCGATTCGTGTGGCTGCGGAGGCAAAATCATAGTTTGCAATGCCCGCAAAATAGGAAGCATGCATGAGTGAAAATTGCGTTTTTCCTTCCATGTTTGCAAGGCCGGAAGGATTCCAATAGGAGGCATGAACATCTGATACACAGGAACTTTGAGCACCTGCCATACCCAGGGCTCTTGCCCCTGCACCGATGGAGAGAAACTCATTTGAATACTTGGGAGCCCTCCATTGGGATAGGCCGGAATGCCCAGCTGCGAACAGAAAAAATGACAGGCAAAGCCAGTGCTTCATCAGGTGCTAGTTTTGTTGCTAAACTAAATAGAAGTCAGAGATTTGAACCAAGCAATTGTAAAATCCTTCTTCGATGTAATCTTTTGAACAGAATCGTTGTATGACAGAAAAATAGAATTGAAATTGCCGCTCATGAATTCAGAATTTTTACGCCTAAATACACTGGCTTTTATCCTGGCTTTTATGATGATGCCGGGAAATTGCTTTTCAGGAAATGAAAACCGATCCTATGGAACCAGAGCGTTTGGCTGTGGCCAAGCGGGAAGCCTGTTTACCGATGTCTGGTCTGCTTCCAACAATCCTGGTGCTCTCGGATTTCTTTCGCGAAATGGCGTGGCTGTTTCGTTCGACAGACAATACAATGCCTTTGGCCAGGTTTCGCTTGCCGCAGCAGGGAAGCACAACAAATGGGGAAGTTTCGGCTTTAGCGCTTCACGGTTCGGACCAGATTTTTTCACCCAAAGTCGGGCGGGTATTTCATGGGGAAAAGCATTTGGAATTGCTTCGGTGGGCCTTCAAACACAATGGTATCAGGTAAATACCCAGGACCAGCCAAGCCGACATTATTTATTGCTGAATTTTGGTGGACTTGCGCGCCTGACTTCTAAACTCAGTTTTTCTGGCAGTATTTCAAATTTAAGTCAAACCAAAGCCAGTGATTACACCGGAGAAAAACTACCCACTTTTGTCCGTGCAGGAATTTCACTTCAGGCAAACCAATCACTTTTGTTGATGGCCGAAGTTCAGAAAGACCTGGATGAACCCGCCTCAGTCAATGCCGGAGTCGAATATTCTTTCTCGAAAAATCTCTTTGCACGAACCGGGTTTTCTACCGGAACCAACTCCGCATTTGCCGGCTTGGGTTTGATTTGGCGGGAATTTAATCTTGATTATGGAATCAGCCGTCACCCCGACCTTGGCTGGAGCCATTCCCTGGGTTTAATAATGGCATTCGGACAAATTAAACAAGAAGCAACTCAGACAAAACATTAAAAGATGAGGAGGCTCTTTACCTTGTATATCTTCATGATGTTGGCAGGTCTGAATAAGATTTCTGCCCAGACTTATCCCAGGCCTGAAATTCAGGTAGAAGATTTTGTAGAGAAACTTTTCAACCTGCAGGGAACCGATGCCAGTTACGAGGATTTGTATGAGCAGCTGCTTCTACTTTACTCCAATCCAATCGACCTGAATGAGGCCGGACCTGATGAACTGCGCAACACCTATATATTAAGTGAACAACAGGTTCAGCAGTTTTTGCTTTATCGGCAGCGCAATGGAAAACTGCTTTCCATTTATGAATTGCAGTCTGTTCCATCTTTCGACCTTCAAACCATTCAGGCGCTGCTTCCATTTGCCGTTGTTTCGGAAACACCCCAAAATCAGGACAACCGAGGGCTCTTCAAACGAATTCTGGAAGAAAAAAACAACAGCCTGATTGTCCGTAATACAAGGGTTCTGGAAGAACAAAAAGGATACAGTCCTGCTACACCAGACCAGAATGGAGAACTTCCCAGCCGGTATCTTGGAGATCCAAACCGCATTTTTGTACGATATCGGGTAAGCCATGCCAAGGACTTTAGTTTTGGATTCACCAGTGAAAAAGATCCGGGTGAACAGATAAAATGGAATCCGGGAAGTCGGCAATACGGAATGGATTTCTGGTCGGCCCATGGAATGCTTGAGAACCGGGGTGTTTTCAAGAAAATCATAGTTGGCGATTACCAGTACATGTTTGGACAGGGTCTGGTATATTCTTCCGGGTTTGGGGTAGGTAAAGGGGCGGAACCAATTACCACTGTCCGCCGATCTTCTCTGGGAATCAGGCCCTATACTTCGGCACTTGAAGGGATGTTCTTCCGGGGAGCGGGAGCCAGCCTGGGATTGGGCAAATTCGAACTTACACTTCTTGCCAGTGAGAAAAGGGTGGATGGAAATGTTCTGACAGCAAGCGACAGCATAGACAACGATTTTATCGAAAACTATGTGAGCGCCATCAGCATCACCGGTTTGCACAGAACCCAAACGGAACTGGCCGCAAAAGGCAACAACAGAGAAAGAATGGCAACCGCGGTGCTTCAATACCGGGATCCAGCCGGACGCTTTGAATTGGGCGCACTTGCTTCTGGTCTTCAATATGAATTTGAAATCAGAAAGCGCCCATCTTTTTACAACCAGTTTGATTTCAATGGAAAGGAAAACCGGAACCTTAGTTTTTCAGGACAATACAATTACCAGAACTTTTCCTTTTTCGGAGAAACGGCCTTTTCCAAAGGAGGCGGCAGGGCTACGGTGGCCGGGTTATTGGGTAGCCTCGGAAAGGGAATAGACATGAGCATGGTCATGAGGAATTACTCGCCTGATTATCATGCGTTTTACTCCAATGCATTTGGAGAATTAAGCCGAAATGCCAACGAACAAGGCATTTACTGGGGATTGAAATACAAGATTCACTCCAAATGGCTGGCTGCTTTTTATTACGACATGTTCCGCTCTCCTTATATGGCTTTTATGAGCGATGGCCCCGCCCATGGCCGGGAATATCTTTGCCGACTCACTTACAGTCCAAGCAAAACCCTCGGAATTTTCTTTCAGTACAGAGACGAAAACAAGCAAAGAAACCTTAGTTCAAATGAAGGGAAAGCAGATTATCTGAGTAATACGCGAAGGCAGAACTGGGTGGTGCAGGCCGATGCAAAAGTGAATGAATGGCTTTCCATGAGAACCCGATTGCAGGGAAGCCGTTGGGGACAGGAAGGCGGTGCAAAACCCGGACTTGGTTTGGCCTTTTCACAGGACATCAACCTAGATTTTGGGAAGTTTAGTCTGAGCAATAGGTTCAGCCTGTTTGATACCGACGATTACAACAACCGGCAGTACTTGTACGAAAAGAATGTGCTCTATGCTTTTTCAATTCCAGCGCTAAACGGACGGGGAATCCGCTGCTACAGCTTGCTTCAATTCTCCCCTACCCGAAAAATTGACATCTGGATTCGGCTTGCCAGAACCGTTCAAAGAGACATGAAAGCCATTGGCTCCGGGCTCGAAGAAATTTCTCAGGCCCGCAGAACAGAAATCACTGCACAATTCAGGATGAAATTTTAATTCATCGGTAGGGGCAAACCCATGTGTTTGCCTCGCCGAAAGGCGGGTTTGCCCGTTTTGTCAGATGTTTTTACTGGGCCGGACTGTGTGTCGCGATGGGGCATTTTTAATCCGGAACAGCAGAAATGGTGAAAGAATCTCGGGACAGAGTCCCTTAAATATTTATCGTCCGTAGTCCACGCTGCGCAGACTACGGACAGATAGTATTTTTTGGCTTATCCTTTTTTTGCCCTCTCTTAAGCTCAATGCCATATACCAGTGAACTAGGGGGCGAAGGCCAGCCGGAACCCGCCGGCGTTGCTGAAGCCGTCCGGGCTGCCGGCGCCGCGGCTGGCTGATCGGCAGTCCCGGACGCCACCGTACCAGCTGCCGCCACGATAAACGCGGCCCGCACCGTTGCCAGGACCTGTTGGATTGGTCTGCGCTGTTGTGGGGTAAACATCGTACCAGTCTGCACACCACTCCCACACATTGCCGTGCATATTATACAAACCATACGCATTCGGGCTGTAGCTGTTTACGGCCTGCGTCTGGCCCGGATAATTCGTGTTGGTATTTGCGCAGCCTGTGAGCGGATAAAGCCAATTGTAATTCGCCTGCGTGTTGTCCAGACAGGCGCCCGTACTAAATGGCGTCGTTGTATTGCCACGGCAAGCATATTCCCACTCCGCCTCCGTGGGCAAACGCCCTCCCGCGTATGTAGCAAATTCCGCCGCCCCGCACCAAGTTACATTAAACACCGGAAAGTTCTCCTTACCTGCCACCGGCTGCCACTGCGTGCCTGTCCAGGTTACGCCCCAACTGGTATTTGAATAAATCAAAATTTGTGTTGGGTAAGCACCTGCAGCGTAGATTCCATTCGTTCCTATTCCCTTCGCATTTAAAAAGCCCACATACTGTGCATTGGTAATCTCATATTTACTCAATCTATAAGCGCTCAAGGTTACTTGATGCTGTACTTCATCAATTCCTCTCTGCGGCTCTGTTGTGGGGCTGCCCATAGTA
>CAMDMI010000163.1 GCA_945902135.1 Spirosoma fluviale
ACTTTAGTTGTTACGACCCACGGAATATTAAAAAAAACTCAAAAAACACCTTCAAAGGACATCAAAAAGGCTCAAGACATCAGAAAACAATATTTTGAAAGCAAGTATAAAATGAAATAGTGATGGCAGACAAATTCAAAACAGTTTCACTTGACACAATGATTGACAAGCATGTAGGTAAGCTTGGGACTAAAAATCGTGACGCTTTCGAAAACGAATTGCGAATTGATTTGTTGGGACAAGCCATTAAACAAGCTCGACAGGCTCGGCATTTGACCCAAGAACAACTTGGTGAACTTGTTGGTGTTCAAAAAGCACAAATCTCAAAAATTGAAAACAGCATAAAAAATGCTCGATTTGAGACTATCTTAAAAGTGTTTGCCGCTTTAGGTGCAAAAGTCAATTTCAATGTTGAGCTCATTTGACCGCCATTGAAAAAGTCCACTGAAAGTAATGGCAACCAGTAACAGCTTGCAATAAGCTACCCCTAAGTATTTATGATTCCAGTATCTGGTCAACTTTTTAATCGTATCTCATAAATCCTACATGGATACAATTATTACCCGGGACAGAATTACAACTTAATGCGGGTGTTGTCTTTTTCATTAAGAACTGAATCCAGCATTATTTTCGAAATCATTGGAAGGAAATGCTTCCTGTCAGGAAAATTAAAAGGATCATTTGTGAAAGAATTGATGCCGGAAAAGTCAGAAATTCTGTTGCCGAAATACTGCTTAAGGATGTTCAAATCACGGGTGTTGAATCGGATTTGGTCGTATAAAGGCGTAATCACCACATAAAAGTTTGTATGGTGCTTTTTCAGGATTTCTGAGATCTCAGCCAACTTAATTTCTTCAATTTCGGAAATCTGGTCGCCACTGTATTGCGGCACACTTTTACGGGGATAGAGAAATCCAACATTTAACATCGAGTCAATTTTTACTGAATCCCGATGCGTTTGATTGCGAAATCCATACTTTGAAATTTCCGCCGCTGAACATTGGTGCTGGCAATCATTCGTTATTTTATCAGATTTCCAGTTGGGGAAGATTTCTCCATGAACATCCATTCCAAGTAAAATTTTCATGTAGTCCGGATCTTTTGCCAACAGGAAAGTCTTCATGTGCTTCAGCCGGTACATGGTTTCATTTTCCCCGGTAAACAGGAAATGTTGTGAGAAGCTGCTCCCATCCTGGTGAAAAGTATTGTCCGAATCGATATACAAAACCACATTTTGAATATCAGCTCCAGTGCTATCGAGGAACCAAAGTTTCTGGTGCATTGCGCCAATGGATTCACTCCAACTGCCATAGTGGAAAAACCTGGAATTCGGGATTTTCGTCTGAAGGTAACAGCCATATACACCCACAGAGCGGCTGCTGCCCAGAATAAAGGAATTGTAGTTTTTTTCTGACTGCAAATATTTTTTGGTCGATAAATCATCCAGTTGTTGAAAGTAGTATTTCCAGGAATAGTTCGGGTAAGGACCAAAATCCATGTAAACATCTTTCCTAAAATACAATGTCACCACCACGATAACCAGAAGAACAGGAGCGGCGAAAAACAAAAGGAGCGTGCGGATAAATTTGTTCATCTTAAAACTGGAAATAGATGAATTGTTGTTCCGCACCTGAAAAGTAAAAAATCAAAAACCCCAATGCATAGTAGAATGACCACCGAAACAATCTGGGATAAGGGGTTCCGAGTTCTTCAAGGGCAAATTGTTTTTCCCTTCCGATCCATTCAATCAGCACAAAAAACGACAGAAGCAACCCAATCACGGTAAGACTTTTACCCGCAAAAACCGGAGTTGAAAAAAGGGTTTCATTTGCTATGCCACCAAGAAATTGAAATGCTTGCTGCACACTATTGCTTCGAAAAAAAACCCAGGCCAGATTGGTCAGAATAAAAGTAAAGATCATGGAACCCAGTTCGCCAACATTAGGAAAGATCCGTCCTTTGGCGACAATTTCAAGATTGTTCCGGTTTGTTTTAAACAAAACAGAAGGGAGAATAAACAAAGCATCCAGGAATCCCCAAATGATAAAGGTGAAAGAAGCGCCATGCCAGAAACCACTCACTATAAATATGATGAACACATTGCGAACCTGAATCCATGTCGATCCTTTACTGCCTCCCAAAGGGATGTATAAATAATCACGGAACCAGGATGAAAGGGAAATATGCCACCTTCTCCAGAATTCGGCGATGTCTCGTGAAAAGTAGGGATAAGCAAAATTCCGGAGTAGGTCTATCCCAAACAACTTCGCTGTACCCAAGGCTATGTCTGAGTATCCTGAAAAATCTCCGTAAATTTGGAAGGTAAAAAACAATGCACCCAAGGCCAGGGTACTTCCCGAATGTTGGCTCGAATTATTGAAGGCAATATTTGCAAATTCTGCACATTGATCTGCAATCACCACCTTTTTAAAAAGGCCCCATAAAATCTGACGGAGTCCTGCCTTTGCCTTTTCAAAGTCAAATGTGCGTTGACTTTTTATTTGAGGAAGAAGGTGCGTAGCACGCTCTATGGGACCGGCTACCAGCAGAGGGAAGAAGCTGACAAACAGCGAGTAGTCAACAAAATTTCTTTCAGGTTTTATTCGATTGTAGTAAATGTCAATCACATACGACAAACCATGAAAAGTATAAAAGGAAATACCAACAGGAAGAATTACGGACAAAGTCCAGAGATGCACTTCAAATCCAAACGAATCCAGAAGCCTTGAAAAGCTGAGTGTGAAAAAGTTGAAATATTTGAAAACTCCAAGGAACCCAAGGTTCACGATTATGCTGAGCCAAAACCAGAATTTTTTCCGGAAGAGCGTTGTGGCATCCTCCATTTTCAATCCTGTGTAGTAATCAAGCACGGTTGAAAACATCAGCAAGAATAAAAAACGCCAGTCCCAGCAGGCGTAAAAAAAGTAGCTGGCAACAAGCAGAAAAGGATTTTGGATCTTCCTGAACCGGACACCCATTGTCCAATACAAAATAAAGATAACAGGCAGAAAAATACCGTAACTTATTGTATTGAAGAGCATTAATTAATTTCTTGACTGCTTTTTTCTATGAAACCTGATTCCATCTGAATGCCCTGATGTTGGGAATACAGAAGGACATCCTTAAGGCAGGAATTTCGTTTTTGAAATTCTAACAAGAATTAGAAACCCGCCAAAGAGGAAGGTAAAACTATAGGTAATATTGGAAAGTTTCAAATGTGGTTCATTGCCTGGTGAACCGACCTGAATAGGAATTGTTCTTAATGAAACAAAGAAAAAATCTTCCTGTGAAGCTTCCTTAAAATGGGAATCATTCAACACTTAATTGACCCATTTACCCTTCATTTCAATTACATAGCTCCCAGCCAGTTAAGCACTTCGAAACTACCCGTTTCCTAAACCATTAAAACGCCTCCCTTCCCCTATTTGAAAAAGCGGAGGGATGATGAATTAGATCCCATCAAGCGAATGGTGTACATGCCAGACGGCAATCCCGATATATCCCAGCTGTTTGTGTCTTCGCTGATTTGCTGTTCTGCGCCAAGCTGTCTTCCCTGCGCATCGAGCAAAATGGCCCGTAGACCGGAAGATTTATAATTAGCCGGTATAGACAATCGGATGACATCCGTAGCTGGAATAGGATACAATGCAAATTTGCCCGAAAGTAGCGGATTGGCGGAAGTTGGAATGGGAACTTTTATCACCTGACGAAGAATATTCTGACAGGAATTGTCATAAATGGTATAGTTAAAAAGTCCTTTGGTGAAATCATCATAGCCATCGAAAATGAGGTTTTCTATGGTGGCGGAATCGGTTTCGCAAAAGCAATTCTGATCCAAGGAAATAGTCAAATCACTTCTATTTTCAACATAGTATTTCAGCGATCCGCACAACTGGTTTTCCTTAAAAATCGGAAGTACCGAAGCCGGTGTCAAACCTGCCGCGAAAGCTACAGCTACAGTGTCGTTTAGGAAGGTTGAATTACTCAACTCACAACCGGTTGCGAGTTCAGCCGCAAGGCCGTTGCCACTGAAACTACAATTCCTGGCTATACCGAGAAACTCAACAAGACCCTTATAATTGTTCTTAAAATTACAATTGGAAATGTTTCCGTTAACAGCGTATATGGCAAAAGTGTTGCGCTCAAAAAGTGTGTTTGTAATCGGTCCATTGGCATACCAGATGCCGTTCATATTTTCTTTTACCAAACAACTGTCTACCGAAAGCAGACTTTGAAAACCATTGCAGGAAAAGTTCTTGAGAAACTCGCAACGCTTCACTCCAATTACATGATTCAACTGCCAGCCAGAGGCAATGGCCTGACCATTTCTTTCAAACAAACAATCGTAAAAATTCAAGGGCCCAAATGGCTGCACGGCGTAGTTGTTGTGCCGGAAAATACAGTGGTGAAAATCGATTAATGGCGAGCCTTGCTGGTCTGCCGTGATTCCCCAATAGGCATCATTAAATTCGAAATAATCCATGGTGATCTGGCCACCTTGACTTGCTTTTACATTGATGCCCAACCAGGAATAATCGCTGCTGACCGTTTCACTATGGAACAAAATCCTGTTTTCTTTTGTCCCGATTGCCACCAAACTACCTCTGATTTCGAGGTAATGCATCAGACCCGTATTGGGAATTCCGCCATACCGCACCCGAACTTCCACCCCAGGTTCGATGGTGAGGGTTCTGCCCGGGAAAACCACCATCGATCCAGTCATAATGTAAGGACTGTTGGCCAGCGTCCAGGTGGTATTGTTGTAAATGCCGCCACTTACATAAGTTTGGGCCTGCATGGCATCAATCAATAGAAAAAATGCCAATAGAAATGAAGGAATGAACTTACCAGAAAAACAATTCATGTATTTTTAACCACATCGATCGCTTTTTGTTTTTCCTATCAAAAATTATCTTGAGATTTTCAGAAATTAAGAAACTCAGGAAAAGAAGTTCTAGCCTTTTGACCAGAGCCTTTGGTACTCTTTACCGGGGTCGTACATTTCTGCCTGCCGCTCGGCATTAAAAACTCTTTTTCCCCGCGGGTCATTGCCAACGCCGGCCTGGTAGGCCCAGTTGCCCCAGTTGCTGGCCACATCGTAATCGATAAGCTGCTCTTCAAACCAGGCAGCACCAAGGCGCCAGTCCATATTCATGTGATCGACCAGCCAGGAGGCCGTCACCTGTCGCATTCGGTTGCCCATAAAACCGGTGGCATTTAATTCTTTCATGGCGGCATCCACAAAAGGCTGTCCGGTTTTCCCTTCTTTCCAACGCTTAAAAGCATTTTCATCCCGACCGGCAGGAGGTGAAAATTCCCTTCGGAATCCGTGAAAACTAAAAAGCAGATGTCCGTACTTGAGCATCATAAGGCGGAAAAAATCCCGCCATCGCAACTCGAAAATCAACCAATAGGTAGATTGATTGGCGCCGAATTCCTGCTCATATCGCTTCACCTCGCAGAAAACCATGCGTGCCGATAGATTTCCATTTGCAAGCCAAGGACTCAGTTTGGAGGAATAATCAGTTCCAACAAGTCCGTTACGGGTTTCTTTGTATTGCGAAAGAAGCTGACTTTCCGGACCGTAATAATGAATTCGTTCCATAGCGGCCGCTTCTCCTGCACGAAAGGGAAAGGCAGTTCTTTGGTCCGCAACTGGAATTTCCAAACCAAATTCAGACAGATTTGGGAAGATGGTTTCAGGGAGAACAGGCGAAGGAACCGAGTCTGGCCGGGGAATAAAATCCTCAGGAAGGCCAATTCCTTCAACCACCTTTCGCCAGGCAGTAAACACATCCGGTATCTGATTGATGCGCCAGGGCAATTTATCCAGCGGAAGTAAAAACTCAAGTGGCGAAGTATGGATTTCACAGCCTTGTTCAGCCAGTTTCTCCTTCATTCTTTCCAGCTGATTTCTTTCTTCGGTACCGTTT
>CAMDMI010000164.1 GCA_945902135.1 Spirosoma fluviale
ATACCAAGCTGTGCCCAGATAGGTGTCCGGCTGGTTGTATAAATTGGGGTTCGACATACTTCTGAATGGCGATCCGAAATCTTCACCAATAAGCCAATCGGCATTCACACCGTTGTAAAATTCGATTGCGGTACCGAAGATGTCAGAAAACCCTTCATTCATTGCACCCGATTCGTATGAATAAACCAAGTTGGCAGTTTTGGAGGTAAGTCCATGGGTAACTTCATGGGCTGCAACATCAATTGAAGTAAGTGGCCTGTAGCTTGCATTTCCGTCCCCATAAGTCATTCTGGTTCCATCCCAGAAAGCATTTACATAATTGGTACTGTAGTGCACATAACTTAAAAGTTTGAATCCTAAGTTGTCAATGGAATTTCTGTTGAATTTTGTGAAAAAGTAATCGTAGGTTTTTTCTGTTCCCAAATGTGCATCGGTCGCATATTGATCCAGATTCGCATTTGCATTGTTCCAGGTATTGTCATCATCCACAAAATCGGTGTTTGCATAAGTTGTGGTTTTTTGGAGATTATAGGTTTCAACACCCAAACCCCTTGATGTTTCGCGAAGTCTGTAATTGGTGCCAGTAAAATCAGTTGTGATGGTTTGAGTGCCCGAAAAACCAGTAATCGCTGTTCCATTCACATCTGCATGATGGATTAGATTTTCAGTGCCAAGTACTTCTCCACTTGCAGTGCTTACAAATACATACTGTCTGGACATTGGCTCGTGTGCGTAAATGTTCAGGCGATATGCAAGCTCTAAATCACCACCCTTGCCTTTTCCTTTGGTCCATAAAATTTCTTGACTTGGTACGAAGGTGGCCTTTTCATCGTGTTGTTCGTTGCGGATAAATTGTTCCTGTGACGGAAGTTCCCACTTATAAACAGAGGCGCCTACATGTTTTTTGGCTGCTTCAATTGATTGGGAAAAAGAAATGTTCTGCTTGGCTGGCGCAATTTGTTTAGGAGCAAGGTCGCCATTAAAGGATACTACCTCACTGCCTTTGGCGTGCACAATCAGCATGCTGTGGTTAATGGGATATCCATTATAGGTTTGCAGAAAACGAAGATGTTCAAATCCGAGTTTGTCTTTTTCTAAACCAATTGGTGAAAGACCAAAAGTGGAAGAATACCCCAGATTTTTTTGAAGCCAAAGGCCGAATTCTGAAACTTTTGGCCCCTGCCCACTTTCAAAATGGACGAATGATGGCTCATTGTTTTCTTTTAAAACAATTCGGTTTGCCCCGGCTATTCTGTTCGAGGCTGATTTGCCAGTTAGTTCCTGGGCCTGGGCTTGCAGGCACAAGGAAATTGCAAATACGAATGACAGTTTGGAAATGAAATTTTTCACCATATGGAATAAATTTGGTTATGACAAATCAAAAGAAAATCAGGCATTAATCCAAAGCCTCTCAGCAAATAATCGTCGCTACTTCTATTGCGATCAACTAACTGATTTTGGGGAATGAGGCAGCATGAAGCTGAATTCTGTGCCCATGTCCTTGGCGGATTTAATTACAAGCGCGCAATCGTGTCTTGATAAAAACTCTCTCACAAGCAAGAGGCCCACGCCGTGTCCTTTTTCTCTGCCTGTACCCGGTTTTGAGAATGTGCCTCCGGATAAAATTTGCGCCACTTCCTCCTTGGTCATCCCTGTGCCAGAATCCCGTATCCGGAATTCTGTTCCATTGCTAACCGCCACTGCTGAAATCCAGATATCGCCACCCTTGGGGGTGAATTTGATGGCGTTGGATATTAGGTTTTGTAAAATGGAGGCCAACATATCGTGGTCTGCAAATGCATGGATTTTATCCCCGGTTTCCAAATGAATATTGATGTTTTTTGTCCGGTAATGAAAGCTGAAATTGTTGCTCAACTTTCCAATGATTTCCTTAACCGGAATTTCTTTGGGAGAAAAGTGGATGTTGTCGGTTTGAGAGCGAGCCCAGGCGAGGGTGTTGTCGAGCAAACTTAATGTGTTTCGTGTATTCTCACGGATTTCATTCAGAATCCATTTTTTATCCTCAGGCACTGGATAATCTTCCAAAATTCCAAAGCCAGATTGAAGGGCAACAAATGGACTCCTCAGGTCGTGGGCCAGCATATTGAATAACTTATCCCTCGTTGAAAGGGCGGACATTAAAAGTTGACTTCGGTCCTCTGATTCCTGGTTGCGAATCTCCAGAATTTGTCTGAATTCTTCATTGACAGATGAAGCAAAAGAGATTTGAATTACCGCAAAACCAATTGACCCCACTACATTCAATAACTGGACTGTCTCTAAAATTGAACCATCCATTCCTATGGGTAAAATCCGGAAATCCGAAATAATAATGAACGGCACCAAGCCCATAATGATTGCCAAAAAGCCGGCAGTCCAGGGCCATTCTTTCTTGTTGAAAACAGTGAGGGCACTCTGAACAAGCGGTACCAGAAAGGTCAGGATGAGCGATTGGATAGAGTAAATGCAATTGCTCAACAAAATTATTATAAGCACAAGGAGGTGCATGAATATTTTTGATGGAAGAAAATAGCCTCTTTTTGTTAAAAAAATAGCCAATGGTGCAAGTAAGCCCGTTGTTAAATTCAATCGTGCAACAGCATCGAGGCCAATCAGGAAATAAAGTACAGAAAGGATCAATGTGTATCCACTCAGTCCTGCCAGCATTCGTATAAATATCTTCTTAGATCTGGTTTCTTCCCGAAGGAGGTTAGTGATTTCCATACATTTTGAAGCCTACTCTGTTGCAAATCTAAAGAATCAAATCACATTGAGGTGGCATTGAAGATTAAATCGGATGAAAGCACAAAGCGTCCCCACCGGCTTTGGCCTATATTTGCTCCTTCAAAAAAATCCGCAACCTATGCAAGGCCTTGAAAACAACATCCGGAACCAGATTGGAAATGCAATCCGATCCCTTGGAACTCCGGGAAGCACCCTGCCCGAACTCACCATTTCGCCCACAAAACCTGAATTTGAAGGCGACATTACACTTGTCTGCTTTCCCTTGACAAAAATTATGGGAAAAAGTCCGGAGCAGGTAGGTCAGGAAATAGGTACTTACCTTTCGGAGCATTGCCCGGAAATTTCTGGATTCAATGTAGTGAAAGGTTTCCTGAATCTTTCCATCAACGACCGAGCCTGGCTCTCTGAATTGTGGAATCTCACCCAATCTGATGGCTTTGGACCAATGGCTAGAAATGGTCAGAAAGTGCTGGTGGAGTTTTCTTCTCCCAATACCAACAAACCCCTGCATTTGGGCCACGTGCGAAATATTTTTCTGGGTGCCGCATTGTCGGAACTCATGGAATATGCAGGATTTGAAGTAATCAGGGCCAATCTGATCAACGACCGCGGAATTCATATTTGTAAGTCCATGGTGGCCTACAAGCGCAAGGCAAATGGAGAAACACCTGCCGGTGCCGGCATCAAAGGCGACCATTTCGTGGGCAACTATTATGTGTTGTACAACACAATGTATAAGGAAGAAACGGAAGCTTTGGTTGCCAGTGGAATGCCGGAAGCAGAAGCAGCCGAAAAGGCCTCAATTTTACTGGAAGCCCGTCAGATGCTCCTTGATTGGGAAAATGGAAATCCAGAAGTAAAGGACTTGTGGAAAACCATGAACGCTTGGGTGTATGAAGGTTTTGAAGCCTCTTATCGGCGGATGGGCATCCATTTTGATAAATACTATTACGAATCGGATACCTATATCCTTGGCAAAGACATTGTTCAGGAAGGACTTCAAAAAGGGGTATTCTACAAAAAAGAGGACGGTTCTGTATGGATTGACCTGAGCGGGGAGGGACTCGATCATAAACTGGTGCTTCGCGCCGATGGCACTTCGGTTTACATCACCCAGGACATTGGAACGGCAGACCTCAAATACCAGGATTATGGGATGGAGCGCTCTGTTTATGTGGTTGGAAATGAACAGGATTATCATTTTGAAGTGCTTTTCCATATCCTTAGAAAACTGGAAAGGCCGTATGCATTCGGACTTCACCATTTAAGTTATGGCATGGTGGACCTGCCAACCGGCAAAATGAAAAGCCGTGAAGGAACGGTAGTGGATGCAGACGATCTCATGAAAGAGGTGGTTGGAGCCGCAAGGGAAAAAACCGCAGAACTCGGTAAAATCGCAGATTTTCAAGCTGATGAACTCGAAACTTTGTACGAGGTTCTGGGCATTGGTGCCATTCGTTATTTTCTGTTGAAAGTGGATCCCAAAAAGCGCATGCTTTTCAATCCGCAGGAGTCGATTGAATTAAACGGGAATACAGCAACCGCCATTCAGTACACGCATGCTAGGATTTCTTCCATTTGCCGCAAGGCCAGCCAATCCGGAATCGGGGAGAAATTCAACCATATGCCGGCCAGCCTAAGCAAGACTGAGAAAGATTTACTTATGCACTTGCTTCGTTTCAGGTCGCATCTCGCCGAAGCAGCCGAAAATTATAGCCCTGCCGTACTGGCCAATTACATGTACGAAACTAGCAGGCTTTACAACAGCTTTTTTGCCCATGAATCTATTTTTCAGGCAGAAACGCCTCAGCTGGTTCAATTCAGGGTGGCTCTTTCTAACCATACAGGAGAAGCAATCCGTGCCTGTGGAAAAATTCTGGGCATTGTGATGCCGGAGCGGATGTAGGCTTTTGATTCTATCGAAATCTTGTTTCCTTGTGGCAAAATTTCCAATGTAAATGAGAGTTTTGGTTGCAGTTCTGCTGCTTGTTATTCTTCGGCCGAATCTGGCAGAAGCACAGGCAAAATATCCGGGTCGTCCGCCGTCTATGGAGGTTGTCCGGCAGGTGAAAGAATTTTTTGGCAAATACGATTACCACCAGAAAGTGAAGTTCATCAACCCAGATGGCCTCACCGGTTATGAATTGCAAACCAGCAAGAAAACTTCATTTGAAAGTGATGCTTTCTGGAAAGCCAACGACGACACGCTCAGCTTTTTGTATGAATTTCCGAGGCCATTAAAAGATTCATTGGATGCAAAAAACAATGGCATCATTTCTTTTTATCCGCCCGGAGGAGAGAATATTTTGTCGGCTTTTAATTGGTCGGCTGTGGTTCGTAGAAATGGAGATACCCTCATCATCCCCTTTGATACAGCCAGGGTTGATAATCCGTATGGAAAGCGTTACGACTGGACACATCCGGGCAATTTTAAAAACTATTCCCGGGCTTGGATTTTTCCAGAAGGAATGCGGGCTGTTTCTTATCGCTGTAACAGAAAGGGCGTTTGGACACTAAAACGAAATGTGCTACAATTTGTGGCGGAACCCAATCAGAATGAATTCAATTTTGAATTGAAATATCTGCACAAAAATGTCAGACCACGGGAACTTGCGGGTCGGCCAGTTGTGTACACAAAAGAAATTCCAGTTACCAGTGACACCATATTTTTGGAACTGCGTGATGACCAGGAGGAAGATGGCGATATGGTTTCGCTTTACTACGACCGCGATTGGATTGGGCGGAACATTCAGGTTACAAAGCATCCGCTGCGGTTTTTTCTGATCATGGGAAAAGACAGAAAAGAAGCTTCATTTATTCTGCACTCGGAAAGCGAAGGTCAGATTCCACCCAATACGGCAGATCTTCAGATTTTGACCGGCGACAAGCGTTATTCGGTTGTGCTTTCCTCTTCAAAAACGGGGAGTTCGGGTATTTTGCTGAAGCGATGAAAAGGAATTTTATAGTTGTTTTAAAAATGATA
>CAMDMI010000165.1 GCA_945902135.1 Spirosoma fluviale
GTTTCCTTGTTGGCATTGGTGATAATCCACTTGCTGTCCATCACAAAGAGAGGATCTGTTACACCTTCGAGAATGCTGTGAAGTTTAAGGGCATATTCACGGTTGCGTTTTTCAGTTGCTTTCAGTATTGATATGTCATCGGCAATCAGAATAAAACTGGCTTCGTATTCTTTTTGGGTTTCTTCAATGGGGATAATTGAGAGGTTTACCCAAAAATCTTGGTCCTTTGAACCTGCAAATTTCCTTTCGCCTTTCCAGTGTTTTTTGCCTTGAATGGCATTGATTATCTCCTGGTTGTGTTCGTCTTTGTAGCTGCTAGACTGCAGGCATGTCCAGTAATGGCCGGTGCAATCGGCACCGAGTTTGTCTTTTTTCAGTCGCAGATTATCGTTTATAAAAACAATTTTTCCTGACTTGTCGAGTAAGGCCATTAAGCTGTTTTTGGAAACGGTATCCCGAAAGCGAAAAAGGTATTGGTTGGCGGCTTCAGTTTCTTTTTCGGCCATTACCTGCAAACTCACATCATTGGCCAACACCACCCTTGCCTGCTTTCCTTGAAACTGAATGTTGCCGGCGGATAGTTTTACAAAAACAATGCTGCCATCTTTTTTCACATGCCGCCATATTTGGGCACTTCGTTCTTCGAGCCGATTGCAGCGAATGGCCTCGAGCAGATCTTCTACATCTTCCTTAGGCCTGATTTGGCGAATGGTCATTTTTTCAAATTCCGACTGCGTGTAGCCGTAGAATTTCATTGCAGATTCATTCACCGCCAAGAAGTTAAGACTTGTGGTGTCATAAACCCACATGGCATTTGGATTGCCCAAAAACAGGGATCGGAATGTGGCCTCAGATTCTGTAAGTCTGATTTCTTCCAGTTTACTTCCTGTAATTTCCAGCGCCAGGAAATCTAAACGGATGATTTCGCCACTGGAATTTTTTACAATCTGTTTTTTTTCATGCAGCCATTTTATGACACCGGACGGTGTTATTATCCGGTATTCAATTTCTTCAAAATTGTTTGAAAGGAGGTTTTTTGAATAAACCTCTGCTGCGGCTGCGTCTTCCGGATGGATACTGCTTCTCACAATCTCCGGGTTCATCCGCAAGAGGTCCATCGGAACCTCATATACCCGAGAAAAATTTTCGGTGATGAAAGCGGTTACTCCTTCTACCACATCCCTGCTCCAGACCATTTGGCCGAAACTTGTTAGAATGTCGATGGCTAGACCTGACTGGTTGGTAAACGTTTTCACATCCGCAATCTTATTAGGGTTCAGGATATTTAACAGGAAACAGCGCCTTTCCTGATTGTGTAAAGATTAAATTTCCTATCACCTCAGACAAGGTGGTGGTAACTTATGTTCTGGAAATCAAGAATACTTATCAGTCTGCCATAAGTCAGGCAAGTGCTAAAGACGCTTCATGTATCGGGCAATTGCCTCCTCCTTCCAAGATGCAAAGCACTGAGCAATAATTTTTTCCCTAGCTTGCTTTACAAGATTGATATAAAACGCCAGGTTGTGAATCGAGGCAATTTGAAGGGCAAGAATTTCTTTGGAAACAAACAAATGCCGAAGGTAAGATTTGCTGTATTCTTGGGATGCAAAGCAGTCAATTCCGGCATCAATCGGTGAATTATCGAATTTCCACTTTTCGTTTTTGATGTTGATGATACCTTCAGAAGTGAACAACATTCCGTTTCGGCCATTCCGGGTAGGCATTACGCAATCAAACATATCTACACCCAAGGCGATGCACTCGAGAATGTTGGCTGGCGTGCCAACCCCCATAAGATAGCGGGGTTTCGATGCGGGCAGAATTTCGGTAACGATGGCCGTGTGCTCATACATCATTTCCGCTGGCTCACCCACGGAAAGTCCGCCAATGGCATTGCCAGGCATATTTCTGGAGGCAGCAAAAGCGGCACTTTCCTTTCTTAAATCGGGAAAAACCGAGCCCTGAACAATCGGAAATAAGCTTTGTTCATGCCCATAAATGGGTGGGTTTTCTTTCATCCATTCAATGCAACGGTCGAGCCATCTATGTGTCATTTCCATGGAATCCTTGGCATACTTGTAGGTGCTTGGATAAGGTGGACATTCATCAAATGCCATTACGATATCGCCACCAATGCTGCGCTGAATTTCCATCGATTTTTCAGGTGAAAACAAATGGCTGCTCCCATCAATATGGGATTTAAAAGTGACTCCCTTCTCCGTAATCTTCCTTTGTGCAGCCAGACTGAAAACCTGATATCCACCGCTGTCAGTGAGAATTGGTCTGTCCCAGCCATTGAATTTATGCAAACCACCTGCATTTTCAAGTACATCTGTGCCAGGCCTGAGGTAGAGGTGGTAAGTATTTCCAAGAATAATTTGCGCCCGGATATCGGCCTTTAATTCTCTGGGATGCACCGCCTTAACACTGCCTGCCGTGCCCACGGGCATGAAAATAGGTGTTTCTATTGCACCGCGGTCCGTGTTAATCAATCCTGCCCTGGCAGAAGATTGTTTGTCATTGGCGAAAACTTGGAACTGCATATCCGACTTCTTTTGCTTGTTTTGCACCGCAAACCTAAGGATTAAGGGTGAGTTTGGAATTGTGATTAATAAAACCCGTTTTGAAGGACCGACACCAAAGGCACAGGGATATTATTTTCCGCCTGAATGGGCTCGCCATCTTGGTACTTGGCTAAGCTGGATTCATAAAGAGGAATCCTGGCCTGGAAAACTGGAATCGGCATATCCGGCTTACTGTGAGTTTATTTCGAAGCTTAGTTTTCATGAATCAGTCAACATCAATGTGGCTGGACCTGAAATGGAGGCGGATGCAATTCGTCGCCTGAAAGATTTGGACCACAACCGGCACAACATTCATTTTCACCATTTCCCAAGCAATGATGCCTGGTGCCGCGACCACGGCCCGGCTTTTTTATTGCATAAAAATAGTCCTGATAAGCGGGCGATTGTAGATTGGGGTTACAATGCTTGGGGAGGGAAATATCCTCCATTTGATCTGGACGATGTTATTCCTACGAAAGTAGCCGAACATCTTGATATTCCTTGTTTTCATCCGGGCATTGTGATGGAAGGCGGTGCTGTTGAATTTAATGGTGCTGGAACCATCATGACCACCACGGCATGCTTGCTCAATGAAAATCGCAATCCGGATTTGTCTCAGGATGATATTGAATGGTATTTGAAAGAGTTTTACGGTGCTGATCAGGTTCTTTGGCTTGGAGAGGGAATCGTCGGTGACGACACCGATGGACACATTGATGACATTGTTCGTTTTGTAAAACCAGATACCGTGCTTGCCGCAGTGGAGGAAGATCCGCAAGAGGAGAATTATGAAATTCTTCAGGAAAATCTAAAAATGCTTCGGAGTTTCAGATTGCCCAATGGCAAACCGATTAACATTGTGGAGATTCCGATGCCTGCGCCAGTAATCTGGGAAGAGCAAAGACTTCCAGCCAGTTATGCGAATTTTTATATCGGAAATGGCGCAGTTTATGTGCCGGTTTTCGGCGATAGAAAAAATGATTCGAAGGCACTTCAAATAATTCATAAGTGCTTTTCCGACCGTGTGATTTATGGCATTGATTCCACAGATTTAATCTGGGGATTGGGCAGCTTTCATTGCCTGAGTCAGCAAGAGCCTGCTTAGGCAGCTATTTTTAAAGCCACTTTTTCCGGCGGAACCACCACAAGTGGAAACCAGTGGTCAGTAAAATTAAAATCCAGGTGGCTGCATAGCCCATCGGATGTTTCAATTCAGGCATGAATTCAAAATTCATTCCATAAATTCCAACTAGGAAAGTCAATGGTAAGAAAAATGCGGAATAAACAGTCAGGAAACGCATTACATCATTGTTGCGCTGACCAGAAATTGCAAGGTTCAGGTTAATAAGACTCGCAGCTCTTTCATTTACATCTTCCGCCAGGGTATTAATTCGCTGAAACATGTCGTAGGCATCTTGCGCAATGGGATCCGGGTTTTCCGGGCTTTTTAGGAATTCTGCCAGCGATCCGGATACAGTAAACAATTGCTGAAGAACAGAGGCCTTTCTTTTTACACCATATAAACTTCTTGCAAGCGGAGGTGTATGTTCTGATTCAAGCAGCTTGCTTTCATAAAATTCCAGGTCTGCATTCATGCGAAACAATGCTGGCTCAAAGGATCGGAAACTTTGTTTAAGGATGCTTGAAACCACTCTGAATGGGCTTGTATCCAAAGGATAAGAATGGCTTTTTCTGATCAGTTCTTCCAGCCAGGGAAAATGCCGGCGGTGGATCGTAATAATCCGGTCCTGACTGTAGTAAATCGCAATTTTGTTTGAGATTTCCTTAATCGAGTTGAATTCTAATTTGCCATTTCCCGGATCGATGGCCCTTGCGATTAAGAAAACGGTGTCGTCTTCTCCAATGGTTTCAGTTTTTGGCAAGTGTTCTGCTTGCAGAATATCCTGGATGTAAATCCCGGGAATGTTGAGTTCGGCGGCAAGTAATTCAAGTTCCTCTTCGTCTGGCGAATGAATGTCAAACCAGTCGAAAGGCCTGTCTGCTTTGCTGAAAATTTGGGTGCGCATAGCTTATTTCCTGTCCGTTCAGGCAGATTCAATTTGGGCATCCCGGTGTATTTTCTGAACGAGGCCTTGCAAAACTTTTCCTGGTCCAAGTTCAGTGAAAATTCCGGCACCATCGGCCACCATATTTTGCACGGTTTGCGTCCAGCGCACGGGCCCGGTGAGTTGAAGGGCAAGGTTCTTTCGGATAACCGAAACATCGATTGAAGGAAGCGCGGTGAAATTCTGGTAAATGGGACAGATTGGCGCTGAAATGTTGGTTTCCATGATGGCTTTTTCTAGGTCCTGACGAGCAGGTTCCATCAAAGGTGAATGGAATGCGCCTCCAACCGGAAGAAGCAAAGCTCTTTTTGCGCCAGCTGCTTTTAGTTTTTCGCAGGCTGCTTCAACCGCCGCAACAGAACCGGAAATAACCAGTTGGCCAGGGCAATTGTAATTGGCCGGAACCACCACTCCATCCACAATGGATGCGCAAATTTCTTCTACAATGTTGTCTTCTAATCCAAGGACCGCGGCCATGGTTGAAGGCTGCATTTCGCATGCCTTTTGCATGGCCAGGGCTCTTTTCAAAACGAGTGTCATTCCATCCCGAAAATCCATTGCACCAGCGGCAACAAGCGCTGAAAATTCTCCGAGGCTATGGCCTGCAACCATGTCTGGCTTAAAATCAGCACCCAGACTTTTAGCCTTGGCTACAGAATGCAGAAATATGGCAGGCTGGGTTACCTTGGTTTGTTTTAGCTCTTCTTCCGTTCCTTCAAACATGATTTTCTGAAGGTCGTAACCCACGATTTCATTCGCAATGGTAAAGAGGTCTTTTATGGAGTCGTGTTGTTTGAAAAGGTCTTTACCCATTCCCGGGAATTGCGCCCCCTGTCCGGGGAATACATATGCTTTTTTCATTTCTGGATGATGGAATTAGTGGAATTGACTTCGCCATTTCCTAAGGCAAGGATAAGCCAAAGTGCTTGATTGGAAAAATTGAAAAATAATCTTGGTCTTAATCTGCAAACAAAAGGTTACAGCCACGAATTTCAGCCTGATCAAGCCTTCCCAAAACCTGAAAAATTCCGTCATTTGCTACTTCACCAAGATCTTCTGAA
>CAMDMI010000166.1 GCA_945902135.1 Spirosoma fluviale
TCGCGAAGCTGGTTGATGAAAATGCAAAGGCAACCTGTTTTGTTGATGGTGCCGGTAAGCTTCCGCAATGCCTGACTCATCAATCTTGCCTGAAGGCCCATTTTGCTTTCGCCCATTTCGCCTTCGAGTTCACTTTTTGGAACCAGTGCTGCCACCGAGTCAATTACAATGATATCGATTGCGCCGGAACGAATCAGGTGCTCGGTAATTTCGAGTGCCTGTTCGCCATTGTCTGGCTGAGAAATCAGGAGGTTTTCAGTGTCGATGCCCAGCTTCTCTGCATATGCTTTGTCGAAAGCGTGTTCGGCATCGATGAATGCTGCAATGCCACCGGCTTTTTGTGCTTCGGCAATGCAGTGCATGGTGAGCGTTGTTTTTCCTGAGGATTCTGGTCCATAAATTTCTACCACACGGCCACGCGGAAGTCCACCAATGCCAAGTGCGATGTCCAATCCAATTGAACCGGTAGAAATGGCGGGCACATCCATCACCTTCTCATCGCTGAGTTTCATTACGGTGCCTTTTCCGTATTCTTTGTCCAGCTTGTCAATTGTGAGCTGAAGGGCTTTTAATTTTTCTGCTTTGTTATCCATCATGACTGAAAATCATTTAATTAAGTTAAACATTAGTTATTAGATTAGTGCAAGCAAAATAGCAATGGAAAATGGAACGCGGTTCTTTCTCGACAAAAAATTCCTCTTTTATGACATACTTTTTTTGCCCGTTTTATAAAATAGCCCATAACAAAAAACCCGACCAATAATGGTCGGGTGCGGTTCGGTTAATAATCTGAGTTTAAATTAAAATTCTACACTCACAATTGAACGGACGGGTATAGACATTCCTCCTTTTAAAGAGACATGATCTTCTGTGGTAGACCAAACTGTGGTATCTACAGATTTGGTTTCATTTCCGGATGTCCGGAAGGTAATTCTAACTTTTCCTTTAAAATTATTTCCAAGTCTTTCGGCACGACGCAGACTGAAAAGGCGATAAACTTTCTCCCAGTCGCCTCTCAAAACTTCAATGTTTGAAAAGCGAAAGTTACCAAGTTGTTCTTTGGGGATTAACTGTAGTTGGGTCATAATAGTATCCGTTTAATTAAATATTAAATGATTTTTACTTTTCTGCCTATCCGGCCGTTGTGGCTCGGATGGGCAGCTTTAGGAATCAGTTCTTCTCTCTTTTTCCTTAAGTCAAAGGTGATTCAAATTGCCCTTGAGACAAACGCATACGCCAGTGAAAAGGTACATTTGAAAGGCTGAAAGCCATTTGGATGTAAAACCCCATATTTGTAAAAAATCAGCAGGTCTATTTTTTGCGTAATTGTCTGTTAATAAATTGTTTAAAATTTAAAAGTAGTTTCCATTATGGATGTAATCTGGAAGGAATCCGGTGATAAAATGACTTGTTCTTTGTTGTTTCCAGACTTTGGTGCAGCAATTTCTTTCATGGTTTCTGTGGCCATCGTGGCAGAAAAGCAAAATCATCATCCCGAATGGAGCAATGTGTACAACCGTGTAAGCATTCAACTGAGCACCCACGATGCAGGAAACACGGTAACAGAAAAAGACCATATGCTGGCAAAAGAAATTACACGAATATTGTCAGGCCTAGAAGCTAAGAACCTATGAAGACATCATTAAAACGCCTTTTCGTATTTTGCATTTGCCTGTCTGGCTTGAATTCAATTGCTCAGTTTAAACTCCCTCAGGCAAAATTGACAGATGAGCGTTCCTACACTTTTGTTTTGCGCAATGCAACACTGGTGGTTTCTGCCGGTCAGGTTTTGCAAGGCGCTTCTTTACTTGTAAGCGATGGAAAAATTGTGGCTGCTGGAAAAGACATAAAAATTCCTGCAGGTGTTGAAAGCAGGGATTTGAAAGGCGCCTGGGTTTATCCATCCTTTATCGATCTTTTCTCATCGTATGGAATGGCGGCTCCAGCAGGCAAAGGAGAAAGCGGCGACCGCAGCTATCCCATGGGCCCGCAGTATGAGTCTTCCAGACCGGGCACTTTTTTATGGAACCAGTGCTTGAAACCAGAATTTGATGCGTCAACAGCTTTTCAGCAAAATCAAAAAGAAGCTGAGGAGCTTCGCAAACTTGGTTTTGGCTATGTGTCTGTCACACCCAAAGACGGAATTATGCGGGGCAGCGCTTGTCTTGCAGCTTTGGCGGAAGGCGAAAACAGCAAACTTGTTTTAAAACATCGACTTTTTTCGGGGCTCTCCTTCCAGAAAGGCCGTTCCAATCAGCAATATCCTTCCTCCCAGATGGGCTCAATTGCGCTTTTGAGGCAGACTTTTCTGGATGCTGACTGGTTTTCGAAAGCTGGCAAAAACGGAGGTCCGGGAATGGATGCTCTTCTCCGCAGCCGAAATGAAACCTGGTTGTTTGAAACTTCCCAGAAATATGAAATTCTGCGCGCTTCTGCCATCGCATCCGAGTTTGGTTTGAAACTTCTGATTAAAGCGAAAGGTGATGAATACCAGCGCCTCGATGAAATTAAAGCGGCCGGATTTCCACTGCTGGTTTCGCTTCAATTTCCTGAAATGCCGGATTTGGAAGATCCTATGGACGCGAATCTTGTTTCGGTTGCAGACCTGAAGCATTGGGAACTTGCTCCTTATAATGCCTCAATGCTGGCAGCAAAGCAGGTTCCTTTTGCCTTTACCCTTGCAGATTTAAAGGATCAGAAGTCCTTTTTATCCCAGCTTAGAAAGGTGGTTGAATGTGGCCTTTCAGAAGATGAGGCGCTCGCAGCACTTACATCGCGCCCAGCAAGCTTTGCAGGAATGCAGGACAAAATCGGCAGTTTGAAGCCGGGTTCAAATGCAGCATTTTTTGTGGCATCCGGAAACATCTTCCGCCATGGCTCGCTCATTCTCGACCATTATGTAATGGGCAAGCGCTATGTTGTGAATACTGAACCACAGGGCCGAATTGGAAATTTCAGACTGCGGATTGGAAATGACAGTACTTACCAGTTAAAAATCACCCGCCGCGATGGCAAAGCCGACTTCCTTATCCTTGCCAGCGATACGCAGAAAATTCAGGCAAGTGGTGCGCTCGAATCCGGAAGGATAAATTTCACTGCAAAAATTAAAGCGCTCGACACTTCCAGCAGGCTTCAGTTTGCTGGCTGGTCAACGGCAAATGGCTTTCAAGGCTGGTTTACCGGACTTAAATCGGGTAAGGCAAATTGGCAAGCGCGTGAAATTCAAGCCGGAAAAGATAGCCTTAGCCCTCCCAAACCAATTGTAAAAACCAATCCGGGCGAAGTCTGGTATCCTTTTCAGGCATATGGAAAACCAAAACAACAGGCCGCTGCTTCCGGGACCTTGCTTATTAAAAATGCCACTATCTGGACCAATGAAACAGAGGGCATCCTAAATGAAACCGACCTTCTTGTAATTAATGGAAAAATAAGCGCCATCGGCAAAGGACTTACAGTTCCGGCCGGAGCCAAGGTTTTGGATGCGGCTGGTCGTCATATTACGGCAGGCATCATCGATGAACACAGCCATATTGCCATTTCAAGGGGCGTTAATGAAGGCTCTTCCACCACTTCAATGGAAGTTCGCATCGGCGATGTTGTAGAAGCAGACGACATCAACATTTACAGACATCTCGCCGGGGGTGTAACCGCGGTGCAGCAACTTCATGGCTCGGCCAATGCCATTGGCGGTCAATCTTCCTTGATAAAAATGCGATGGGGTAAAATACCATCTCAAATGAAAATTGAAGGAGCGCCCGGTTTCATCAAGTTTGCACTTGGCGAAAATGTGAAACAATCCAACTGGGGTGATTTCAATACCATTCGATATCCACAAACCCGCATGGGGGTTGAGCAATTGTTTTTTGATGCCTTTACCAAAGCCAAAGAATATATCCGCGAGCGGGATACGCCGAAAGCCAAAACAGCTGGTCCTTTTCGTCGGGACCTCAAACTCGAAACCCTGGCTGAAATTCTGGAGCAAAAGCGTTTTATCACCTGCCACAGTTATGTGCAATCTGAAATCAATATGCTGATGCATGTGGCCGACAGCATGAAGTTTCGGGTAAACACCTTCACCCACATCCTGGAAGGATATAAAGTGGCCGACAAGATGAAAAAACATGGCGCAGGCGCTTCTACTTTTTCTGATTGGTGGGCATATAAAATGGAGGTAAAGGATGCCATCCCTTACAACGCTGCCTTGATGCAACAACATGGACTTACTGTGGCAATCAATTCAGACGATGCGGAGATGGCCACAAGACTCAATCAGGAGGCTGCCAAAACCATTAAATATGGCGGAGTATCCGAGCAGGAGGCAATGAAAATGGTTACTTTAAATCCTGCCAAACTTCTGCACCTTGACCAGAAAATGGGCAGCTTGAAGGTTGGGAAAGATGCGGACCTTGTCATCTGGACTGACAACCCGCTGTCAGTTTCTGCCAGAGCAGAAAAAACTTTTGTGGATGGTGAAAAAATGTTTGACCTGAATGAAGAGAAAGAAATGGATGTCATGATTCAGGCAGAAAGGCAGCGCATCATTCAAAAAATCCTCAATTTGAAGCAGGGGGGCCATCCAGCCGCAAGTCCGCAACCAAAGCCGCAGCATCTCTGGCATTGTGAAGATCTGGGCGAAGAGTAAGGCATAAAATCTGCCATTGGCACAAATGTGGCATGGCTTTGGCAAATGTGTGTTTGAAGCAATGAATCTAAAAGGAAGCAAAATAATTGTAACCGGAGGCTCTTCGGGCGTTGGTAAATCCACAGCAAGAATGCTGGTGGAGCATGGCGCTGAAGTCCTGATTACAGGCCGCAACAGTGGTCGCCTTGAAAAGGCCGCAAATGCCTTAGGTTGTTCCTGGATTGAAGCCGATGTGGCAAGTGAAGATGCGGTTGAAAAGACTTTTCAATGGGTGAAGGATAATTGGAACAACCGTTTGGATGTCCTGATTAACAATGCCGGTCTTGGAGAATTTGCTCCAGTGGAAGATACCCCAATGGAAAGTTACCACAGGGTTTTTTCTGTTAATTTTTTCGGGCCGGTAATGATGGTAAAAAAGGCCTTGCCTTTGATGCAGCGCCGGGGTTCCGGAAGCATCGTCAATCTGGCTTCAACCTCTTCTATGAAGGGATTTCCCAATGGCTCTGCGTATGCGGCATCCAAGTTTGCACTGCGTGGATTTACACAAAGCCTGGTGGAGGAAGTTCGCAACCAGAACATTCGCGTATTTCAGGTTAATCCTTCAGAAGTAAGCACTGCCTTCGGGAATCCGGAGCGCGAGGAAAGAAAAGAAACAGACAATAAGCTTGGTCCTGACCAACTTGCTCAAACAATTGTTTCGATTCTGCAGTTACCTGATAAGGCCTTTATTCCAGAGCTTTCTGTTTGGGCCACAAATCCAAAGTTTTAGTAACCAATTAATTTTTAAATACTTTACAAAAATGAAAAAAACGAGTTCTTTATTCTCTCTCGCCATCGCGGCAATTTTATCAACTGGTGTAGCCATCGCAGGTGGCCCAGGACCTTTTAAAGTGAATACTGCCAAATCAAACCTAAAGTGGACAGCCTCTAAGGTTACCGGCAAACATGAAGGTACTGTGAAGCTTGCTTCAGGGTCACTCAATTCCGACGGTAAGCAACTTACAGGTGGTACATTCGACATCGACATGAGCACCATCAAGTG
>CAMDMI010000167.1 GCA_945902135.1 Spirosoma fluviale
CCAAAAACAGTCTCAGGCTCAATGGTGAGGCTATAGGCAGAAATGTGCCGGGTTTTAAGCGATAAAATGTAGGCAAGATCTTCATCCAGCTCCTTCGAATCCGTGCCGGGAAAACCGTACATCAAATCCACTGTGATATTTTCTATTCCACCATCCTGCGCAGATTTCACTGCCCTCTCACCATCCTTTGTGTTGTGGCTTCGGTTCATCCAAGTAAGCCGCTCATTGTGGGATGATTGCAAACCAATGCTGAGCCTGTTAATTCCCATAGACTTCCAGGAACGCAGGTTTTCCGCTGAAATGTCATCCGGATTTGCCTCAAGTGTAATTTCAGCTCCGGGCATCAAATTAAAATTCCGGTGAACCACAGAAAACAAGCGATCCAGCATTTGAGGAGAAAGCAGAGACGGGGTTCCGCCACCGAAGTAAATGGTTTCAAGTGTAGAATTTCTTCCAGCTGATGCCCGAATTTCAATTTCCCGACACATGGCCTCCACCATGACCGGCATGTTCCCAAGACTCGTTGAAAAATGAAAATCGCAATAATGGCAAGCTTGCCGGCAAAAAGGAACATGAAGGTATAGGCCGGCCATTGAATGCTGAATTTATTTTTTAGAAGTGCCTGAAAGTGTGTCTGAAATAATGGTCTCCATGGCATCCATGCGTCGGGCTTGCTCCATTTGCAGGGAATCCATATGATGGACATTTCTTCCAATTTGCTCCACCGATTCCTGCAATCCTGTTTTCATGGCAAGCACCTGGTTGGTAATAATTTTTATACTGATGGCGATAAGCACAATACCAAAAACCTTGCCCATTACTTTTAAACCTGTATCGCCAATTCGGTCTTCAAGCCATTGGGAACTGCGAAGCACAAGATAAACCAGAACAAGGTTGATGATGATTCCGACCAATATGCTGTCGTAAGAATACTGACTTCGAAGAGAAACCAGGGTCGTCATTGTGCCGGCTCCAGCAATGATTGGAAAAGCCAGGGGCACAATCGCACCTGCCGTTCCTCCCTTGCCTGTTTCTTTGAAGAAACTTCTGCCAAGAATCATTTCCAGGCCCATGATGA
Organism: Spirosoma fluviale; assembly: GCA_945902135.1. Taxonomy (GTDB): domain Bacteria; phylum Bacteroidota; class Bacteroidia; order Cytophagales; family Flexibacteraceae; genus CAMDMI01. The sequence goes on from CAMDMI010000167.1 coordinate 1,079, forward strand.
ACATTACTATGGCGCCTGCAAGTGCAAACGACTGAATGTCAACGCCAAAAAGTCTGAGAATTTTTTCCCCCAGATAAAGAAAGGCAAACATGATGATGCCGGCAGCCATGGTGGATTTGAAGGGTTCAAGTCCGCCATTTTTCTTTTTAAGGTCGAGAATTACCGGGATGGCCCCGAGAATGTCGATCACTGAAAAAAGGATAAGGGTAACTGAACCAATTGCTTGAAAATCCATAATGCTTGCCGAGAAGATTTGCTTGCAAGTTATACAAATCAAGCGTGCTGAAGGCAGGAAAGCATATTATCCGATTTTAATCGTTTTTAATTATTTAACATCCGACTACACGTTTTTACTCAAGCCATGTTTGCATCGTTGATGTCAACACACAATTGTCTAAAATCAGTATTAAAACTAAAACCATTGATCGTTATGAATGCAATCGTAAATTCGGTTCGGCTCCTGGGAAATCTGGGAAAGGACCCTTCCATCAAAACCTTTGAAGATGGTGGAAAAATCGCAAATTGTTCGCTGGCTACACCCCACATCGGCAAGGACCGTGAAGGGAACCGGGTGGAAGACACGGACTGGCACAACCTGGTAATTCGGGGAAAAATGGCCGAGATCGTCGAAAAATATCTTTCGAAAGGTTCTCAACTGGCGGTAGAAGGAACACTCCGATCCAGAAAATACACCGATGGGAATGGCGAAGAGAAAAGCGTAACGGAAGTTCTGGTGAACGACTTCCAGATGCTTGGTGGCAAAAAGCCCAAATCCACAAAAGTCTAAACAGCCATTCCCCGTGTAAAGGAAACCGTTGTCCGGACTTTCGGGGGCATACACCCGAAAGTGAGATTCTTGGAAAATTGCAGTGAAACTTGTTTTGCCTGCCATATTCACCTCATGCTCAGGTTGGATGGAAATTGAGGCTACATATCAAGAACTCTGAAAGACGAATTTCCTTCATGCAACCAGGTAGCCGGAGCCGGGTTGCATTTTTAATTGATAGAAAACCAAAAGTGAGAAAGCTACCTTCTCAAGGCTGCCCCGGCAGATTTTAAATTTCCATGTCCGCGAAAGCGGTAAACAACACTTCCAATAGAGGCTCCAACCCCGGCACCAATCAAAATACCACCTGCCGCTTGCAAGGAAGAACCACTTGAGTTTAATGAACCGGCAGCAGATAATGCAGTACCAACAAAAAAAGAGGCATAACTTAAATACTTTAAAATATCTGCGTTCTCATACGATCTTCCGGCTTGTTCAAGTAAGTCGGCGGCTTGAGCAATTCTAAAATCCTCCTGCTTATTTTCCTTTACCCTCATGATGGGCGCAGTATATTCAGGAACTTGCGCTACGGGAGCAGGAGCAACAGCCCTTACTTCATTCTGCTTCGGCAAATAAATGTCATCGAATGTAGCCTGAACCCTTTCGCGTCCGTTGGGTGCCGGATACAAAATAATGCTAATGCTATTCAGCGACTTTACAGAATCCACGATACCGTAATACAATTTCCGGTCCTCATCCTGTAACACCACAAGGTCGTGACGCTTAACAGGCTGCTTTATATCCCTGGCTCGGGAAAAAAAATCAATGGACTGAAATTTTGAAATCTTTCCGATTCTTTCCTGCTCAGTGCGCATAGAGTCGGCAGAAATCTGTGCAAATGCCGGAAAGGCCATCAGGAAACAAATAATACTGAAAAGGTTTTTCATACTTTGTGGAAATGAATATGCTTAATGCAAAAGAGTATATTTTTTTTCAACCAACCTTTTTTTTTGAATCCGACTCCGTAATATTTATCTGATTTCATAGCTTTGTATCAATCTTTTAACCCTATGAAATACAGCCTTATTCTGCTCTTCCTTTTGGCAGCTGCTTTTGGTCCTGCTGCAAAAGGTGCGGATCTTCTCTTTGAAACCACGGTTTATTATACTTCATCTGATTCAACAGCTGCGCCTGGTGCTGTGCTTACCAGTTCCGGAAATACACTGCAAGGATTTAACTTTTCATCGGTTCCGTCTTCGCACCCGATTTTTCGCGGCGGCATTTATTTTCCGGTAACCGATTGCCTGCAAAAAAATATTTGGGTTCGCCTGCGCCATACAGCTGCTGATCCCAACGGAACTACCAACGGGCAGAACATTCAGAATACCACCAGCATCATGTTTCAGGCCGGGACCAATGTGCTGGGTGGCTGGAACGGTTTCCTGTTTACACTGGAAATTTTCCGGGATCAGAATCTCACAGGTACCCGTGCCGATGTTCTGGGTGGACTCAGCCCTACCACCATTACGGTTTCCAGCCTCGAAACACTCTGCTGTCCAGGCGGCCCTTATGAATGGCTTTCATTTGAAATTCTCAATCCGGAGTCCACGGGCTGGAACCTGAATTCCGTCAATTTTACCGGCAATAACCCCGGCTCCACACCCGGTTTCTGTTCTTATCCCGTTTATGTTGATCCGGCCAACAACAGCTACCGTCCGCCTCAGTTTGTGAGTCAGTTTCCCACAGGAAGTGATTCGGTTTATGCCATTACCCTTTCAACGGGTGGCTTTTCAGAATTCAGGATGACAGCCAACAATGTTTCGCGGTTTCAGTATGGGTACGAATTCTTCTCCTGGGGCTTTCAGGGCATGAGCATGCGTTTTGGTGAAGGTCCTGCTGTAGTCGACTCAACCGTTCCGGAGCTGTGCTCGGGGCAGGGGGGGAGCATCTACCTGCAGCCCTCAGGTCTTGGACCTTACCAGTTCAGCTGGAGCAATGGAAGTTCTGCTCAGAACCTCACCGGAGTTACGCCCGGAACTTATACCGCCACCATCACCGATGCCAGCGGCTGCAACTCACAAATTACCCGGACCATTAACCCGGCTCCTCCCTTTTCATTCAATATTGCCCTGTCTGCGGGACCCTCAAGTCAGTTTCTTGTGTTGGTTCCGGTCATCTCCGGCGGCACAGGTGGCTGGACCTATCTCTGGAACAACGGTTCGGTGAATGATAGTCTGTTTGTTCAGCAGAACGGCACTTATACTTTGCAGATTACAGATACGGTAACCGGCTGTATCTACACCGACAGCCTGCAGATTACCCAGTTTACCGGCATTGCTTCTCCTGAAGGTGCTCAAGACTTACAAATCAGGCTGGAGGCAGATGGCAGTATTTTGCTGGTGTCGGGTTTACTGCCTTCAGAAGGAGCGGAAATTTCGGACATGATCGGTCGAAAAATCAGCATTCCTTTTAGCAGGTTGGCAGACGGACAATTACGCTTTCATGTGAATGCGATTCCAAAAGGTCAGTATTTCATTCACACAGCTGGCTTATCCAGAAGGCTGAGTAGGAAAATTCTGATTCAATGATTCAGTTGGGAAATTTTTCTACAGTCGAAATTTAAAAAAGCGCCTGGGATGGAGCGAATGTCTAAATGCCGCCTGATGCAATACGATTAACGACAGCCCAAAATGGCGCCCAAAAAACCTTAAATCACCAATTTTGCCTTCGTCACTACAGCATCCAGTCCGCTGATATCCTGTCCGCCTGCTGTGGCAAAGAAAGGCTGACCTCCCCCACCGCCTTTGATTTCCTTGCCAAGTTCACGGGCAATGTTGCTGGCGTTCATGCTTTTTTCTGCCACCAGGTTATCGGAAATCATCACTGCAATTTGCGGCTTGCCTTCTACATCGCCTGCCAAAACCATAAACAAGTCTGAAAGCTGCTCCCGAATTTCAAAGCACAACTGCCGCAATGTATCTGCATTACCGACACTCACTTTCGCAAAAATGCGGTTGATGCCATTTTCTGAATTCACAGAAGAAAGCAATTCGTCTTTCAGCTGATTCTTTCGGTTTGTTTCGGCAAGCTCCAGTTTTTTAAGGAGCGCATCCCGTTCTTCCACAAGATTCGAAACGGCCTTTACAAGGTCCTTAGGATTGTTTAATAGCACTGAAACCTGCTCTGCAGCAGCCAGTTTTTCCTCCACAAAATTGCGGGCTGCATCACCGGTTAGCGCCTCAATGCGGCGGACACCTGCAGCAACGGAACTTTCCGCAGTCAGTTTAAACCAGCCAATCTGCCCGGTGCTTCCCAAATGGGTGCCACCGCACAGTTCCATGCTCCATGCCGGATCAAAAACAATGACCCGCACAAAGTCACCATACTTATCACCAAAAAGCGCAGTTGCGCCCATGGCCTTTGCTTCCTCAATTGGCACATTGCGCAATTCCTGCAAGGCAATATTCTCACGGATTTTTTCATTCACACGCTTTTCAATGCTGGCAAGTTCATCTTCTGAAACCTTGCTGAAATGCGAAAAATCGAAGCGCAATTGCTCGGATGAAACAAGTGAGCCTTTTTGTGCTATGTGTGTTCCCAGCGTTTCGCGGAGAGCAGAATGCAAAAGGTGGGTTGCCGAGTGATTGGAAGCAGTTTTATTCCGAAGTGCCGCATTTACAACTGCCTTTACAGCATGTGATTCGCGGAGCTTCGACTCGAGTTCCGGATGAAATTTGCAAATGAGAACAATGAGTTCGTTTTC
>CAMDMI010000168.1 GCA_945902135.1 Spirosoma fluviale
CGGATTCGGGATTTCCCTTCTGCTTATCGCTTGGATGCAGACTTTGACGGCGACACAGACCTGATTGTGAGCCCGACTTATTTCAACAATTATTCCGATGGTTTCGTGCACAATACCCGGCAGGCGAGCCACTTATACAACAATTTTGCGCCTCAGGGTGCGCCGGTTTTTCAATTTCTTCAACGAGATTTTCTACAGAAAGATGCCATAGATGCAGGAGAGGAAGCAATTCCGGCTTTTGCCGATGCCGACGGAGATGGAGACCAAGATCTTTTCCTTGGTCATCTGGGCAATAGCTCACCCGATGGTTTCAGGGCCTCCATTCATTTTTACAGGAATACCGGCAACGCTGAAACTCCTTCGTTCGAACTTATTACTGAAGATTTTCTAGGACTTTCCAGTCTCAACCTGATAAGAATCCGGCCAGTTTTCGAAGATTTCAACCAGGATGGAAAAACAGATTTCGGCTGGATTGCATCCAAAGGGAGCGGACCGACAGACAGCACCATTTTCAATTTTTTACTCAATCAGGCACAAACCGGACAGGGAATTATTCTTCCGGGACTTGCCTCAAGAATTAAGTTTCCATTCCAGTTCAACACATACGACGCGCCGGTTTTTACAGACACTGATGGCGATGGATTAAAAGACATGGTGCTGGCAAAATTCAATGGGCGCTTACAGCTTTGGAAGAAAAATGCCGCTTGGCCAAACCTAAGCTACAACCTTACAAATTCCAATTTTGGAAACATTGCCCGGGCACCTTTCTCAAGCGGACCGGCAATTTCTTTAGCTGATGCAAACCAAGATGGCCAGATGGATCTTCTGGTCGGCGACAATTCCGGAGCAATGAAGTTTTATTCAGGCATTCTGCTCCAGAATCCCGGCAACTTCATCGCCGATAGCACATTCCTATACAACCCCCTTTTTGGATTAGAAATTCCAGGGTACTGGGGAAGTTTTGTATCCCCTACGATGGCCGATTTAAATGGAGATGGTTTCCCCGAAATGGCAATAGGAACCGCAGGTGGGGGTATTAATTTGCTTGTAAACCGCTTCGGACCCAATTCTACCGACAAAAAAATCAGGCAAACGAATACCTTATTTGCGTATCCAAATCCGGTTGCGGCTGGAGAATTTATCAGTTTAGGCAGGAATTCTGGCCGGTATAAAATCTGGAACGCTGTTGGGAAAATCATTCAGGAAGGAGAATCCGGACCCGAGGGAAAAATCCTTCTATCAAAAGACATTCAGCCTGGTCTTTATCAGGCTTTTATTGAAAAAAACACAGAAAAACATTTCTACCGAATTCAGATATGGAAATAAGCACTGATTACCCGCTTACCAAATTCAGTCATGGTGCCGGATGCGGTTGCAAACTCTCTCCGGAAGTTCTGGAAACCATTGTGCAACGGTTTGATGCCGTAAAACACTTTCCGTCCCTTTTAGTGGGAAACGAAGGCAAGGATGATGCCGCCGTTTATCAGATCAACGATGAACAAGCCATTATCAGCACAACCGATTTCTTCATGCCGATTGTGGATGATGCCTTTGATTTCGGTCGGATTGCCTCGGCCAATGCCATTTCTGATGTGTATGCCATGGGCGGAAAGCCCTTGATGGCGATTGCGATTTTGGGCTGGCCAATTGACAAAATTCCTGCAGAATATGCAGCCAAAGTGCTCGAAGGATGCCGGGCCATTTGTGCGGAGGCAAGCATTCCCCTTGCTGGCGGCCACAGCATTGATTGTCCAGAGCCGGTTTTTGGTTTGGCCGTTACGGGCATTGTTCACCCATCACGTATCAAGCGAAACGCAGGAGCCGAAAAAGGGAACCTGCTTTACCTCACAAAACCAATTGGGGTCGGAATCCTTTCCACAGCCCAGAAAAAAGGAATTTCGAATCCTGCGGCTGAAAAAGCAGCGCTCGACACCATGACAAGGCTAAACCTTTTCGGAGAAAAGCTGGGCAATCGTCCTGAGGTAAAAGCCCTCACCGATGTCACAGGTTTCGGATTACTTGGACACCTTGGGGAAATTTGTGATGCGGCAAACCTGACAGCAGATCTTCATTTTTCGGCGATTCCACTCATTCCAGAGGCAAAAGACCTGCTAGAAAAAGGCTGCATTCCCGGTGGAACAAAAAGAAACTTGGCGAGTTATGAAAAAGGCATTTTTGGTGGAACCGAAGAACAAAAGCTTTGGCTGGCTGATCCACAAACCAGTGGAGGCTTGTTGATTGCTGTGGATGCAAAACAGAAAGCTTCATTTGAAGATTTTGCCATTCAATTCGGACATGAACTTTTGCCCATCGGCCAGTTAAAATCAAGAGAAAATTACCGAATCAACATCCTGTAAAAAAATCTTCTTTTTTGGAAAAATTGCAATAACAAAAGCTTTTTTTTGATTTTTTGATAACGAGTAAAATGACTTGTTGTATGCAATCGAAATTTTTAAGCGCAAATTGGAAAACAATTGCACCTGCATACATTTGTGTCTCGGAAAGCTGTTTAAGCCACCTGAATTTTTATACCATTTTAATCATTAGTTCGAACTAGGTATTTTTTGTTTTTTCCCGCTCCAAATTGGAGCGGGTTTTTTTATGCCGAACTGAATGAGTAAAATTCTGGGTGGTCTAAACCCCAAGCATCCCGAGGGTGCCCGCCATCATAGCCCACTTGAGCAAACGGCTCAGTCGGGTAAAATCCATTTTTCGATCTGCTTTCTGAAGCCGGATAAAAAACAGACCAAAGGGAAAAAGCAGGAATATTGAAAACAACTTCCATCCAGTCGAGAAGCGTACAAAAGCCACAAGCATTAGAAAAAAGAGCAAGAGCCCCAGAATGTTGATCAGTTTTCTAGTTGCGGGAAGCCCAAATCGCAGCGGGAAAGTCTTGCAATCGTGTTGTCTATCGCCCCGCATATCTTCCATATCCTTTACCAACTCACGGATTAGATTGCTCAGCAAAGCGAAAAGGCAAAAGAAGAGAACCGCTTCCTGCTTTGCCTCAAAAAATAAAGATGGCAAAAACAAGGAAAGAGAAACCAGCAAAGCAACCACCAAATTTCCCAGAAGCGGAATGCACTTGAGCCTTGCAGAATAAAGCCAGAGCAAAAAACAACAAAGCAAAACCAATAAACCGGCCTTTTTACCAGCCAGAAAACCAGCCCCAAGTGCAAGGGTAGTCAAAATGAAATAGGCAAAAAGCGCTTTCCTTCTTGTTACCAGACGACCCACTACCACCCTGCCGGGTTTGTTGACAATGTCAATCTTAACATCATGATAATCATTGAGTATGTACCCAGCGGCAGCAGAAGCCTGACTGGCGAGAATGGCCAGAATCAGGGAAGGGTCATGCAATAAAGTCCAGCCGTTTTCATCCAAGGGAAATTGCCAGATTACCAGCAACTGACCTATTAAAATGAGCAACAGATTCGGAATTCTAAAAAGGCGCATCAAGCCAAGAAGCTTGTGCCTCCTTCTGATTTTCTGAAACTTCTGTCCAGCCTGCGCCATGCCTGCAAAGTAACCGCATACCTGCTTTTTTCAGTGATGTTAAATGTCTAATTTGAAAAAAACCGGTTTTTTATACTTCAATCCAAACTGATGGGCTAATTTTGCGGCAGACTTAACAAATCAAGAATTTATACACCATGAAAGTTACTGTTGTAGGCGCCGGAAATGTAGGTGCCACCTGCGCAGATGTACTGGCTTACAAGGAGATTGCCAACGAAATTGTACTCCTCGACATTAAGGAAGGCGTTGCTGAAGGCAAAGCCCTCGACATCTGGCAAAAAGCCCCAATTGATCTATATGACAGCCGAACAGTTGGTGTTACCAACGATTATGCGCGGACTGCCGGTTCGGATGTAGTCGTGATTACATCAGGCCTTCCCCGCAAACCCGGAATGAGCCGCGATGACCTAATCGGAATCAATGCCGGAATCGTGAAATCGGTTACCGAAAACATCATCAAGCATTCTCCGAATTGCATCATCGTAGTGGTGTCAAATCCTTTGGATGTGATGACCTATTGCGCAGCCATCACTTCCAAATTTCCGCGCCAGCGTGTGATGGGAATGGCAGGCATTCTCGACACCGCCCGCTACAGGGCTTTCCTTGCCGAGGCACTCAATTGCTCACCGAAAGACATTCAGGCAATGCTTTTGGGCGGACATGGCGACACCATGGTTCCACTTCCGCGCTACACAACCGTAAGCGGAATTCCGGTAACCGAACTCATTGAAAAAGACAAGCTTGATGCCATTGTAGACCGCACCATCAATGGCGGAGGCGAACTTGTAAAACTGATGGGCACTTCCGCCTGGTATGCGCCGGGTTCTGCCGCTGCCCAAATGGTGGAGTCGATTATCCGCGATCAGAAACGCATTTTCCCGGTTTGCATCGAACTTCAGGGCGAGTATGGCTTCAAGGATTGTTTCCTCGGCGTGCCAGTGGTACTTGGCCGGAATGGCGTTGAAAGGGTAATTGAGTTGAAGCTAAATGAAGAAGAAAAAGCGCTTCTGAACATCAGCCACGGAAAAGTGAAGGAGGTAATGAATGTTCTGGACAACATGCCAGCAACCGCCTGATAACCAATAAATTTCTTTAAGAAAAGTCCTGCCCAAAAGGCGGGATTTTTTTTGGGCGGCAATTCGGGCTGTGCGGGGGTTCGCTTCCGCTTCCGTGTCGCCTTTGGCGCCACCAAGCCCCTTCCATCCCGGCCGCAGAATATTCTGAATTGTCCTGAAATAGGTTTACACATTTCAAGTAAGGGCGTATTGCAATACGCCCTTACCACATTGTCCTGAAATAGGTTTACACATTTCAGGCATAATATTTTTTTGCTCTTCCCAATTTGCAATTGGGAAGCCCGATCGCCGGATTTTCAATCCGGTTTTCCGTCTTTGATGTTCTTTTTCACCAACAAGATTCGGCGCTTACTGAAATCGATATTCAAAAAACCGCCGAAGGCGAGATAATTCAGTTCCGGATTACAAATCCGAAACAGCAATTGAGAAATCCCGGTAAGGCCGTAGTGTTGCATACGCCTGCAAATCTATTTATTACGCTTAGGGCGCATCCGCGCAAGGCGGGACATGTTCAATACGCCCTAACAAGCAAAGCATAATTTTCCTTTTCTTGCCCTACCAATCTTCTAACAATGAAATCCGTCTTTTCCCTTTTTCTCATATTCTGCACACTCTGCCTGCAGGCCCAAATTCGAATCGTCGAAACCAACACAAAAGCCTCCTTCCGGGCAATGTCGGTGGTAGACGATCGGGTGGCTTGGCTTGCCGGAACCCAGGGAACAGTGGGCCGTTCCGTTTCGGGAGGCAAGACTTGGATATTTTCCACCATTCCTGGTTTTGAAAGCAGCGATTTCCGCACACTATTTGCCTTCGATTCCCTCAGGGCCATTGCCGCCAATGCCGGAAGTCCGGCCGTGATTCTCCGCACCGAAAACGGAGGTAAAACCTGGCAGGAGGTTTACCGCAATACACACAAAGATGCCTTTCTGGACGGGGTAGATTTCTGGGATGAGAATCGGGGAATCATTTATGGCGACCCGATAAACAGAAGCATGCTGCTGTTGAAAACCAG
>CAMDMI010000169.1 GCA_945902135.1 Spirosoma fluviale
AGGGCACCTTTATAGGCCATAAAAGTTTTGAAAGATGTGATTCCTTCTTTTTCAACCAAGTCTTTGATTTCGGATTTGGTATGCTCGTTGAAGTCGGTTACCGCAACATGAAAACTGTAATCCCCAAGGCAATTTCCATCTGAACGCCCACGCCATTCCTGTAAGGCAGAAGCCAGTGATTTTCCCTGGGTTTGAAGTACAAAATCTATGACCATTGTGGTGCCACCATACAGGGCCGCCCTTGTTCCGGTTTCATAATTGTCGCTTGAAAATGTGCCCATAAAAGGCATATCAAGGTGCACATGGGGATCAATTCCTCCGGGAAATACCAGAAGGCCTTCCGCATTTATTTCATGATCGGCCTCTACCTGAAGATTTTTTCCAATGGCGGAAATCTTTTCCCCCTCCACAAAAATATCAGCGATATAGTCTTCAGAGGCACCGATAATCCGGCCATTTCGAATGATGGTTGACATATGGTTCATTGGACTTAAAATTTCTTGGATTCTGAATCCGGAAAAAGAAGAATATGCAATTAGTTAAAAATTATGGTGCATCGGTTCACAACCTAGAAGCAAGCTTGAAAAAAAACCGGTTCTAATTCGGAAAAAGCTGAATAAGGACTCGCATACACATTACCTTTGCCCCGTGCCAGGCATTATCAGTACAAGAAACCTCAATAAATTCTACAAGGGTGTAGAGTCATTTCAAGCGCTTAAGGATGTTTCCATCGACATCGAAAAAGGAGAATTTGTTGCAATTACAGGGCAATCAGGCAGCGGAAAATCAACACTGCTTTATGTGCTTTCTACTTTGGACACCGATTATGAAGGCGAGATCCTAATCAACGGAAACCTTTTGAAAGAAATGAACAGCAATCAATTATCCTCGCTTCGAAACCGAGACATTGGCTTTGTTTTTCAGTTTCACTACCTTCTTCCAGAGTTTACGGTATTGGAGAATGTTTCTCTTCCGGCCATGAAACTCAAAAAATACACACCTGCACAAATTAAAGAAAGGGCCGAGCAGAAGCTGGAAATGCTGGGCTTGAAAGACCAGATAACCAAGAAGGCAAGTCAACTTTCTGGCGGACAGCAGCAGCGTGTTGCAATTGCCCGTGCATTAATAAATGATCCTGTCATTATTTTCGGCGATGAACCCACGGGCAACCTGGATTCAGCCAATGCCAGAATGGTGTTCGACATTTTTAAGGAGTTGAGCACCAAGCACGATCAAACCATCGTGATCGTAACCCACGATCCTGAAATAGCCAATCGCGCAGATCGGACAATTTCCTTAAAGGACGGGGTTGTAATTTCCTGATAAATAAAACTGCCCTGAATCAGTTTGATTGCTGAGGCCCGACATGGGCTTGGTTTGCTTCCTCGAAGATATTTGCAGACATGTTTCATCCATTTAAAACCCAGGAAATATGTCGATAGTCAAAGCAGCACCAAGGGAAGCAAGCTTCCCAGCCATTTTCTCAGATTTTTTCAACAATGACCCATTTTTCAGGACGCCATGGCCTTCTTTAGAAACCAATGGTTCCGCGGTTCCAGCAGTCAACATCCGGGAAAACGACCGGGAATACAAGCTAGAACTGGCAGCACCAGGTTTCCGCAAAGAAGATTTTAAAGTGGAGGTTGAAGATGAAATGCTCAAAATAAGTGCTGAGCATTCTGAAAGAGACGAACAAAAAAACGAGCAATTCACGAGAAGGGAATATTCAATGGAATCATTCGAACGCTCTTTTTCATTGCCATCCAATGCAGGGAAAGAGAACATCCATGCGCAATATAACCAAGGCATGTTGCGTATTCAGATTCCAAAAAGGACCGATTCTTCTTACAGACCGAAAAAGGAAATCATGATTTCCTAATTTTGAAGGCTATCCCTCCGTTTCAGACAAGCGGGGGGATATTCCTTCGGGAAAATGAGGGGAATTGTGGTGCCCCAAGGATAAAAATCCAAATCCGTCAAAAGGGTTAAATCGCTAGATTGCGAAAAATTAGTCGCATGATTATTCCACCAGCCGATCCGAAAAGACAATTAAAGTTAGAAGCTTTCGACCGGCTGCTGACCGTAATGGATGAACTTCGGTTGAATTGCCCTTGGGACAAAAAGCAAACTTGGGAAAGCCTTCGCCACCTGACGGTTGAAGAAGTTTATGAACTTTCAGATGCCATTCTCAATGGCACAGCCAATGATCTAAAAAAGGAACTTGGTGATGTATTGCTTCACATTGTTTTTTATTCCCGGATTGGGGAAGAAGAAAATCAATTCAACATCGCCGATGTGATTCATTCACTTTGTGAGAAACTCATATTCAGACATCCCCATATTTATGCAGATGTAAAGGCAGATTCCGAAGAGGAAGTGAAGAAAAACTGGGAATCACTCAAGAAAAAAGAAGGCCAGCAATTGACCCTTTCTGGCGTACCGGTTTCTCTTCCGCCAATGGTGAAAGCCATGCGGATCCAGGAAAAAGCGCGGGGAGCAGGCTTCGACTGGGACAAACCTGAACAGGTTTGGGAAAAAGTACTTGAAGAAATTGGCGAATTCCGGGAAATAACCAGTGCAGCTGATTTTGATAAAAAGGAAGCTGAAAAGGAATTGGGAGATGTTTTCTTCTCCCTCATCAATTATGCCCGCTTCCTGAATATCAATCCAGACCAGGCCCTAGAGCTTACCAATCAAAAATTCACTTCCAGATTTAACTATTTGGAAACCAAAGCCATTGAAAACAACAAAGTCCTATTGGATATGAATCTGGAAGAAATGGATATCTATTGGGAAGAGGCCAAAAAACTTGAAAACAAATGAAGTGCTCCAAAGCAATTTCCCTGGGTTTTATCTTGAGTGTGTTGGCAATTAGTGCAGATGCCCAGGTGAATTTCCATAGTTTTAAAGTGAAGAATATTTACGGCGATTCGGTGAGTTTATCAAGCTATGCTGGCACCAAACTTTTGGTTGTGAACACGGCAAGCTTCTGTGGATATACAAACCAATTTACAAAACTTCATCAACTGGATTCTGCTTACCAGCAATATGGTTTCAGGGTAATTGGATTTCCGAGCAACGATTTTGGAGGTCAGGATCCGTATGCTGATTCAACCATTAATTCCTTTTGTCAGAACCAGTATTTCATCCAGTTTCCGATGATGTCCAAAATTTCAATCATCGAAGGCGACACCAGTCCAGTTTATAAATGGCTTCAAAGAAAAGCTCTGAACAGCATTGCCAATGTTTCGGTTGGATGGAATTTCAACAAGTTCCTCATTGATGAAAATGGCAACTGGGCAAGGCACTTTTTTTCTCCAACACAACCCAACGATACAGCCATAACCAAATGGATCATGAGTCCGATTACTGAAATTAAGCCTCTCAGAAATGTAGAAAAAACCCAAATAACCGTCTCAGGCGAAGGTTTGATTGAAATTATTTTACCCAATAACGGTCGGATCAAAACCCTGAATGTTTTCTCTGTTAGTGGGGTTTTGTTGAGAACTTCTGCCAAATTCGAAACTACCGGACAAAATAGTTTCTCAGACATTTCAAGCCTTGAAAATGGTTGTTATGTAGCCGAAGCAATTCTTGAATCCGGCGAACGGATAAGGCAAAAAATAGTTCTCTGCCTGTAATCAGGACATTAAAAGTCCTTTATCGTCGAGCTCATCCAGGTAATCCTGCAAGGCACCCAAGTCCATCCATCCGGGTCTATCTTCTTCTGAGGAACGAAGGCTGAATACCAATTCCGGAAAACTTGAATTCAGTAATTCCGTTTCTGAAACTGTAACTGGGTTTGAAACAAAAACGAGTCTTTCCTTTTGAAAGGCACTTTGAAGGAAATCAAGCCTTTCGTGTGCCTCAAGCTCAGAAAAATTAACATGCAAATCGCCTTCAGGAATGTCATGTATATCTTCCTTTCGAGGAGAAAAATCTTTGATGAAATTGATGTTGGGTGAAAATCCTGACACATCCAAATTGGCCTGGACAATCCAAGTTTTCAAATCGAAGGATGCAATCAATTCAGTTAGAAATTCTGAATCAGAGCCTGAATACTCCCCTATCCATTCAACGCCTTCAATCCAGGGGCGAATGGCGAAAAATGCAGATTGTTCTAAAGTAGAAACTCCTTTCTCGTCAAAATTCAGAGAAAGAAATTGAACGCCCATGCCGGCACAATAACGGGCATCGGTCAGGCTTGAAATGCCGGAAACCTTAAGTTTAAGCAAAGGAGAAATCAGGGCTGTTTCCTAGATTCTTCTTCGATCGTATCTTTTATGTCCTTGGAGGCATCTTTAAATTCCCGAATGCCGCGGCCAATTCCTTTGGCGAGTTCAGGGATTTTCTTTGCTCCGAAAAACAGGACAAAAAGTGCGATGACCAAAAATATTTCACCTGCACCGAGGTTTCCTAAAAACAGAAGGGTGGAAAGCATAAATGTTGTTTTTTGCGTTAATTCCCTTGCAAATATAAGCCTGAGGTCCGGTATTGTTGAGCTAAATATTTTCAAACAATTTGCTCAACTTTTCAATTATGCTAATGGAAGTCCTGAGCTAATAAAAAAAGCCTAAATAAGGCAATTGATTTGGATCAGATTTGACGGTCAAAAGGATATATTTGCGCCAAAATTGAGAAACTGATGAATAGTCCAGCTTACCAAATGGAAGCCTTTAGAGAAAGGCATCTTGGTCCGGATTCCGGCCAGAAAAAAAGCATGCTGTCCCTTATTGGGGAGCCTACTCTAGAGGATCTGATTTCAAAAGTTGTGCCGCCAGCCATCCGCCTAGAGGCCGACCTTCAAATTCCTGATGGAATTTCAGAGGCTGATTTTTTGGCAGAGTTCAAAGCTTTGGGGCAGCGCAACAAACTTTTCAGATCTTTTATCGGTACAGGATATTATGGCACCATAACCCCAACGCCGATTCTGAGGAATGTGCTTGAAAATCCAGCCTGGTACACTGCATACACGCCTTATCAAGCGGAAATTGCGCAAGGCCGGATGGAAGCACTCATCAATTTTCAAACACTGGTCATGGATCTTACCGGAATGGAGATTGCAAATGCATCACTTCTGGATGAAGCCACAGCCGCAGCGGAAGCCATGCACTTGCTTAATGCAGTGAAAAAGCCATCCAAAGCCAATTCCAAAACCATTTTTGTATCCGATAAATGTCATCCTCAAACCATTGAACTGGTTAAGCTTCGTGCCGAACCCATTGGAATTGAGGTAGAAACCGGGGATGTAAAAACGCTCGAACTTACAAGAGCAGAGCTTTTTGCTGTCCTCATTCAATATCCAGATACCGAAGGAAATATTTCGGATTTCTCAGGTTTTGCTGCGCAAGCGAAGGAAGCAGATGTTTTCGTTTGTGTTGCTTCCGATTTAATGGCCCTCACCTTGTTGGAATCTCCTGGAAGCTGGGGTGCTGATGTGGTGGTTGGTTCGGCCCAAAGATTTGGGGTACCAATGGGCTATGGCGGTCCTCATGCTGCATTTTTTGCTACCCGCGAAGAATTTAAAAGAAGCATGCCGGGTAGAATTATCGGAATTTCAATGGATGCTGAAGGAAATCCTGC
>CAMDMI010000170.1 GCA_945902135.1 Spirosoma fluviale
ACCTTGGTTCTTGCGGTTTTCAATACGCCATCTGCTGATCTTGGGGCTGATGTTTCTATTTGCGGCGGAGTTCCAGTATTGCTTGATCCAGTGGCTTTTGGTAGTTCTGGTTTCAGCTTTACTTGGAATACGGGATCTTCCGACAGCAGCATTGTTGTAAATCAATCTGGTAATTTTTCAGTTGTAGTAAGCAATGGAATTTGTTCTTCTACCGATTCTATTTTGGTTACTCTTGGCGAAGTACCATCACCAATTGTAATTACTGGTGAGACAGTTTATTGCTCAGGCAGCGATGCCTTGATCTCCAGCAATGCGCAAGCTGGTGCGAGTTTGGTTTGGTCTGGTCCAAACGGATTTACATCCAATGATCCAAACATCAGCTTTACCAATTTGCAAGCAACCCAATCTGGATCCTATATTGTAAGTCAGTCTTTAAACGGATGTCCGGGAATAGGAGATACCCTGAACATCTCTGTCCTGCTTTCTCCGCAGGCGGATTTGGGTCAGAATGCCTCAATTTGTGATGGTTCTCCAATTCTTCTCGACCCAGTAATTACTGGAAATGGCTTTACTTATCTCTGGAGTACAGGTTCTACCGATTCTTCGATTACGGTTAACCAAACCGGCGAGTATATTGTAACGGTTTCAAATCAAATTTGTCAGTCAAGTGATACAATTCAGGTTTCAATTGGTACAACGCCAGCTCCGATTGTAATTTCTGGAACTCCGGAAGCTTGTCAGGGAACAGATATTACCCTTTCTACAAATGCAATTGCCGGCGTAACTGTAAACTGGACCGGCCCATCTAATTTTAGTTTTACAGGTTCCAGTCTGTTGCTTGCCGGTGTTCAAGCCAATCAGGCAGGTACTTACTTTGCAGTACCTTCAGACAATGGTTGTGTTGGTGGATCTGATTCTATTGAATTGACTATTAAATCCAGTCCTCAAATTGAACTGGGCCAAACCGTTGCCGTTTGTAATGGTTCACAGGTAACACTTGATCCTATTGTGGGTGCTCAAGGTTTGACTTTCCAATGGAGCAATGGATCAACAGATTCTTCCATTGTTGTGTCAACTGCTGGAATCTACTCGGTGGTTGTTTCAGATGGTGGATTTTGTCCTGCCATAGATAGCATTGAAGTAATCGACGGTGTTCCGCCTCCTTCAATTCCGATTGCAGGTGACTCGGTTTATTGCCTTGGATCAACAGCTGTTTTTGCAATGCCAAACCTTGGACAAATTTCCTACAGCTGGTCTGGACCTGCGGGCTTTACTTCAAATTCTGATACCCTTGTCATTCCGAATCTAACAGCTGCCAACTCTGGAATTTACACGGTTACTCCTTCTTTGGGCAACTGTCCGGGTGCTACAAGTTCTATCAACTTGATTATTGGACCAGATCTTCAAATCAATCTTGGAAACAATGACACAATTTGTGGTGATCAACCTGTGCTTCTGGATCCATTGAATGGCGCTGCCGGGTACACTTACCAATGGAATATTGGTTCAACCGATTCGGTGATTCTGGTTACTGAGTCCGGCGTTTATTCGGTTACTGTCAGGAACCAAGGTTGCGTTAAGACTGATTCAGTAGAACTTACCTTTATTCCTCTTCCTTCAACGGTTACGATTAGTGGCAATGCTTCATATTGTCTTGGAACAGCGATTGATCTTTCCATTCAGGGAGCAGAACCTGGGGTTCAATATTTGTGGACTGGTCCTGCTGGTTTAAGCCAGACTGGAGACAGCATCAACATTTCTTCGGCCAGCTTAGGAAACTCGGGAACTTATCAGGTTACTCCTTCTAAAGGAACTTGCCTTGGAACTCCAACCAGCCTAGACATTACAGTTTATCAAAGTCCTCAGGTGAATCTGGGTCAGGATATTCAGTCTTGCCAAGGCAATACGATTACTTTAGATCCAACCCAAAATGGAGCAGGATACATTTTCCTTTGGAACAATGGATCAACCGATAGCAGCATTAATGTGAACTCAACCGGTCAGTATTCGGTTGAAGTTAGCAACGGAACGATTTGTACAACGCGTGATACAATCAACATTGAGTTTTTCGTTCAGCCTGCTACGCCTGTTATTTCTGGTGATTTCATCTATTGTGAAGGAGAGACCGCCCAGTTTGCGGCAAGTCTTCAAACTGGTGTAAATGTTTCATGGACAGGTCCAAATGGTTTCTCATCACTTGGAAATCAGGTTAACATTCCTGGAATCAGCCTTTCACAATCTGGATATTTCAAGGTAGTTGCATTTTCGCCGGGTTGTATTGGCACGGCTGATAGCGTACTAATTCAAGTTTCTGGCAGTCCTTCCCTTGAACTTGGTGCTGATACTACAACATGTTCAGGAGTTCCTGTTATTCTAAGTGCCATTACGGGTCCTGGTCTAAATTATCAGTGGACAGGTGGTTTAAATACACCAACGATTGCGGTTTCTGGAAGTGGTACTTATTACCTAACAGTTACAAATGCTGGTTTGTGTTCAGCTACTGATTCTATCGGTGTTACCATTAAGCCAAGTCCGGAGCCACTTGAAATTTCATCTGGTTCTAAATCAATCTGTTCAAATGAAACGGTGATATTCTCTGTTGTTTCAAGAGCCAATGAAGTGTACAATTGGACCGGGCCATTTAATTTCAGCGAACAGGGAGATTCTATTCAGCTTGCGGGTGGCACAGCCTTAGGCGGAACTTATACAGTAACCGCTGATCTTGATGGCTGTAAAGGAAGTCCACTAAGTGTTACACTTGGAATTAAGCCAAATCCTACGCTGAGTGTTGATTATCCGGCTCAGGTTTGTAGAGGTTTCCAGAAGGCAGCAACTGCAACAGCAAGTGACGGCTCCTTTATTTTGTGGTCAAATTCTGTGAGTGGTCCTTCCAATCAACTTAGTGTTGGCCTGCATTGGGTTAGGGCTACATTGAATGGATGTTCAGTAAGCGATACTTTCTTGATTTCAAATGCTGGACCTCTGGCAGCCTTTACTACCAATCCAGATACCTTGCTTGAAGTTTATAAAGACATCAAGTTCATCGATCAGTCTGTAAAAGGTTTGAGTCCGATTGCTTCATGGAACTGGAGTTTGGGTTATTCTGGCCAGAGTACCGACCAAAATCCAAGTCGTACCTACAATTTTGAAGGTCCTGTCAATGTGAGTTTAATTGTAATCGATCAGGCTGGATGTTCCGATACAGTTTCCCGTAGTTTGTTGATCGGACCTCCGGTTGGATGGTTTATTCCAAACTTGTTTACACCAAATGGAGACAATCTTAATGAACTTTTCGTCATTCGTGATTTGGATAAATTCCCAGGAACTTATCTTCGAATTGTAAATCGTTGGGGTAAAGTTGAGACTGAGGTCAATGACTATAAAAACGATTGGTCTGGCGATAATCTCGAAGATGGCATCTACTATTACAACATCAAGCGTGGAGTCGATGGTCAGAATTTCTCTGGATTCGTTGAATTGAAGCGCTAGAAAATTGAAAAATCAATTGAAAGGCCTTCCGATAGGAGGGCCTTTTTTTTGACTAAGATCAACGATTATGAATCAAATTCATCTTCTTTATATGTCAATTACACCCTTGGCTTACATTTGCAAACTAGTACACCTGATATGACAGAAACAAAATCCCTGCTGAGCCACCGGATTCTGGTGATGGAAGAATCTCAGACAATTGGCATGGCCAAAAAAGCCAGAGAACTTGCCGCAAAGGGTATTGATGTAATTAACCTAAGTTTTGGAGAGCCAGATTTTCCTACGCCTTTGCACATTCGGGAGGCTGCAAAAAAGGCCATCGATGAGGGCTATACATTTTATACACCTGTAGCGGGTTATCCAGATTTAAAAAAGGCAATTTGTGCCAAGTTCAGCAGAGACAATGGAATCAGTTTTGCACCGGAGAACATTGTGGTTTCAACCGGGGCGAAGCAATCCATTGCCAATGCAGTTCTTTGTTTGGTAGATCCGGGTGATGAAGTTGTCATCATCGGGCCGTATTGGGTGAGTTACCTTGAGATCGTAAAATTGGCTGAAGGAATTCCGGTCGTGGTTTCCGGTAAGATTGAGAATAGCTACAAGCCTTCAATCAAGGATGTTGAAGCGGCAATCTCTGACAAAACAAAAGTGGTTTTGTATTCTTCTCCTTCAAACCCAACTGGCGCAGTTTTTACCAAAGAAGAGCTGGAAGACCTTGCGGATGTTTTGATTCGTCACCCCAAGGTGATTGCCATTGCTGATGAAATATATGAGTACATCAACTTTGTGGGCAAGCATGAAAGTCTTGGGGCGATTGAGCGTGTTAAGGACCGGGTAGTTACCATAAACGGACTTTCAAAAGGCTTTGCCATGACAGGCTGGCGCTTGGGTTACCTTGGCGCACCCAAATGGATTGCAGATGCCTGCGACAAAATTCAGGGTCAGTTTACCTCGGGAACCAATTCAATTACACAAAGAGCGGCGATTACTGCTTTGGAGTCGGATCTCGGTCCAAGCCGGGAAATGACCAAACGGTTTAAGGAAAGGCGCGACATGGTGCTGGAGAAATGTAAATCAATTCCCGGACTAAGAAATATGGTTCCAGATGGCGCCTTCTATCTTTTTCCTGAAGTGAGTTCTTATTTTGGAAAGAAAAGTCCAGAAGGAGAAGCGATTTCAAATGCCACAGACCTTTGTATGTACCTGCTCAACCATGCCCATGTTTCTGTGGTTCCGGGTGAAGCATTCGGGGCTGCACAATGCATAAGGATTTCTTTTGCAGCGGCAGATGAAAAACTTGCTGAGGCATTTGACCGAATCCAAAAAGCATTGGAAGTACTACATTGAAATAAACTAAGTGGAAAAACTTTTTGATAAAATGATTGGCCTACGCGTTCTCGTAATTGGGGATGTGATGGCTGATGCGTATGTAATGGGCAAGGTTGACCGGATTTCTCCAGAAGCACCTGTCCCAATTTTACATATCCGAAACAATGAAATGAGACCCGGTGGAGCTGCAAATGTGGCACTCAACCTTAGGGCCATGGGCGCCGAAGTAGAAATGTGCGCCCTTGTTGGGAAAGATGAAAAAGGCGAAACACTTGTTTCTCTGCTTCAAGCTGAAGGAATCGGAATTTCCGGAATCGTTCGTTCAACCGAAAGGCCCACTACCATAAAAACCAGGATCATTGCAGGTGGACAGCATTTGCTGCGAATTGATGAGGAGGATGACAGGCCAACCAAGGATTCAGAAAAATCTGGATTGTTGACGGCGGCACTTTCGCTTGCAGATTCTGTGGATGCCATCATTTTTGAGGATTATGACAAGGGAACAATTTTCCCGGAATTAATTTCTTCTGTCACTAAAAAGGCACTTGCCAAAGGAATTCCGGTTACAGTTGATCCTAAAAAAAGGAACTTCATGGATTACAAAGGCGTTTCGCTTTTCAAACCAAACTTGAAGGAACTTCGGGAAGGCCTCAAAATTGAAGCTGATCCCCGAAAAGAAGGAGACATTTTAAATGCTTGTCGCAAACT
>CAMDMI010000171.1 GCA_945902135.1 Spirosoma fluviale
TCCTCATCGGACATCAGTTTGCCGGGTGTGAACATTGCGCCCGGTTCGGTGAAATTGTATTCCGGTTCCAATCTGCTGACACCAGAGCAGGATTACACCATTGACTACAGCCTTGGAAGGGTTAAAATTATCAATACAGGTTTGCTTACTTCTGGTCAGGATCTGGAAGTTGAATTTGAGCAGGCAGACTTATTCTCCTTTCAACAGCGTTCTTTTTTCGGTTCTCGTTTTGATTATGCTTACTCCAAAAACATCAATCTGGGCGGTACTTTTCTTTACTTGAATGAAAGGCCCATCATCCGAAGGGTTCAGGTGGGAAGTGAGCCTTCTCAAAATGTAATGGTCGGAGTGGATGCCAATTATAAATCCGACAGCAGACTGATTACAAAGATAATAGATGCGCTGCCGCTGATATCCACCAAGGAAACTTCAACCATAACCGCTTCGATGGAATATGCCCGGCTTTTTCCAGGGACGAATAAATTTGTGGATGCTACCGGAAAGGGAATTTCTTATTTGGATGACTTTGAAGGTGTGCGAACGCCATACACAATGGGTGGACAGGCCACGCGTTGGAAACTTCCTTCCGTTCCACAGGGTTTTGAAGGCAGCGGATATAGGCTTTCTGACACGGCAACCTGGCGACAAATCAATTTCAGAAGGGCAAAAACCGCCTGGTATATTGTTGATAATCTGTTTTATCGGGCCTCTGGCGGCGTGAAGCCAGCCAATATCGGACCAGAGGATGTCAAGCTCCATTACGCCCGTGCGGTTGGACCTCAGGAAGTTTTCCGCAACCGGGATTTGAATGCCGTGAATCTCAATGAAACCGTGTTTGATGTGGCCTATTATCCAGAAGAACGGGGACAATACAACTACAATACGGACCTTACGACGCTGGGTCGACTCAAAAATCCAAAGCAAAACTGGGGCGGTGTCATGCGGGCCATCAACACAGATACCGATTTTGATGCAGCAAACATCGAGTATGCCGAATTCTGGATGATGGATCCTTTTATTACAGGTCCGCTTGGCGCTATTGATGGAAAGGAATATGACCCATCTACCCGAAGCAGGGAAGGAACTTTGAGTCTTGACCTTGGTAACATTTCAGAAGATGTTTTGCGGGATAGCAAATTGTCCTTCGAACAAGGACTTCCTACGCGAGGCGGCAATGTGGATGTTGATAAAACCCCATTTGGAAAAGTAGGCCGCGGGCAGATTATCCAGTATGCATTTGAAAACGATCCAACTTCTCGGCCTTACCAGGATGTTGGACTGGACGGACTTTCCAACGAGGAAGAGAAAAGTCGTTTTGGTGATTTTCTCGACCAAGTGAAACCGATTTTGGATCCGGCAGTTGCCGCCAAAATTGAGGCGGATCCAGCTGCTGATGATTTTAAATATTTCCTTGATGCAAAATACGATGAGGAAGACGGGAAAGTGCTGGAGCGATACAAGAACTTCAACAACCTTCAGGGAAATTCTCCTACCGGCGGCAATCAGGCTTTTACGCCAAGTTATACCAATCAGCCCGACATGGAGGACATCAACCAGGATAACACCCTGAGCGACCTTGATGCCTATTACAGTTATAACATTCGCCTGAATCAGGATGAAATGGAAGTCGGTAAGAATTACATCATCGACAAAATTCAGGGACAGGGTTTCAACTGGTATTTGTTCAGGATTCCGATTAAAGACAAGACCCACCCGAATTTTGGTGGCGTTACAGGTGGAATCAATGATTTCAAAACCCTGCGGTTTATGCGCCTTCGCATGACCGGAATGGCGGATCCTGTGGTACTTCGTTTGGTGCAGTTTCAATATGTGGGTTCACAGTGGAGACCTTATCCGAAACGGATTACCAACGATGGGGTTTTCACAGACAATGAGGATAAAGGAGCGCTTCGAATCGGAACGGTCAATATTGAAGAAAATGGCAATGGCGTGGATGGTCAAAAGACTGCTTATGTAACTCCGCCCGGCGCACAGCAGCGGGACCGTGACATTACTTCCGGTGTAAACCGCAGGCTCAATGAGCAATCTTTGCTTTTGTGTGCCGACAACCTGGCTGATGGAGATGCCAAGGCTGGATTTAAGAATGTGAATTTCGACTTCCTCAATTACAAGCGCCTGCAAATGTTTGTGCACGCGGAGGCGCCGCTCAACAGCAATACCCATGATGGCGAAACCCAGATGTTTGTTCGCCTGGGAACCGATTTCAACGAGAACTATTATGAGGTTGTAATTCCGTTGAAGCTTACCCGCCTGGGAGAGACAAGCCCTGAGCTTGTCTGGCCGGAAGCAAATGCATTAAATCTTGCCTTCGCCGACCTGATTAAAGCCAAACTGGAGCGAAATGCCTCGGGCATTAGCTATCAAACCCGATACCGGTATTCGGCGCCGATTATGAATGGTGAACAGCGCTCCGAAATTTTTATTGTTGGTAATCCGGATATGAACTCCATCATGACCGTCATGGTGGGTTTAAGAAACCCGGGAAATATTGTAGGAAATGATGGTTTTGCTAAATCGGTTTGTCTGTGGCTGAACGAACTCAGGGTTACCGACTACGATAAAAACGATGGCTGGGCCACAACTGGCAGAGTGAATTTGAAACTCGCAGATTTCGCGGTGGTGAACATGAGTGGGAAATATTCTACGCCGGGTTTTGGTTCAATCGAACAAAAAATATCTGACCGCAGCCGGGAAACATTCGGAACCTTTAGTATTTCATCCAATGTCACTTTGGATAAGTTGCTTCCTAAGAAACTGAATCTGAAAATCCCGATGTTCGTTTCGTATGAAAACACCACCATTACCCCAAAATTTGATCCGCTCAATCCTGATGTTCGTGTGGATTTGATTCCCAAGGAAGGTAAATACGAACAGCTTGATTACAAGTCCTTTATTCAGGATAAGACCGAGAAAAAAGCCATCAATTTCACCAACATAACCAAGGTAAAAGGCTCCGGAACTTCTAAGCCCCACATCTGGGATATAGAAAACCTGAATTTTACTTTTTCCAGAGCGGAAATCATCCGGTCGAATGTGAATATCTATTCTTACAACAACATCAACACCATCTATGCGGCCGGGTATAATTTTAGTTCCTCCGCAACCCCGATTGAGCCGTTCAAGGAGGTGAAGTTTCTAAAATCGCCTTACCTGAAATTTATCAAAGAGCTCAATTTCGCCTATATGCCGAGCAGCATAACCGTGAGGGGCGATTTGAACAGAACCTTTACCAAAACCCAGCTTCGGGGCTCGGATGTGTTTTCTGAAAAGCTTCCACCGGGGTTATTGAATTTCGAAAAGAGTTTCTTTTTCAACCGCAATTATGCCTTGAGGTACGCTCCGTTCAGAAGTCTGACTTTTGATTACAATGCCAATGTGGCGGCCCTGGTGGATGAGCCTACCGGTGAAATCGACGGCACTTTAATCCGTCCAGGATTTTCGAAAAAGGATTCGCTGTATAAAAATTTAAAAAAGCTCGGTCGGATGAAAAAGTTCGATCAGAACATCAGGGTGGGGTATAAGCTGCCATTGGATAAGTTTCCAATCACAGACTGGACCTCAGTTGATGCGGCCTATGCAGCTACTTATTTATGGAATGCGGCGCCACTCGGTTTATCGGATGATTCTGCCCGATTCCTCGGAAACCGGATTGAAAACTCCAGAGAAATTTCCATCAATGGAAGACTTGATTTTGTGAAGTTGTACAACAAAGTGAAGTGGCTCAATGGCATCAACAATCCTAAACCAAAGCCTAAAAAACCGGTGAGTCAGGTCGATGATAAAAAGACGCCTGACAAGAAAGCCGCACCGGTGAAAAAACCGGAGAAGAAAAAGACGAAGGCTCAACTCGCCAAAGAGAAAAAAGAACTCAAACTAAAAGAAGCGAGAGAAAAAGTTGTCAACGACAGTCTGAAAAAAGCAGGAGTTAAGGTTCCGAAACTGCCGAAGAAAGACACAGGCAAAGAGGACACGGCCAAAAAGAAAATGCCAGAACTCAAGCTAGTGAAGGCTTTGGTGCGGGCGATCATGTCGTTGCGAAACATCAATGGTTCAATTACCCAGACAGAAAATACGGTGCTGCCCGGTTTCACGCAAACGGTGGATAATTTTGGAAACAACCGTTTGACAGATGCCCCTGGTTTTCCATTTATTCTGGGCGATCAAAATCCGAACATCCGTATTCAGGCCGGGAAAAATGGATGGCTTTCTGAAAGCCCGGACCAGAATCAGCTCTTTACCCAAAGTCGCACCATTAACATGACAGCCCGGGCAACAGTGGAGCCTTTTAAAGATTTCCGTGTGCAGGTAGATTTAAAGCGAACGGAGACCGATACCTACAACGAAAACTACCGCACCGATGCCGATACATCGGGCATTCTTTTGCGTGGTGCCGATGGAAAACCACTTTACATTTCTCAGACACCTTCGCGACTTGGCTCTTATTCGGTATCCATGATTGCTTTGAATACGGCCTTCACAAACAACGACCCGAATAACCGCAACCGTTCGCCGGAGTTCAATACATTCGAATCAAATCGGGAAATCATTCAGGATCGCACAATTGCTGCTGGAACAGTAAAACCCAATGGCCCTGAAGAACGGGATTCATTGTATAAAAAGGATGGCCAAACCATTTTGATTCCTTCCTTCATCGCGGCATATACGGGTCAATCGGCGCAAACGGTTGGACTCACCGCATTTCCACGCATTCCCATGCCAAACTGGCGTTTGGATTATGCCGGACTCACCAAGGTTCCAGCCCTGGCCGAGATGTTCTCCAGCATCAATTTGTCGCATGGTTATACATGTACCTATACAGTTGATCAGTTTACATCCTCACTTAAATACGGCGGCGACAAACTTTTGCTTTCCCGTGGCAAGGATATAATTCCAACTGAAAAGTCTGAAACCGGTGTTTTGCTTCCAGCATACAACATCAACCAGGTTACTTTGGTAGAGCGTTTTTCTCCATTGGTTGGAATCAACATCCGCACCAAAAATAAAATCACACTTAAATTCGATTACAATAAAGACCGGACTGTAATAATGAATACATCCAATGCCTCGCTTACGGAGCAGCGTACAAAAGAATTTACCTTCGGTGCAGGTTATCAGAAATCAGGATTGAAACTTCCATTCCGGATTCAGGGACAGCAGGTGGTGTTGAAAAATGAAGTCACCATGCGCTGCGACATCACCTTCCGAAGTTCTCAGAACATTCAGCGTTTTTTCCGTCAGGCACATGCGTATCAGTCGGGTTCCATCGAAGAACTGCAAATCCGGCCGACCTTAAGTTATGTTTTCAACCAGCGACTAAACCTGCAGGCATACTTTAGTTATGTCTCTACAAATCCATTTACATCCAATTCATTCCCGACCAAAACAACCCGTTTTGGGATTCAGCTGAGATTTAGTCGGAATTAAAAGTG
>CAMDMI010000172.1 GCA_945902135.1 Spirosoma fluviale
ACACAAATCTCCGCCATCAATGATTTTGGCAATCGAGCGCTTCTCATTTTGCCATGGCGCTCCGGCAGGACAATTTACATTCATTTCACATGATTGAGAATCTCCCCAGCCCAGTGTACTGAATGGATTTCGGTATCCGTGTGTTACCCTTCCAATTTCGAGTTTGCCACTTCCTCTTGCGTAAAACGGTTCGTAATATTCCAGAAGCACTTCATCGCCGCCCAAAATTCCGGTGCCTAGTTTTTCATCTGGTTGATTATTAAATGAGGTGAAGGCTCCTATGCTATTTTTCTTCCCAATTATAAAGAGGTCTGCACCTGCAGGAAGTTTATACTTTGAAAATGTGAGGTTAATGGAAAAAGCTTCCGGGCAGGAAATTCTCAATTGCCAGATGCGGTCGCCATTTGGCAGGTTCACCCACCTACCGGAATTTTCAGTATTCCATTCCACAAAGAAATCAAAGCCGAAACGACGGTCAAATTCCTTGCCGAGCGCACTTCTTTCTATATCCTCTTGCTGGAGTTTTGCTAAATCAATGGTTCCCGGAGAAAGTACTGGAACATCATCTGTGCGGACAATTTTTTTGGCGCTTCTGGGAACTCCACCTTGGTGAATTTGTGCTTGAAGATTTGGTGTAAGGCTGGTGGCTAAGATAAAAACCAGACCGGCGAACAGGAGTTTTTTCATGACGGCCCGAAAATACAACACTCTCTGAAATTAAGAATGTTCTTCAAGAGTTTTTTCGATGAAATAACTTCGAAGAATCGTTAATTGTACCTGAATCAGTAGCAGATTCCCATTCTTCTGAATGGAATTCAAATCTTTTTGAGCCAGTTATTTTGCTTCCAAAGGCTCGAGTTTTTTAATTTCTCCTGAGCCAGATATAGTCTGTTTTAATTTCGTTGGATTTCCTGTATAGACGATTTCTCCGCTTCCACTGATGCTGACATCCAGTTCGTTTTCAGCATTTATTTTCGCATCTCCGCTTCCCGAAATGGATACTTTGGTTTTGGCTGATTTTAATTCTGATCCCTGAAAATCACCTGAACCGGCGATGCTCAATTGCATGGTCTGGCATTTACCGGAAGTCACGATGTTGCCACTTCCACTTATGTTAAAAACAGCATTTTCGCTGCACTCTATATTGCCGGAAAAGTCGCCGCTTCCGCTAATATTCATGGAAAACTGCGGTACTTTATTTGTTGATTTGAATACCAGATCAGCAGAGCCGCTTACCACTACTTTCTTCAGCATTTCCGAGTTAAGCCTGATCTTAATTTTCCCATTTCCAAATTTCCAGTCAGGGCTGCCATGATTCTTCCATTGCAGGGTGAGTTTTTTTCCATTCTGTTCTGCTTCGAAAATTTCCATTACCGCACCAGAACAATCTATTGTGCCTGAGGCAGGTCCGGAACTCCATTCAATACTTCCCGGAATCCTGATTTCCAGAATTTCGAAATCCTCGAGATCCAATTTATAATGCTCTGCGTTTGCCGAAAGGGTCAGGAAGAATCCTAAAAATATAAAGATTGAAAGTCTGGTTTTCATGTAGAATTCGAATATGATTTTTCCTGTTTTTGTCTCTTCTGTGATAAAAAAGGCGTTGTAAATGTAAGTAGGAATTGAGTTTTCAAATGTTTTCAGTTGGATTATTTTTTGTTGAAGTTTACCTTCCTCCAAAATCGATAATCGCTTTCTTTGTCCTGTGAGCCGCATTGCACCCCGATTCAATCCCTTAAAGCCGATTTTGGAAATTAGGGAACAGCCAGATTACCTGAGCCTTGTGTCTGAAAATGGATTCCAGCACCTTCGAAATCTGGACTCAGATTGTTTTCATATTCAAATTTCCAGGCAGGAAATACCCGATTTCACCTCCTATTCTCTATACAATCCAAGTGCCGGCAGGCCAGATTTTTATACAGATGAAGAGGAAATCCGGACTGGTCCGGGGGCTTCTTTCCATCTCCGAAAAAATGATCTTGTATGGAATTGGATGCAAGAAAACCGGACCTTGCTCCAAACTGAAAATGGAATTGGATTTGGTTTTCTTGGAGAAGAAACCATAGCGGCTTTTCATCTGGAAGACTGGCAGAATTTCTTTGGACTCGGAGAAAAAACCGGGTCATTAAATCGCCGGGCGGCCGCTTTTACCAACTGGAATACAGATGCTTTCGCCTATGGCGAAGGAAAAGACCCTTTGTATGTGTCGATTCCATTTTATATGGCGGTGAAGGATGGAATCTGGTATGGTGTTTTGGTGGATAACGCTCCCAAAACGCGGTTTAACTTTGGCGCATCCAACAGAAGAATGGTGCAGATTTCTGTTGCCACCGGTCCGCTGAATCTGATTTTTATTCCGGGTCCAAAGCCTGAGGATGTTTTGCGCCGCTATCACCGTCTTACAGGATTTATGGCCTTGCCACCTCGCTGGGCCTTGGGTTTACAACAGTGTCGGTATAGTTATTATCCCGAACATGAATTGCGGATGGTGGCACAAAATTACCGAAGGCGCAATATTCCCTGCGATGTGCTTTACCTTGACATTCATTATATGGATGCTTACAAGGTTTTTACTGTGGATAAATCCCGGTTTCCTGATTTGAAGAAACTTTGTGAGGACCTGCTCCATGATGGTTTTCGGGTGGTGCCCATTCAGGATCCGGGGATTAAAGCTGAACACGGTTACCAACCCTACGATTCCGGAAAGGAAAAGGATTTATTTGTGAAATATCCTGATGGTCAGGAATGGATTGCCGGTGTTTGGCCAGGTGATTGCGCCTTTCCTGATTTCACTTCAGCCCGGGCAAGGGAATGGTGGTCATCACTAAGCAGCGATTGGATAAAAGAAACTGGAGTTTCCGGCCTTTGGAATGACATGAATGAGCCTTCAACCTGGGGTCAGGATGTGCCTGATTTACTGGAGTTTGATATGGATGGAAAGGGCGGTTCCCACCGGGAGGCGCACAATGTTTATGGGCAGTTGATGGCGCAGGCCAGTCGCAAGGGCCTTGAAAGCGCCAGACCAAACGAAAGACCGTTTGTATTGTCCCGTGCAGGATTTGCTGGCATTCACCGAACTGCCGCAATTTGGTCGGGAGACAATGTAGCCAATGAAGAGCACTTTTTTCTGGGTATCCGGATCATGCTCGGAATGGCCATGAGTGGTGTGAGTTTTTCTGGTCCGGATGTTGGCGGTTTTGTTGGTGATTCTGGTCGTGATTTGTTTGTTCGCTGGGTTTCGGTGGCTTCATTTTTTCCATTCTTTCGAATACATTCCATGATTGATTCCAGGGACAATGAACCCTGGAGTTATGGTGAACTTGGCGAAGCCATTGCCGGAAACTACATCCGGCTTCGGTATAAGCTTCTGCCGGTTTTGTATTCTGCTTTTTATGAATCCTCAAAAACCGGGAAACCGGTTGTACGGCCATGGTTTTGGGAAAAGGCTGGTCACGATTTTAATGCAGCTTTTCAGCACCAGTTTTTTCTGGGGAAGGACATACTGGTGATTCCTGCTTCTCCCCAACAACATGCGGTTCAGGCTGAACTACCGCCGGGTGGCTGGTACAGGCTTTTCTCAGGTGAATACTATGAAGGAAGCCAAGTGCATTGGTTGTCTGCCTGGCTGGATCGTTTGCCGGTGCTGGTTCGGCAAGGTGCCATTTTGTTGACTCGGGACACCGGGCATTGCAGCGATGAGGTGCTTGGAGTTCCAAATCGCGACATCCATATTTTTGCTGCCAATGATGGACAAGGAGAATTCCTATTGTATGAAGATGATGGACTTACTCCAAATCCCGCTTTTAAGGATATGGCTGAAATCAGGATTATTTTTCGTCATGAAATAAAGGAATTGGAAATTCATCGAGAGGCTGGAGAAAGACCGGTTTTATTCAGGTCGCTTTTCCTTTGGCATTTCCCTCAAGGCGTTCAGGTAAAGGCAGGAACTGAAATTAAAACAGCAGAACCTTTTCATTTTGAGTGGTTGGAAAAGCTTCCAAACTTTGATCCCTTTGAAGAAAAGGGGCGTAGCTATTATTCCGATTGCCAGCGGATTTCCCTTGAAGGCCTCAGGGTCTGAAAAGCAATTCTGAAATACTACATTTGTCTTGTAAATTTTTACTCGTGAACAGATCCATTATCAGCCTCTTTGTCTTGTTTTTTGTTTCATCCGCATTGAATGCGCAAAGCGATGAAACCCGTGTTCGATCGCATGTTTCTTTTTTGGCTGCCGACAGTCTGGAAGGACGCGCACCTGGTACGCGTGGTGAGCAATTGGCCATTCGTTACATTGAAAAACATTTCAAAGAATTCGGACTTAAGCCATTGGGAAGCAAGGGTTTTATTCAGAATTTTGATTACACCGAAAGACCACATGCCCACAATTCTGATGGCCAGGAATCGGTTCAGCGGCAGGGTAACAATGTGATTGGATTTCTTGATAACAAGGCTGATAAAACCCTGGTTATCGGGGCTCACTTCGACCATTTGGGCAATGAAGATGGAAGAGGCTCTTCTCTGGCTTCGGATCCGAAAGGTCAGGTTCACAATGGTGCAGACGACAATGCCTCCGGGGTTGCCGGATTATTGGAGCTTGCGCGGATATATTCCTCCAATAAAAAGGCCGAAAAGGTGAATTTCTTGTTTATGGCATTTTCTGCAGAGGAAGCCGGCTTGATTGGCTCGAAACATTTTTTGCAAAACCCTACAATACCATTGGATCGCATTCCTGCCATGGTAAACATGGATATGATTGGGCGATTGCGCGATAGCACCAATTCTTTGATTGTTGGCGGGGTGGGAACTTCTCCTCTCTGGATTCCAATTCTGGAAAAGCTCAATTCGGGGTTTGTATTGAAATATGACACAGCCGGAATGGGCCCGTCTGACCATGCCAGTTTTTATTTGAAAGACAAGCCTGTGCTGCATTTTTTTTCGGGTACCCACAGTGATTATCACAAGCCAAGTGATGATGTTGAGAAAATTAATTTCCCAGGGGAAGTGAAAATCATCAATTACATCGTTCGCGTGGTGGATAGTATTTCTGTCTTGAAGGAAATTCCCTTTACCAAAACAAAAAGCTCAGAGCGGAAGATGACCGCCTTTAAGGTTACCCTTGGCATTATGGCCGATTACGCCTTTGGTGGACCAGGTGTGAAAGTGGATGGTGTTAGTCCTGGAAAAGCTGCCGAAAAAGCAGGCATACTTGCTGGGGATTTGGTCTTGAAATTGGGCGAACACGAAACCTCCGACATTTACAAATACATGGAAGCGCTAGGAAAATTTACGAAAGGCGAGAAGACCTTTGCTGAAATTCGCAGGGGCAAGGATGTGATCCGGAAAGAAGTGGAGTTCTAGAAATTAGAAAGATGTTCGAAAT
>CAMDMI010000173.1 GCA_945902135.1 Spirosoma fluviale
CCAGGGGTCGCGGGCAATCATAAAAGTGGTAACGGGGATTTTCAAGCGCCGGCATTGTCCGGCAAGCTGCAGGGTGCGCTTTAAAATCTTCTGGTCCAGACCAAAGCTATTTTTATAATAACGGCCAGCTTCTTTCAGGCAAGTTGGCTTGCCGTCGGTGATCATCAGGATTTGTTTGTTTGCATTTTTTCGCCTGCGAAGCAAGTCCATCGCGAGTTCCAGGCCGGCCACTGTATTGGTGTGGTATGGTCCCACTTCCAGCCATGGAAGGTCTTTAAGCGGAATTTCCCAGGCATCGTTTCCGAATACCAGAATGTCAAGTGTGTCTTTGGGAAATCGGGTGGTGATAAATTCAGCCAAAGCCATCGCCACTTTTTTTGCCGGTGTAATTCTATCTTCGCCATACAAAATCATGGAGTGGGAAATGTCAATCATCAACACCGTGGAAGTTTGGGATTTGTGTTCCCTTTCTTTGATGACAAGGTCTTCCTCCCACAAACTAAAATCTCCGCTTCCATTCCGTATTTGGGCATTGCGCAAGGATTCAGAAAACTCAATTTCCTCAGGCGAATCTCCAAAAGAAAAAGCCCTTGTTCCAATAAAGTCATCGCCTTCATTTCCACCTTTTCTGATAGAATGATTGCCTGGTGCAGCTTTTTTAAGCTTACCAAAAATGTCTTCCAAGGATTTTTTTCGAATGGCCTGTCCGGCTTTGGCGGAAGGAATCACAGCTCCTTCTCCTGGTTTTTCTTCCAGATAGCCTTTGCGTTTCAGGTCCTCATAAAAATCTCCTATTCCGTATCCTTTGCCTGTGAGTTTGTGCTGATTATCAAGGGATGTAAGCCAGGACATTGCCTGCGCGACATCGCCTCCCGCCATTCCAAGCAGTTGAAGGAACATGTCGAGTAATTGCTCAAATCCTGCCTCTTTCTTTTTTTCTTCTGGGTTATAAGCCAGGAATTCAATGCCAGTCATGATTTTCTAGTTTCTACTCTTATAACCGGTTTTTTCTCAATAAGGTTCAGAAGAATTCCACCGCCAACCATGGCAATCCCAGTTCCGGAAATCCAGTCGAAGCCTTCGCCGTAAATTAAAAATCCCAAAACAAGGGCGAATAAAATTCCGGCATAATTCAGAAAGGTGACGCTTTCAAGTTTTTCCAGTTGAATGGCGCGGGTCATACAATATTGGCCGGCCTGTGTGGCCAAACCCATCAACAGAACCAAAATCCAATCCAATCCCTGGGGATCTATCCAATTGAAATAGGAATAAGTTCCGGCGATTGGCAGTGCCATCATAGGAAAATAAAGGATTATGACGAGTGGATGTTCGCTCACATTCAGTTTCCGAACTGCATTGTATGCAAGTCCCGAAAGTGAGGCCGCAAAAATGCCCGAAAAGAGCAATTCATAGGAAACCCTGGTATCAAAGCCTTTGATGAGAAAAACGCCTGCCATTGAAAGCAAAAAGAAAAGCCATTTCCAGTAGCTCATTTTTTCACCCAGAATAAAAACGGCAAAAACGGCTGCAAAAATTGGGGATGTATATTGAATTGCAACTGCAGAAGCGAGTGGCATTTTCTGGATTGTGTTGAAATACAGCCACAAAGCCACAATACCTGTACTTCCGCGAATCAGAAGCCACTTATGGTTTTTACCAAAAAAATATACGCCTGCCCTTTGGATTCCCCATGCACACAACACAAAGGATATTGCGGCACGGAAAAAAATCAATTCCATTGCCGGAATGTAGGAAAGCTGCTTCACGCACACATTGAGCACTGCGTAAAAACACGCGGATGCCAGCATGTAGCTTTTTCCTTTTGACCATTGCAGCATTGGACAAAGATGAGAATCCTTGCTTGATTAAATGTCTTTTTTCAATGTGTCAAAAATCCAGGAAAGTTGAACCTGAATTTGCTCTTTTCTAAAAGTGGATTTATTAATTAGTTTAGCACGATTTCGGCAGCTTTCCGATTTCGATTCAATCCCAAATGAATTTATACAATGGACACCAGGGCCTCACACAGGCGCAAGCAGAAACAAGATTACTGGAGGACGGGCCAAATGTCCTTTTTGAACCAGGTAAAAGAAGTCTGTTTGGCCTTGCCCTTGGAATTCTCTCAGAACCAATGGTGTTGCTGCTGATTGCGGCTTCTGTTCTGTATTTTATTCTAGGGAAATTTAGTGAAGGCAATATGCTGCTGGCTGCCATTATGGTGGTGGCCTCAATTTCTTTTTTTCAAACTGTAAAAAGCGACAATGCGCTTCGTGAATTGGGAAAACTCACCCAGCCCAGGGTCGATGTTTTGAGGGATGGAAGCCTTCATCCTTTGCCCGCCGCTGAGATTGTTCGGGGCGATCTTGTTCTCATAGAAGAAGGCATGAATTTCCCCTGCGATGGAAGCATCATCCGTGCATATGACCTCGGCATCAACGAAGCGGCCATTACCGGGGAATCTGTGCCAGTAGCCAAAAATACCGGAGATCCTGTTTATGCAGGAAGTCTGGTCAGCAGTGGTTCAGTGTATTTTGAAGTCACCGCTACCGGTACCCGCACGGTTTTGGGAAAGCTGGGAAAGTCTATGGAGAATATGACCAAGGAAAAGACCATTCTTCAGGGCCAGATAGACAATTTTGTAAAATCTATGGCCTGGGTAGGGCTTCTCGCTTTTCTGATAATTCTTGGGGTCCACTATTACGAATCCCGTGATTTTATAAACTCCCTTTTGCGCGGACTGACCGTCGCAATGGCCTTGATTCCGGAGGAAATCCCAGTGGCGTTTGCCAGTTTTATGGCGCTTGGTGCACTTCGATTGTCGGCTTTCAATGTTCTGGCGAGAGAGCCGCGCACAGTTGAAAGTTTGGGTTCAGCCACGGTGGTTTGTGCGGATAAAACCGGCACCCTCACCACAGAAGGAATGAGCCTTTCATGTCTGGCCACGCCCGATTTTAGTTTCAGACCAGAAACCGATTCCAACCCTGTTCCGGAAATTCTGGCATTGCTTCGGGCGGCCCGAATTTCTTCTGAGCCCAAGCCTTTTGATGCAATGGAAAAGGCCATTGAAGATGCCTGCAAAAAGTATTTTGGCAATCTGCATCAGGACCTTGTGATGGAATATCCGCTTTCGGGCAAACCTCCAATGATGACCCATGTTTGCCGTGATGCTCAGGGAAGGCTGGAAGTAGCCTGCAAAGGTGGAATGGAAAAGATTTTGGAAGTGTCTGGTTTGGATCAAGAGAAGGCTGAGGCAGTACGCCAGCAAGCGGCTGGTTTTACAGCGGATGGCCATCGGGTTTTGGCTGTGGCTACAGCCATTTTTGAGGGCGCGGATTTCCCTGCCAATCAGGAAGATTTCAACTGGAAATTTGCTGGATTAATTTGCCTTTTTAACCCGCCTAAAGAAAATGCTGCCACTGTAGTGCAAGGATTTTATGATGCGGGAATTCGTGTAAAAATGATCACCGGGGATTTTCCGGCAACGGCTTCTTCAATCGCCGGGATGGTGGGAATTGTTTCTCCCAATGAATTCTTAACCGGAGATAAGGTGATGGAAATGTCTGACAGTGAGTTTGCTTCAAAGGTTTCTGGTGTCAATGTTTTTGCCCGAATGTTCCCGGAAGCAAAGCTGCGTGTGGTGAATGCATTGAAATCTTTGGGAGAAGTGGTGGCCATGACCGGCGATGGAGTAAATGACGGGCCTGCATTAAAAGCTGCCAATATTGGGGTTGCAATGGGAAACAGGGGCACCGAAATGGCGAGGCAAGCAGCTTCTCTGGTTCTTGTAAACGATGATTTGAAAGGCATGCTGGATGCGGTTTCACTGGGTCGGAAAATTTATCAGAACCTTAAGAAAGCGGTTTCATACATTGTTTCTATCCATGTACCCATCATTCTGACGGTCACGATGCCGCTGCTTCTAGGTTGGGAATTCACAGAATTGTTTACCCCTGTGCATGTCATTTTCCTGGAACTTGTAATGGGTCCAACCTGTTCAATTGCGTTTGAAAATGAACCTTCGGAGGAGGGCGATATGCACCATAAACCCAGAAAACCTGGCGATACTTTTTTTACAAGCCGGGAGTTGGGCCGTAGTTTGCTCCAGGGTATTGCCATTTCATTTGTAATACTCTTGCTTTATTACAACGATATGATGTCGGGTGCAAGTGCCGAACAAATTCGCACAAGATCTTTCACGGTGCTGGTTTTTTCCAATGTGCTGCTAACCCTGGCCAACAGGTCATTTTTATTGTCGTTTTGGAAAACCTTGTTTGTTCCCAACCGCTTGCTTTGGTTTATGTTGTCCCTGACAGTTGGACTGCTTTTCATCGCAATCTATATTCCTGCAGTTCGGGATATATTTAGTTTTTACAAGATTTCGGGGAAGGAGATCGCTTTTTGTTTTCTGGTTGCAATTCCGGGTGTTTTGTGGGTGGAGGGTCTTAAGATGTACCGTCGTCGGAGGTTATTTGTGTAAAGAATTTTGCCGAATCGATTTTAGAACTTTAATTTATAATTTTGATATTGAATCGTTTAGAAATATTGTGCCTAATTTGGATTGGTGTGGAATCGAGTAATTCTGTGATGTTTTAACCCATGAAAACGAAAACATTTTTTCTGTTAATCGCCTTCGCTCTAACTTTTTCTTCACAAGCACAGGAAGGAGTGCATCATCTGGTTCTTTTCAAACTAAAGCCTGGCATAGAAAAAACGGATGAGCGCTTTCGTGCGGCCATTGTTTTGTTGCAGGAGCTTCCTAAGGAAATTCCTCAAATCATAGATTTGAGAGCAGGAGAAAATTTTTCTGAACGGCCAATTGCGGCAGATTATGGTTTGATGGTGTTGGTGGCCAATGATAAATCGCTTCAGACATATCTAGAGCATCCTGCACACAAGGCTGCAGTTGCTATTTGGAAGGAAATCGCAGATTGGACGATTGCTGATTTTTGGGCTTCAGCAGGAAAGGTTCAGGAATAGGTAGTCCACCAGGCGCCTCTGTTTCTTGCTTTAAGCCCCTCAAACCAGCGGCAAAAAGGCAACAATGTAAGCAAGACCAGAATCCAAGCAATGTAAAGTCCCGGCAGTTCGAAACCTGGATGTTCACTTTCTGGGGCCAATTTTAGCACTTTCATCAAATGAAAGCAGAGCATGGAAGAACCATGGATTAGGGGCAGATGGAAAAAATAAAAAAACAAGGGAACCCTGCCAAAAGTGAGCAGGACGGATTGAATTGGCAGCAGTGATTTTTCTGCCAACCAAAGGTAAATGGCCAAAACTGAAAGTGTCACCATACAATAGAGCATGGACGGCGGGTATTTTTCAACATCGAAAAAGGTGTAAAAAAACTCCTTTGAACCT
>CAMDMI010000174.1 GCA_945902135.1 Spirosoma fluviale
GGGATTCTTTGTTTAAGTAGAATGAATAAAATCGTGCTTTTCGGACCGGGCCCATATTTTAAGGGCGGACTGGCCAATTACAACATCTCTTTGGCCCGGGCGATGGATGCGCTTTCCTGCTGGGATGAAGTTCACCTGATTTCCTGGACGCAGCAATATCCGGCCCTCATTCCCAGAGATTTTGCCGACAAAAAGACCAAGGAGGACAAATTGGGTGGCACGCATGTAAAACTTCATTACCTCACCGATTACAACAAGCCATCTACATGGGGAAAAACGGTTGAGCTTATCAAAGACATCGGTCCTCAGTGTGTTGTAATTCAGTGGTCCATTGCCCTACAAGGTCTGCCGCTTGGTTTTATCGTTAAGCGCCTGAGAAAAGAAACCGGCATTGAAGTTTTGTTTGATCTCCATTTTGTCATTCAAAAAGAGCAAAGTTTCATCGACCAGTATTTTACGCGCTTTGCCTTGAAGCATGCTTCCGGCTTTGTGGTGCATGCATCGAAAACGCTGGATGAGCTGAAAGAGATTTTCCCCGGGAAGAAATTTCTGATGAATGAATCGGGTGAAAGGGCTTCGTCGGGAAATGGAGGTGCTTCTCCGGTAATTAAACTTTTCCATCCTGTTTATGACATGTTCAAACCCGATCCGGACTTTGATTTGGAAGCCGAAAAAAAGCGTCTGGGTTTGAAGAAGCATGTTTTTCTGTTTTTTGGATTCATTCGAAAGTACAAAGGATTGCACTACTGCCTGGAGTCTTTTGCCCAATTGGCGAAAACCCGGGATGATGTTTCGCTGCTGATTGTGGGCGAATCTTTTTGGAAAACTTTGGATGAAACCAAATGGATAAACCGCTTTAAAAAGTCGGTCTTCCGCGTTCTTCGGTCTTTGCTTTCCTCCAATTCAGAAGATGAAACCCAGTATAATCCACTGGGATTGATAGAGACTTTGGGCCTTGCCGACAAAGTTTCTGTGGTCAATGATTTTGTGCCCAATGAGGATGTTTACCGGTATTTTCAGGTGAGCGATTGCATCCTCCTTTTTTACGAATATGCCACGCCTTCCGGTGTGGAATCCATGGCCTAGAACTTTTCAAAGCCAATTCTGGCGAGTCGTGTCGGGCATTTTCCGGAAACCATTACAGACGGAAAAAATGGATATCTGGCCAATGATGGAGATGTGGAAGACATGGCCAAAACCATGGAAAAGTTCCTTGCCAGCCCAATTCCTGAAGAAAACATAAAGGAAATGGCTTCGCGTTTCAGCTGGAAAATTTATGCTGAGGCGATTTCGAGGCCCTGGCGATAGCTTGTACTTGTATTATCTATCCGGAGGGTTTGCGTAGATGGCATTCCGGGATAAGCCATTATTTGTTGGAAATGCCAGCACCTTGCCCAGACCCAACTCAATGGGCTTCTCGCCGTGGGATAGTAGATGAAAATTTTTGCTTTGGTATTCGGGGTAGAATAATTGCAGCTATTTAATTTTGGGTATCAATCCCCTCTCTCTGGAATTGTTTTTCGCACATCCTCGAAACTTCTCTTTTAGTTTTTGGGATTTCTATCGGCCCAACTGGGAATCATAATTGTTTTTAATCAGCTGAATCAATCTTCAGCCTTTTGAATTGGACTGAAATTTGAATATTACATTTCTCCCTACTTTTTAAGGAGATATTGGCACTTGTTTCGGTGTACTTTGAATCTGCTAGAGCTCGCCGTTGCGTGGCTTCTGATAGATTAAGGGATTTTTTTTACACTACTGCTTAAAATGAATTAAATATCGCTGAAAGCTGTTTTTCAATATTTTATATAAAAAAGAACTATTTTTTGATTAAAAAGCCATAAACACAACTCTATTAGATTTTTTTACCTCGTTTTTTATTTTGATTATTGACCCTTTCAGGACAAGAACAAATGGGGGCTTTATGATCGGTTATGAGATAAAAAAATTAAGGACAAGCAAAGGAATTGTGCAGAGGATGGTTGCAGCCCATCTGGATGTTGATTCTGCTTACATCAGCAAGATGGAAAGTGAGGAAAAGCCGGTAAGCAGGGGTTATATCAGCCGATTGGCTGAACTTTTTGAGGTTACACCGAAGGAACTGGAAATAATATGGCTCGCCGACAGAATTTTGGAAGTCCTCGCAGATGAGCCCCATGCAAAGGAAGTTTTAGCTTTAGTAAAGAAAAAAATGGCAGAAGGTGTGGCTGTAAGCCAAGATTAGTTATGAATAAAATTATTGGACGCGATCCTTCCAGCGATTTTGTGATACTTGACCCACAGAACCGGGTTTCAAGAAAGCACCTTGAAATGAAAAAAGAGGGAAATGTTGTTTACATCAGGGATCTTGGTTCGAAAAACGGCACTTTCATCGACGGAAAAAAACTCAGCCCGGAGACCTGGACAAAACTTAGCAACAGCAATAAAGTAACGCTGTCTTCTGATTATGCTTTCAATTGGCTTGAGGTATTTCCTTCGGTAATAGAAGATGAAACCCGGATTTTGACTTCAAACAAGGAAATCAGGGATGATTCAACCCGAATTCTCAATCATCATGGGGGCAAGGTTTTGATTCTAGATGCTGAAAAGACCTCATTGGGAGAGATTTCTTCTGTAGACCAGACCAAGTTCATTCTGATAGGCAGAGGTTCAGATTGCCAGTTCATAGTGGACAGTCCAAAAGTCTCCCGGAAACATTGCCAGATAAGGATGATCAATGAAAGCCTCGTAGAAATTGAGGATCTTGGCTCCACCAATGGAACCTTTATTGATGGAGAAAAGCTCCTGCCTCAGAAAAGGCAAATTCTTTCTGCTGCCAGCCAGATACGACTGGGAACCGAATTTAACCTAACATTAAAACAGGTATTTCCGGAATTAAAAATTCCCACAAAAACAACTTATAATAAGCAAACACAAGAAGCCAGTCAAGGGCCAAGGTTGGCCAATGGCTTGGAGCTTGAATCATTTAAATCTCTGGAGGATGTGTGGAAGGAATATCAGACCAAAATGATTAAATCCAGAAACATCGCCATTCATTTTGGCATCGGAGGGTCTGCATTGGGCATAGGAGCCGCTGTTGCAACAGCGGCCGTTGGGCCATTGGGCCTCGTACTTATGGCCGGTGGGGGAATTCTGGGGCGTTATCTTGGCCAGAGAGAGTCCAACAAAATTCAGAATGACCTGAGTTTCGAAGATATGTTTCTATCAGCATACTCCTGCCCGAGATGCAAAGAGTCATTTCAGAAAAAAGCCTGGGTTACCATCAGGGAATGTAACAAGTGTAAACTAAAATTCAGAACATGAAATATTTTAAATGTGGCAAGTGCACTGCGCCATATAAGATTGATCCATCAAAATTCAGAACCCCTAAAGTTGAGGTTATCTGTCCGAAATGCGGAACCAGAAATGTCCTTTCACTTGGTCCGGTTCTGGCAATTCAGCAAGAGGGAAAGTTTGCCCAGGTCAATTTAAAAGAAGGTGTTCAGGTAATTGGCCGCAAAACAGAAAATCCGAATGTCAACGCCCATATTCTCATTTCCGATGAATATGTAAGTCGCATTCACTCTAAAGTCATTATGGAATTGCGTGGCGATAAGGTCTTTTTTTTTATTGAAGACCTCGGAAGTTCAAACGGCACCTACAACAAAAATAAACAAAGGCTTAAGGTAGGTCTGCGGTATCCTTTTATGCCAGGCGATTATTACATCGTAGGCCTTACTAAAATATCAATTCAAATCAATTCTTAATTTCTACATCCAATGGAAAACAACAATAGACAAGATTCCCTGAACAGCGAAAATCAGGATAAAACCAGCATCGAAAACCTAAATTCTTTTAATTCAGGTAAGCCGGAAAAAGACAGCCAAGGAATCTCAGCAGCCAAAGCAGGTGCAATGGCTGCAGGTGCAGGTATTGCAGGTGCTGGCCTTGGAGCTGCAGGGCAGGGATATTTAGAAAAAGGAGAAAAGGTCGAGGAGGTTCAGGCAAGCCAGGTTAGCCCGATTCCATCAACTGTTAACCCAGACCCGGTTCCTGCCAATGTGGATAACTCTGCTACTCCAACAAATGCTGATACAGCTACCGCTTCGCCCACAGATTCCAATGTGCCGGTCGCTTCAGTAGAAGGATCGGAGGCTGTGGTGGAGGCAAGCGGCACGGAGCAGCAAGCTGCCTACATGGGAATTGCGGTAGATGCTGGTAACGGCAATACCGTCCAGGTGGTTTTTGTGGATGTAAACCATGATGGTATAATTGACGAGTGGGGAATGCAGGCAACGGATGTTACCGGTGCCACCCAGCAGGTAGCTGGAACGCCAGAACAACTTTCGGATATTCTTTTTGGTGGTAATGCCAATTATGCACAACAGGTTGATTACCAAAACGAATCAGGCAGCATAACTGGCATGGATGATAATTTTGAACCGATCGACTGGGCTTCTGAACCGGACGCTCCTGTTGTTGCAGAGGAAACTGAAATGCAGACAATAGAAATAGAAGCTGGTTCGGAAGAAATTCCAGAAGCCGAAGTTTCCGAATTGCCCGGAGAATCAGCTTCGGCATCCGAGGATTTTTCTGATTATGAACAGCAAATGGAACATGTTCAGTTTCAGGATTGGGAACTGCCAGATAGCTACCAGCAGGACGATTTCCAGGGGAATGATGATTTTGTAACCAATCAGTTCATTTAAAAGCGGTTTATGATTAAGGTCGGAGCCGCATTAAAATTCTCTGTTTTAGGCAAAAGGGACAACAATGAAGATTTTGCCTGTTTGGAGAACAACAGCCATTTCATTGTATGCGACGGAGTTGGTGGAAGCCAGAAGGGTGAAGTAGCTTCTGCCATTGTTTCAAGGCACTTTTTGAATGCGTACCACGATGATCCAGATTCCATTCCTGAAGCCGTTCTGAAATCGGCGGAGGCCAGAATTTCTGCACATATCCAGCAAGATCCTGAAACCTATGGGATGGCAACCACCCTTACATTTTCTCAGGTACGATTGAATAGCATTTTGCTTGCCTGGGTAGGTGATAGCCGGATTTATCAGTTTCGAAATGGGCGGATAGTATTCCAGACTGAAGACCACAGCTGGGTAAATGAAGCCTTGAAGGCTGGGATTATTACAGCAGAAGAAGCAGTTGGTCACCCAAAATCCAATATCATAACAAGGGCCATACAGGGTGGGGATAAACCAACCCAGATTGAAACAAAACAGGTAACGGATATTTACAAGGGCGACTATTTCCTTCATTGTTCAGATGGTGTGCTGGAAAGCTGGAGCAATGATGACCTGGAGGCTCTTTTCTCCCAGGGTTTTTCAGCCACCGAGATTATGGCCAGAATGGAACAGGAATG
>CAMDMI010000175.1 GCA_945902135.1 Spirosoma fluviale
CCAAATTCCCAACCTTGCCATTTCACATTGTTGGTAAAATTTGATCTGTTTTTTAAAGTCACAATCAATGAGTCACATCCCTTATCAATACTGGAAAATATTTTTGGAAGTACGGCCGGGCGAACATGAACTGTGTCGCTTATTTCCCTATCACAAATCTGGTTGTTGTATCCAATGGTACGGGCCTTTAGCTTTACCAAATAGGTCCCACTATTGGTGTAAGTATGGTTTACATTGGTTGTAAAGGATGAGTCAATTTTTCCATCTCCAAAATTCCAAACATATCGAACCGTACCAAAAGTTACGATAGAGTTATTTGCAAATGCAATTGGAGAACCGGCACAACCATTTTGGGTTAAAATTGAAAATTTAGGTGCCACAGAAGGGATTAATCTGACAATGGTTTCAGCAGTATCCTTGCCGCATTTGTTTTGAATCCGCATCCGGATTTTAAATATGCTGTCAGGTGGCACCACCGAAAACATGTCCGCAGGAATGGTAATCGTTTTGTTTTTCGCAGGTCCTCTTGGACGCCAAATATCATTCCCTGGATTGGGTAAAGGTTGACCGAAACCATCCAAAGCAGTCCAGCTTACGAACCTGTTTGCGGTATCAAGGCAATTCAACTTGGAAATATCGTTAATCGTAACAGCAGTCGGACTACAAATAAGGATAGATGATGGGCTTACAATTGCAGAGTCCTTTTCCATAAATCGGTAAGGACCAAATACCCCGCTTAAAGCCTGACCGCAGGGAATTACATTGCAAGAGTTTTTATACACAATCGAAATGATTGCATTGCATATTTTACTCCCTGCTTTGTAAACATGGGCAAATGTTTTTCCATAACTGGGATAATCGGCAGTATCTCTCTTGTTGTCTCCCCAATTGATGATCCATTCTGTAAAACCATTCTGTCTGGGCGAAAAATTGTTAAGTGCAATTGTGGCAGGTAAGCATCTTGTGGAATCATTTGGTGGTGCAATCCAGCCGACACCCGGACAGGTTTTGTTGTAGTTATTTACAAAATAGCCTGTGATTGGCGTAGGACAATTATCTTCCGTGATGGTATA
Organism: Spirosoma fluviale; assembly: GCA_945902135.1. Lineage (GTDB taxonomy): Bacteria > Bacteroidota > Bacteroidia > Cytophagales > Flexibacteraceae > CAMDMI01. The sequence goes on from CAMDMI010000175.1 coordinate 1,074, forward strand.
GGCAAATGTGCCTGTGTCTTTGTAAGTCCTTGAAACTGTGGTAAGAGGGCCAGGATAAGTTGCAATTGTATCGCCCCAATTGATGTTTACATTGCTTACTGGGGACTCAAATGTTATGGTGAAAGATGTGATTGGAGATTGGTTGTTGGCCAGACATCTGAAATCTTTTTTTGGAGTAAAAGTCCAGGCGTTGTTTCGTCTTCTGTCTCTGATTCTGACACATTGCGCCTCGGCATTTTGTATAGGTAAAAGGCTTAAAAAGCCTTCCAGAATCCACAAAAGCATCAGCCCTTTCAAGCCAAAATTATTTCGTAGAAGTTTTGTCATTTGTATAAGTTCTTTCAAAAATTGGCCGGACTAAGTTTGAAATGAAGGGGTTCATCTTTATTCCTACCAACATAAATCCGAATTTCAAATATCCACCTTAAATCGATAGCGGCTGATTCATCAAAAGGATTGAACTTACAAATCAGTTTTTCTTTAAAAACTCCACAAAAAACACTGTTCAAAATGTTGGGGCCTAATAGTTCCAGATGAAGTTGGTAAGGCTGTATCGTTGATGAAACTTGTGTATTTCTTTAAGTAAAATGGTCATCAGATATTTTCATAACATTGATATTCATATTATTAGAAATATTTTTCAGTTTCTGGTGTTGGGATTTTTCAATGAAATTCTTTTTGTTTTTTGGTTGATGCAGAAGACCAAAAAAATACCCCTTCCTGATATTTTGCGGAAGGGGTATGGGTAAGTTTTAATCCTTAAGAACAAATGAAACTCAGGTTTTCTTGAGGCTTTCCGCCTAATTCTGAATTCCCGTTTGGTGGAATGTCCTGCTATTTAAAGGCAGATATTCCTGTAATCTCGTTCCCTAAAATTAAGAGATGGATGTCATGTGTGCCTTCATAGGTAATCACAGATTCCAGGTTCATCATGTGGCGCATGATTGGATATTCTCCGGTTATGCCCATGCCACCATGAATTTGCCTCGCCTCCCTGGCAATGTGCAGCGCCATGTCTACATTGTTTCTTTTAGCCATGGAAATCTGCGCCGTAGTCGCTTTGCCCGCGTTTTTAAGCTGACTAAGTCTGAAGGTAAGGAATTGCGCTTTTGTAATTTCAGTCAGCATTTCAGAAAGTTTCTTCTGAATGAGCTGAAATGAAGCAATGGGTTTGTCGAATTGGATTCTCTCCATGGCATAACGCCGCGCAGAATCATAACAATCCATGGCGGCACCAATCGCACCCCATGCGATGCCGAATCGTGCCGAGTCTAGACACATCATCGGCGCACCAAGCCCGGTTTTGTTCGGCAGCAAGTTCTCTTTTGGCACTTTTACATTGTCAAAAACCAGCTCCCCGGTACAACTTGCACGGAGTGACCACTTGTTGTGGGTTTCCGGTGTGGAAAATCCTTCCATGCCTCTTTCAACAATAAGACCATGAATTCGACCTGCTTCGTTTTTGGCCCAAACAACCGCAAGGTCTGCCTGCGGAGAATTGGAAATCCACATTTTGGCTCCATTTAGCAAGTAATGATCGCCCATGTCTTTAAAGTTGGTTACCATTCCGGAAGGGTTGGAACCAAAATCCGGCTCGGTCAGTCCGAAGCAACCCAAAAGGGTTCCTGCTGCAAGACCGGGCAAGTATTTCATTCGTTGTTCTTCAGTACCAAAAGCATAAATTGGGTACATCACGAGCGAACTTTGCACAGAAACGGTTGAACGCATTCCTGAATCTCCGCGTTCAATTTCCTGCATGATCAAGCCATAAGAAATGTAGTCCATTTCACCACCTCCGTACTTTGCCGGAATGGTTGGTCCAAATGCACCCAATTCGCCAAACTTTGGAAGAAGGTAGCTGGGGAAAATGTTTTTCTGACAGCAATCTTCGATAATAGGACTAATCTCTTTGCGGACAAATTCTCGAACGGAATCGCGGATGAGTTTGTGTTCTTCAGTCAGGAGCTCATCGAGGTCGTAAAAATCACATCCAACGAAGGCATCTGCCTGTGTTTTCCTTACTATTTCATCTTCAGTATGATGCATGGTGTTTTCTAAATTAATGGCGACGCAATTTAGGACTTGCGCCTGATATTCTGACTGGAATATTGACTTGAATTCAAATTTCAAACTTTGTAGTCTCTGCTATCAACAGCCTTTTAGGAAATTTGTTTTCTTTCCGATTATTTGCAGTCTGCACAGGCAAGCCAAATGTGCCGGGTCTTTGGGTAATATTTTTCAGTTAGTAAATTAGAAAGCAATGAACGAGAATATCCTACTGGAAAAACTCAGGAGATTAGAGTCGAAGTATGAGGCCTCAGGTCAAAATCTCGAATCTTATCTGGATGGGCTTTACGAAGCAGACTTCCTCAATTACTGGGATTATATCCACATTGACACACTTTTAAGTCTGCAAACCAAACGGACAACTTTGCCTGATGAGGAGATTTTCATTATTTATCACCAGATAACCGAACTCTATTTCCGCTTGATTTTAGTGGAATTGGAGCAGATTTGTAAATCTCCAGATATGGAGATTCATTTTCTTGAAACCAGACTCAGCAGGGTAAATCGGTATTTCAATATTCTGGTTCACTCTTTCGGGGTGATGTCTGAGGGAATGGATGCTGCTCAGTTTATGCAGTTTAGAATGGCGCTGTTGCCTGCATCCGGTTTTCAATCGGTTCAATATCGATTGATAGAACTTACCTGCACATCAGTGGATAATCTTCTTGACCACGGCCATAGAAGTCGAATTGCGGAAGGTTCAATTGAAGAAAAAATGCCTTTTCTGTATTGGCGTTCAGGTTCTACCGATGCCAACACTGGGAAAAAAACACTCACCCTCACCCGGTTTGAGGAAAAGTACGACATCACCCTACTTGATTTTGCAAATCGCCACAAGGATTTAAACCTTTTTGAAAGATTCCGGGATCTCGACTGGAACCTGGATGTGAACCAGCCAATCAGGTTGTTGCTCCGGCAGTTGGATAACAATGCCAACATTGCCTGGAGAATGGCACATCTTCATGCGGCTTCAAGATATCTGAAAAAACCAGATGCAGCAGTAGAGGCAACAGGTGGTACAAATTGGCAGCGCTATCTTCCTCCAAGATTTCAAAAAGTTGTGTTCTTCCCATTTCTCTGGTCTTCGGAAGAGCTCGCCAACTGGGGCAAACCGGGTGAATTTAATTCAACTGTCAAGCCTTTTTAACAAGAAGGCACAGATTCAGTTTTTTCGCTGATTGCAAATCATTTAAGACTTTGTTCATCAAAAAATCTACTTCGGTTTTTCTGGTATTCCAGCCGATTTTTATTCTGATGCTGCTTGTGCAGACCGGCTTTGCCCAAACACGGAAGTTTATCATTTATAATATGTCGGGCGTTGCAAGGCAAGGTGATCCGGTTGTTATTTCCAGAGAAAATCTGCTCGCACTTATGGCCATTCCCGAAGACAAAGTCCCTGTTTTATTCCAAAATGATTTGCTTATTCCGTCTCAAACAGATGATTTAACCGAGGACGGAATTTGGGATGAACTTGCTTTTCAGGTTGATATGGAAAGAAATTCAAGCCTGGAAATTAAGTTGAAATGGATGGACAAGTCTGAAGCCCCAATTTACCCGCCCAAGGTTTCAGCAAGTTTCAAGGTAAGTGATTTGGAAAATGGAAAATACCAGGCGGTATTTTCAGAAATAAGGCCAGATTCGCTCAGTGCCGACAGGTTATCTGCCCGTTATTGCCTTGATGGTCCGGTTTGGGAATCTGAAAAAGTGGCCTTCCGGCATTTTTTTGACAACAGGAATTTTATCGGAGTCCTGGGTAAAATCAAGTCTGGTCTGTTGATGGATTCGATTGTTTCTTTCCAAAGCAGAGCCAAGCCAAAGTACAATTGGGGCAGTGAATTGCTTTCCCCGGATTCTGGACTTGGACTAGGTGGTTATGCGATGGTGGAAAGAGGGAAACTCATTCCACTTCGAAAACCTGGTTCGGTTTTATACAAATTTATCAGCAGCGGCCCGGTTAGGGCAATGTTTGATTTGGTGTATGAAGATTACAATTTGGGGGGTAATTCCATCAATGTAAGGCACAGAATTAGCATTTGGTCAGGAAAAAACTGGTACAAAAGTGAATTGCTTTTTACTGGTTTTGTAGGCCAGAAAGAACTTGCTTTTGGGTTTTCACTTCCACCGGGAAGTCAGCAGCCAGAATTTTCTAAATCAAATTCAAGCCATTCGGCCATCTCTGTTCATGTCAATCA
>CAMDMI010000176.1 GCA_945902135.1 Spirosoma fluviale
CTCCTTGATTGGCAGGCTGCCAAAGATAAAATCAATGCTGCGGTTAAAGAGTTTTTCGGTCCATGACCGGTATTGAACATTCATAATATTCTGATTGTCAATTAAACTCTTGATTTCAGAATTTTCAAGCCCTCCCTACAGATTCTCCAGCTTTTGAATCAGGGCCTTTCGCTCTTCTGGAAGATTGGTGAAGAATTCGGGTTTATCAGAAACAAATAGAAACGAACCTCCACTTTCGGGCAAAAAGGGGAGGTCATGCGTGCTTAAAATAATGGTTTTACCACCTTTGGCTTCTTCCCACAACAAGTTCAGGACTTTTCGTTTATGCCCAATGTCCAATGATGCGGTTGGCTCGTCAAGCAGCCAGATGTTTGCATCCTGAACCAGCATTTGGGCCATACAAACCAATTGCCACTCACCGCCGGAAAGTTCTTCTGTGTTTTTGTTTGCGAGCGCCTCAATACCTAGCTTTTGCAAGGCATCCATGCTTTTTGTCATTGCATTTTCAGGTCGGATGCTTAGAAATTTTCCAGGTTTTTCACAGCCCATACATACAAAATCCAAAACCGGAATTTGGAGAGCAACCCGAAAGTGTTGTGGAAGCCAGGCAATGCCAGACTTTTCACTTTCAAATTCAATTTTACCCGAAATTGGTTTGATAAACCCGGCTATTGCTTTCAGGAGGCTGGATTTTCCTGAGCCATTTCTTCCAGCCAGAATAATGGGTGAGTTTTTGGAAGAGGCTGAAAAGGAAAGGCGGCTGAATACAGGTTTTTTGTTGTATCCAACCGCCAGTTCTTCAATCCGGATCAAAGCCGGTTAATATTCGTCTTCGTTGAAGAGGAAGTCATCCTTGGTAGGATAATCAGGCCAAATTTCCTCGATGTTTTCATAAGGCTGGCCGTCATCTTCCAGTTCCTGAAGATTCTCAACCACTTCCATAGGGGCGCCGGTACGAATGCTGAAGTCAATCAACTCGTCTTTGGTGGCAGGCCATGGAGCGTCTTCAAGATAAGAGGCAAGTTCAAGAGTCCAATACATAGTTTCTAGCTTGTTTAATTTTCCGCAAAAATAGCTTGATTCTTGAAAAATCAAGGAGGGATTTGAAATTAATATTTTGATGATATCAATTTGTCTATCAAACAATTATGATTTTATTTGAATAAATACTTATGATTCTAATCAACACACCTTTTGAATTTTGATGGTATTTCCGGACTTTTGCGGCCCGATTCAAAAAGAATAATCTAGCTATGGCAATTACCGCACAAGATGTAAACAAGCTCCGCACCATGACCGGTGCCGGAATGATGGACTGCAAAAAGGCCCTCACAGAGGCAAATGGTGACTTTGAAGCCGCCATCGACATTCTCCGCAAGGCAGGGCAGAAAGTTGCCGCCAAGCGTGCAGACAATGAAGTTTCAGAAGGAATTGTTTTGATTCAAGTTTCTGAAGATGGAACCAATGCCAAACTTCTTGCACTTGCTTGCGAAACAGAGCCTGTTTCTAAAGTTGATGGCTTTCGCAAAATGGCGCAGGATGTTCTCAATGCTGCTGTTAGCTCGAATGCTGCAGACAAAGAGAGTCTTTTAAGCACCAATCTTGCCGATGGCAACAGCGTTCATGAAAATCTTGTCGAAATGATGGGAAAGATTGGCGAGAAGCTTGAGATTGTTGGTTACGAAAACATGAGTGCCGAGAGAATGGTTTCTTATGTGCACTCAAATGGCAAACTTGGTGTTTTGCTGGCATTGGATGGCCTTGAAGGCGCTGATGTTGCAGATCTAGGAAAGGATGTGGCTATGCAAATCGCAGCCATGAAGCCAGTTGCAGTTGATAAAGACGATGTTGATTCCCGCACAGTAGAAAGAGAAATCGAAATTGGAAAAGAACAGGCAAGGGCAGAAGGAAAGCCAGAAGAAATGCTTGAGAAAATTGCCTTGGGCAAGCTCAATCGTTTTTACAAGGATTTCACTTTGCTTAACCAAGACTTCGTAAAAGATCCTTCTAAAAATATTCGCACATTGCTTTCAGAGAAGTCTAAAGGACTTACAGTAAAAGCTTTCCGTCGTATTTCGATCGGAGCATAATTTTTATTTGTTTTTCATTGAAAAAGACTTGCCATCAGGCAGGTCTTTTTTTTGTGTTTGAAAAAAAGGGTTCCGCCAGAAATGATTTCGGATAACTAATTCCGGATTAACAGCGAACTATCCCCATAACTCAGAAAGCGGTAATTGTTGGCAAGGGCTTCACCGTAAACATTCTTCCAGTCTTTGCCCAAAAATGCAGCCACCAAAACCACAAGCGTAGATCCAGGCTGGTGAAAATTAGTTACCATGCCTGTGATGACGCGAAAATGGTAGCCTGGCATCAGGTATAGTCGGGTCTGAAATGAAAGTTCCGTTTGATTTTGTTGCTGCATCAAAATTAAAAGCCTCCCGAAAACCTCGCGGTATGGTTTTGCCTTTTCCACCCATAAATAAGGTTCCGCGCTTTCTAGTTTCTTTGGAAACTCACCTGTTTCCAGACAATGGAGCGCCAGCCAATACAGCGATTCAAGTGAGCGAACCGAAGTGGTGCCCACCGCGAGCAAGGGTCCTTCATGATTGGCAATAGCCTGTACAAGTTCAATGCTTACTTTTACTTCTTCTGGGTGCATTTCGTGCTCAGCCACTTTTTCAGATTTCATGGGCTTGAAAGTGCCAAGTCCAACATGCAGCGTGAGTCTTTCTACTTGAATGTTTTTTTCATCCAGACTCTTCAAAACATCTTCCGTAAAATGAAGTCCTGCAGTTGGAGCCGCCACCGCTCCCGGACTTTCAGCATAAACTGTTTGATAATCAATCAGGTCGCTTTTTTCTGCCTTGCGATTTAAATACGGCGGAATCGGCATTTCTCCCCACATGGCCAGAATTTCAGGAAATATGCGGTTTGATGGATTCCAGCGAAGCATAAGGATGTCATTTTCGCGCTCTTCCCAAATTGCTTCTAGCTGCAGTTCTTCGCCATCCTTGTTGGTTTTTAAAACGAGTGTTTCATCCTCGCGCCACTTTTTTTTGTTGCCCACCATGGCCTTACAAACCATAGTGCCGGGAAAATTTCCGGGATTGTGTTCGAGGATGAGAAGTTCTATCCAGGCACCGCTGCTTTTCTGAAAGTGCAGTCTGGCCGGAAGTACCTTGGTGTCGTTCAGAATCAACAACGAATTGGATGGTAATTCCTCTGAAATTTGCCGAAACTGCCGGTGCCGGATTTCTCCTTTTTCCCAGACCAGCAGGCGGGAAGCGTCTCGTTGTTCCAGCGGGAAGCGTGCAATTGCTTTATCCGGAAGCAGATAATTGAAATCTTCGCTTCGTAATTCGTTCAGTGGCTCGGGCAATCCTTCCAAATTGTATCAGGTTTTGATTTTGTGCAGCAAAACTCAACATTTGTGCTCAATTCGCCTATCCGGATTTCTAAAAGCATGGTTCTTTCTATTTCAAAATATTCTCGGAATTTCATCCAATTGGTGCTGCTATCATTCCTGTTTTCCTGTGGCAATGGGGATGAAAAAACGGATGTAAGGGAAACAGATTTGTTAAGCCAAAGGGCCGCTTTTGAAATTGCTTCTGTTCCACTTCCGGTTGTTTCCGGAGACAGCATTTTATTTTCTGCTTCTGTGGCCGATAGCAGCCTGAAGTTCGACTCTATTGTGGTGAAAATCGACGATCAACGAATCCTTGTCTGGAAGGAAAAGCCTGGTTCTCTTTTATGGCCAAGTGCCAATATGGGCATGGGCAAACATGTTTTTCGCCTTGCCGGTTTTTATAAGGGAAATGAAAATGGTTCTGGTTCTATGATTTTCAGCATTGCATCCAACATTATCCCGGAGGAATTTGGCTTTGAAGTTGTAAAAACCATGGCCCACAATCCATCTTCTTTTACCCAGGGTCTTGAATGGCAGTCGGATAAATTATTTGAAGGAACTGGCCTCAATGGAAAGTCCTTTGTAATGCAAATAAATCCTTCCAATGGAGATGCCTTGAAAAAAGTAAACCTTGACAAGGAGTTTTTTGGGGAGGGAATTACCATTTTAAACAACAAACTCTATCAGCTTACCTGGCAAAGCCACAAAGGTTTTGTGTACAGTTTGCCTGAATTAAAACTGGAATCTGAATTTGGTTACCCCACAGAAGGTTGGGGGATTTGCAACCTGAAAGGAAATCTTGTGATGAGCGATGGCTCAGATAAATTATATTTTCTAAACAGCAAAGACTTTCATCTTGACAAAACAATTGAAGTTTGGGATCAGAAATACCCGGTTTCGGAACTGAATGAACTTGAGGCTGTAGAGGGTGTGGTGTATGCCAACAAATACCAAACCGACACAATTGTTAAAATAGATCCGGCGAATGGAAAGGTGTTGGCTTACATCAATTTGGCCGGACTTCTGAAGAAGGAAGACCGACTTGGCAATGAGGATGTTTTGAATGGAATCGCCTGGAATCCCTCAGATAAATTGTTTTACTTAACGGGCAAAAACTGGCCGAAAATGTTTGCGGTTCGATTCATTCGAAAAAAAGCTTCCTAATTTGTAACAAGCCCCAGGATTTCTTTTATTTATGGCGATAAAACTCCTTAAAACCCTGTATTTTATGAACTTAAAAAATATTTTATCCAGCATTTTTTTCCTGCTGATTGGTCTGTTCTTGTATTCTTGCGAAGAAGATAGTCCCTCACCTTCTACCAATACCAATGTGAGGAAAACTGGTTGGCAAGGGTCCGATGATCCAAGCACAATTCCGGAGAATTTGAATAACCCATTTGAAGGCGATCCATCCACTCTTCCTTCAAGCATTGACTTAAGCGCATATCTTCCTCCAATCGGAGATCAGGGTCAGTTTGGAACCTGTGTTGCCTGGGCCACGGCCTACAATTGTAAAACAGCGCTTGAAGCAATTAAATTCAACCTCAATCAAAATCAGCTGCAAAGTCCGTCTTATCAGTTGAGCCCACGCTATTTGTTTACAGCACTGGCAGACGATAAAAAGGGTGCTGATTGCAATGGTTCAGATTTTACGCCTGCAATGGAATTGATGCTCACCAAAGGCGTTGCCAGCAAAGCAGCGGTTCCCTATGAAAATCTTGGAAATTGCTCACAGGCATTGCTCGATCCAGCATGGAATTCCGATGCAGCCAAGCATAAAATAAAATATTACCGTCGCCTCGACAACGATGTAGTTACCCTAAAGCAGGCGCTTGCTGCAAAAATGCCTGTTGTGGTTGGTGCCAAATTGGATGATTCATTCATGGCCTGGAATTCTGAAACGGTTTATCAAAACGCAAC
>CAMDMI010000177.1 GCA_945902135.1 Spirosoma fluviale
CATAAGCTCTCTGAGCTCCTGATCATCAATGCCGTAAGGACTTCCAACATAATGTTTAAAGCCCAGAGCTTCGAAGAAATCCTGGTCTACAATATTGGCTCCAGTGGATACGATGGCATCCACCATGTTGTTTTTTACAAGGTCAACAATCACTTTCTTCAAACCTGCAGAAATCAGGGAGCCTGCCAAAGTCAGGTACACTGAGCAATCCTTGTCGGCCTGCATCATATTGAAAATCTTCGCACCGCGGGCGAGATTGCGTGCCTGAAATGCCATACTTTCCATGGCATCTACCATCGGAACCACATTGTATTGGGAAATGTCGATGTGCTGGATTGTTTTCTGAAGGAGTTCTGCCTTGCGTGAATTCATTTTTTATTAATTGAATTTATATATCGTTGCGTTTTTGAAAATAGCCTTTTTTACGAAGAATCAGGCCGGATTGTTCTTCTCCAAGTTTGTAGGCTTCGGCAAGCATTTCGAGTCCTTTGTCGGCATCGCCGCTTTCAAGGAGGATTTTGCCGTACCAGTGGAATGCTTCTGAAGAATCTCTACCAAACCAGACTGCATTTTTTGCATTTTGGATTGCCAGAGGATAATCGCCCAATTGATGAAAGGCTTTCGACATCAGTAGATGTGCTTGCCAGATTGTATTGTCGAGGCGAAGTGCCTTATTTCCTAAATAAAGCGCCCGTTCTTCTTCATTGTTGCACAAAGCTATTTCTCCGATAACCACATAAGAAAGAGCATCATAGGGTCTTTGAAGTAAGGCTTCTTTAAAATACTCATCTGCTAGGCCATATTCCTTGATTTTATAATGGCGTAAACCCTCTTGATGCCGGATGGCTTGTTTTTCCCAATCAGTCCGTCCACCACCCATCAGGATGCGGACAAGGATGTAAAGAATAAAGAAAACAACGAAAATGAGGGCTTCCATGCTGGATCAAAACGAGATGCGAAGTTAGGACAATCCGCCAAATTTGTTGAATTGAAATTCAATTTTGGGAGAGGAATTAGGCTTTTTTCTACTGTCTGTTTGTTTCTATAGAATCTTAGGCTTGATAGAAATGCATCTTGAAGCAATTGAATTCAAATGGCTTGTAAAAATCTGCGACCCGGCTTTTTGCGTGAGGGGGCGAAACGGAAATCGTGGCGCTTATGGCGCCATCATTGGAGAGAAGCACCCGACCGAATCGCCTTTGGCGAGGCGGGCACGCCCTCAATTTGAAAATAGGATTTGGCATTTGAGTTGCCTGAATTTTTGCTTTTTTGCCTCGGCTTAACCGAGCAGATATGACCCTTCCAGAAATTTCGAAATCCCAGCTTGCCATGTTCAATGGTAGCGACAAGCCTGAAATTTACATTGCCTACAAAGGCCTGGTGTATGATGTGAGCGCATCAAGACTCTGGAAAAACGGGAAACATTACGAGCATTGGGCGGGACAGGATCTCACCGAGGAGTTGAAGGATGCGCCGCATGCGGAATGGGTTTTTGTTCGATTTGATCCTATCGCGGTTTTGAAATAAGGAGTCTAATTCGGTTGATTCAGCTTGAATTTAATGCATTCATTGTTGCTTGAAATAGATAACCTTGATATACAACTAAAAATTGGGCGATTGACAATCAATTGTTTAAATGGATATTTTTAAATTTTAGCATGCTGTCTTTGCAGCCCCGAACCGAAAACTATCATCTTAGCTGTTTATCTTTATTTTCTTTTTGCCCCGCAGAGCGGGATTTCGTGCAGAAGTATGCGACACTCAACTTGATAAAGAAACCAAAAAATTCTTTGAGGACGCCAAAGGCGTTCCAAGAAAATCCGAACGGCCTCCCCACTTGCAACGCGCCCTCCGCGGATTTTCATCCTCCCCGCGCCGGAAAGGCAACTTAAAAAAGGAAACGCCGGGTTTACTAAAAATCTAGCTATCCATTTGAACTAAAGTTGTTATGAGCGGGGCTTTGGGGAGCAGCTGGCATACTATAAGGTCTCAGCGGACCTAATAGGTTTTTTTATTTCAGGCCAATCCGCAGGGGTAGGGCTTTGCGGTTGAAATCAAAAAATTGTGTTTGTGCGATAACCCGTAGGGGCAAACCCACGTGTTTGCCCTTGTTAAATGATTTTTCTATTTTTCCTTAGCCGACCCGACTGCCGGCGAGGCAAGCACATGGGTCGGCCCCTACATTTTGATGCCGTTTGGGCGTATTGCACATGTCCCGCCTTGCGCGGATACGTCCGCGAATGGGAGCCATATCCAAACAAGTTGAATCCGCAGGGGCAGGGCTTTGCGGTTGAAATCAAAAAATTGTGCTGGCGCCGAAAAAATATTGTTGCCACCGAAGGGTAGAGACGCAAGATTTTGCGTCTCTACTGCCACGATCCAGCGTGGTTGTGTCTCTACGCATGTTTTCGGCGTAAAAAACCGTTTTGACCCTGAATTGCAGAGACGCAAGATTTTGCGTCTCTACTGCCACGATCCAGCGTGGTTGGTTGCGTCTCTACGCATGTTTGCGGCGTAAAAAACCGTTTTGACCCTGAATTGCGGAGACGCAAGATTTTGCGTCTCTACTGCCAAGGTCCAGCGTGGTTGTGTGTCTCTACTGCCAAAATTTGCCCATTGAAAATCATTTGTTTCAGGCTCGCCCGCCGGTGTATGGGGATATTTTTACAATTTCTTCTTTGGTGGCGTCAATTTCTGCCTGAACCCGGGCCATTTTTAGCCGGATGCGGGACTGTGCAGCGGGTCCGCATCGGAGAATTTCGACCTTGATGCTGGAGTCAATGGGCCCCATCTTGACGAGGATGTCCGGATCGGTGTCTAGTTTTTTGGCTTTCCAATCGGAGGAGACATGCTGAATGGCAGATAAATTACTTCGTTTCTTTTTCAGCTTTTTCAGCTTATTCTGAAATCGGAGCAGCAAATCCTCATTTTGTTGAATTTGCAGCACGAGTTTGGATAAGAGTTCATTTGAATGAACCAAATCAGCCGGGTTGCTTATTTCGTTGTTTTCGTTTTCCTCAAATACAGTTTCCTGTTCCCGGATGATGGCGGCAAAGTCGGACGGAAGACTATTCCGTGTTTCCTGAACGGAGATGTATTTGGCTGTTTTGCCCGTGAAATATGCGAGTTGAAGAAGGGACATGCCATACTTTTCCCTGAATTCCTTGATTCTGTTTTATAATTAAATCCTACAATAGTTGATGCGAAAGAAATAAATGAGTTTATTCTATGCAATAGGTCAGGCAAAAAAAATTGAGTAAAGGTAAATCAAGGCGTTTCAAAACGCCCGTCAGCCTTTGTAGTATTTTAAAACGATTGAATAAAAAGACTTCAAACCTCGTAGTGTTTTTTAACGACCAAATAAAAAGACTTCAAACCTCGAAGTGTTTTCTAAAGCTTGATCAAAAAGACTACAAGAGAAATTTATGGAGCAGAATAAGGAAAATCGCGGCATACTCTAAAAACTTAATTGATGTTCTAAGCGATTGTTTTATTTCAGAAGAAGAAAAAGTACAGCGAAAAAATGAACCCTGCCTAAGCCGTCTTTAACAATGTATTTTATAAAGGTCTTGCCGTCAAATTTGCAAATACCGATCTTCATTGTAAACTATATATTTCATTTTGGATTGAAAACAAAAGCAAAGAGAGCGCTTTTGCACAAAACGATAAAAATTAATAGTATTACTGCTGAAAAACTAAACAAATGCAAGGATTAAATAAAGTTCAATTGATCGGCCATTTGGGCAAAGACCCTGAACCCGTGCCGTTTCCAAATTCAACCAGACTTGCCAAAGTTAGTCTGGCCACTTCTGAATCGTACAAGAATGCCGAGGGAAATCGGCAGACTCACACAGACTGGCATTCGCTCATACTCTGGCAGGGAACCGCCGATTATGCTCTTCAGTACCTCAAAAAAGGGAATCTCGTTTATGTGGAAGGCAAGCTTAAAACCCGTTCGTTCGACTCAAAAACAGACGGAACCAAACGATATGTGACTGAAATCGTGGTGGAGCGAATTTCCCTTCTTGAGAAATCACCGGATCAGGCAGCTCCCCCATTGGAAGCTGGTCCTGAATGGAATGATGCCTTACCTTTTTAACCCTATTTGCAAATGGAAACATATTCGGAAGGATTTACGCTGGAGAAAGTACGGCATAGGGAGTGCGACTGGTGGGCGATTTTCTTTCCGCCAGGTGAGCCGCTGAATTCGAAGGTCAGGGTATTGGAAGGACGGCGATGGTCTGCAACCCTGAAGGTATGGCTGGTCCCTTCGGAAAGATTTAGTGAATCAGCCCTCCGCCAGAGCTTGGGTGGTGAAACAGCCAAGCTTCCGCCCTTCGAAGAAAAAAAGGCGCATCTTCCAGAGATTGAGCATGAGAGAAAGCCGGAGCCGATTTTTGAAAAGCCGGCCGAGGAAAAGTCGAAACCAGAAAGGCGGGTTCAAACAGGCAATAAAGGGATCTGGGTTTTGTCTAAGGAAAACCAGAGGGCAAAAGAACTTTATCACAGGGAGTTGGTTTTGAAGGGATACAGCCCCAACACGATTCTGACCTATGAAAACGAATTTCAACAATTTCTGGCCACACTACGGCACACGCCCGCCGAAAGTCTGCCAAGCGAAAGGGTGAAAGACTATTTGTTTTATTGTCTGACAAAACTGAAATTATCAGAGGCCACCATCCACAGCCGGATGAATGCGCTGAAGTTTTATTACGAACAGGTATTGCATAGGGAACGGTTTTTCTTTGACATTCCTAGGCCAAAGAAAAGGATTCAACTGCCGAAAGTAATTTCGGAGGAGAAAATCCTGATTGGCATTGAGAAACTAAAAAACCTGAAGCACAGGGTACTCATCATGGCCGCATACAGTGCCGGCCTTCGGGTGAGTGAAGTTGTCAACCTGAAGATCACAGACATTCAAAGCGACCGGATGCAAATTCTCATTCGCCAATCGAAAGGGAAAAAAGACCGGATGGTGCCTTTGAGTAAGGCTCTGCTTGAGGCTTTACGGATTTATTTTAAACAGTATAAACCAAAAGACTGGCTCTTTGAAGGACAATTCCCTGGCACATCCCTCAGCACCCGAACAGCACAAGAGGTATTCAACCATATATACAAGAATTTAGGTTTACCGAAAGGCATTACATTCCATTCACTTCGACACAGTTATGCGACTCATTTAGTGGAAAATGGAATAGATGTTACCTTTGTTCAACACTTACTTGGCCACAACGATGTACGGACTACGCTCCGGTATACACATGTAAGCCAGAAGAAAATCAACAACATTGAAAGTCCACTTGACCGGGCTCTTCGTTTCAAAAAT
>CAMDMI010000178.1 GCA_945902135.1 Spirosoma fluviale
GGAAACTTATATGAATCGGGCCGGTACAAAAGCCAAGAGGCATTGGGGTCCTTGTCTTCTTCCTGACTTCTCATCCAGGTGCCAAAAGGGAAAGCAGCTTTTTTTTGCTTTTTCGGCTTAAGCACAAATCCGGAGGATATGGCCGCAATCATCAGAATGGAAATCACATGTTTCATTGGTCTGGAAAAAAAGATTAGTAATCTGCGAGTTCGGAAGGGAGTTGCGCCAAAGCCGTAGCCAATTGTGCATCATTGGGCGCTACACCATGCCACTTATGGCTGTGCATCATAAAATCTACGCCAAATCCCATTTCGGTTTTTAACAAAATCATAACCGGTTTCCCTTTTCCGAGGAATGCTTGCGCCGCCTCAATACCAGAAATTACAGCTTCAATATTGTTTCCTTCCTGAACTTCCAGAACCTCCCATCCAAAAGACTCATACTTTGCCCTCAAGCTTAGAAGGCTTAGAATTTTATCCACCGGACCATCAATCTGCTGGCCGTTGAGATCCACTGCAGCAATGAGGTTGTCGATCTTGTTGTGAGCTGCGTACATGGCTGCTTCCCAAACCTGACCTTCTTGTTGCTCGCCGTCACCCATCAGCACAAAAACTGTTCGCTGGTCGCCATTGAGTTTTTTGGCAAGTGCCGCACCGCAAGCAACGGAAAGTCCCTGACCAAGAGAACCTGAAGCAACCCGAATTCCAGGAAGATGTTCTTCCGTTGCAGGATGCCCTTGCAATCTGGAATTAAGCCTACGGAATGTGCTCAGCTCCTCCACAGGGAAATACCCGAAACGAGCCAATGTACTATACCACACCGGGGAAATATGTCCATTGCTCAGGAAAAAGAGGTCTTCGTCTGATCCATCCATATTAAACCCGGCATCATGTTTCATGATTTTGCCATACAGGGCAAGGATGTATTCCACACATCCGAGTGATCCACCCGGGTGGCCCGACTGACAGGCATGCACCATGCGGAGGATGTCACGGCGAATCTGAGTTGCTGTACTCTTTAGTTCTTCAATTGAGTGCTGGTTCATTTTATTTCAATGGCGTGCTGCAAAAGAAATCAAAAACAGGGAGAAATTCCCTGAGGCCTTTCCTAATTGTTTTCCATCCAATCACCAGACACCTGAATTTGAAGGAATCTCCAATTTACAACTAAGTTTACCCGCCATTCGTAACTGAAACTTAATTTCAGCCTTGCCTAAAATTCTATTTCTCAACAGTCCGAAAAACGACTTTTTAGCCGATAGTTTTCTCATCGGTCTTAAAACTCTTTACCCGAACTCGGTCTGGGAATGGCCGAAAAACCAATTTAT
The DNA here is from genome assembly GCA_945902135.1 of Spirosoma fluviale. Lineage (GTDB taxonomy): Bacteria > Bacteroidota > Bacteroidia > Cytophagales > Flexibacteraceae > CAMDMI01. The sequence continues at coordinate 1,328 of CAMDMI010000178.1, forward strand.
CTATAAAAAAGAACAGCAGGAGAACAGCAGCCGAATGCACGGCATTGGATTTACGCTGTATAACCTTCTTCAACCGGAAAATGCCCTTGAATTCAATGAGGGGATGGATATTTCAGGATTTGACCTGATTATTTTTGGAGACATTTACCGGCAAGCCACTCAGTTTCTGAAACTCAGGCCCCATCTGAATGTTCGGATTGCCATCATTTTGGATGGGGAGGACACAGCGGCTACTTTTCCTTACTATTTCGCCCCATGGAAAAAGCCTTACTCGCTTTTCTTTCCAAAGCCAGAAAAAACCTTCCACTATTTTAAGAGGGAAATCATTCCAGCCAGGACGAATTACTATCGTTTTTTCAAGCTGATTCCAAAATCCCTTGCAGCCCGGATTGCACTTCACCAAAATATCCTGCCAATTTCCTTTTCCATCCCAAACGAGAAAATTCTTGTGGGTGACGGTCCTGAAAAGCAAAAGGATTTCGGTCGCCATATTGTAGACCCCGAAGTGTGCCAAAATGTACCCGGCGCTGTTTCGTCCTACGCATTTTCCATGGAGGAAGATTATTACCATGACCTTCAGATTTCGCGATTTGGCATCACCATGAAACGAGGTGGATGGGATTGTCTGCGTCATTATGAAATTGCGGCGAATGGCGCTGTTCCTTGTTTTCGGAATCTGGAAGACAAACCGATTAATTGCGCTCCGCATGGTTTGGTTCCCGGCAAAAATTGCATTTCATACCAAAACTGGAACGACCTTCAGTCTAAGATTGCAAAAATCAATCCTGACGAATACGCAGAGCTAAGAAAAAGAGCACTGAATTGGGCCAACGAAATGGAATGCAGCAGGCTTGTGAAAAGGACACTTGATTTGCACGCAAGCAGAATTTAAGCCCGCCTTTCAATTTGACTGAAATTTCCTTCCGCCTTCAGGCTGGCAGACTTACCTTTGCGATCCCTCCGAAAACGAAAGCGCATCCGTGGAATACAATCCCTCCGAAATAGAACCAAAATGGCAGAAGACCTGGTCTGAAAACGGAACCTACCGAACAGAATCAGAAACTTCTGGCAAACCCAAGTATTATGTACTCGATATGTTTCCCTATCCTTCGGGTGCAGGATTGCATGTTGGCCACCCACTTGGCTACATCGCCTCAGACATTGTAGCCCGCTTTAAAAGAGCGAAAGGTTTCAATGTCCTGCATCCGATGGGATTCGATGCCTTTGGCCTTCCGGCGGAGCAATACGCCATTGAAACCGGACAACATCCAGCCAAAACAACCACGGAAAACATCGCCCGTTATGTGGGCCAGTTGCAAAAAATAGGATTCAGTTTCGACTGGGAAAGAGAAGTCAGAACCAGCGAGCCTGACTATTATAAATGGACCCAGTTTATCTTCCTTCAGCTTTTTGAAGCCTGGTTCGACAAAGCTGCCAACAAGGCCAAACCAATTTCCGAGCTCATCCTGATTTTTGAATCAAAAGGAAACGAAAACCTTTCTGCCGCCTGCGACGAAGATTGTCCGGCTTTCAGTGCCAATGAATGGAATTCCTTTTCTGAAGTACGGAAAGCTGAAATTTTGCTGATGCACCGCCTCGCCTATGTGGCCGAGACCTTTGTAAACTGGTGTCCGGGTTTGGGCACAGTTCTGGCAAATGATGAGGTAAAAGATGGCTTTTCAGAGCGGGGTGGATTTCCTGTTGAAAAGAAAAAAATGCTCCAGTGGAGCTTGAGAATTTCAGCGTATGCAGAGCGCCTACTTCAGGGCCTCGATACATTGGACTGGTCTGATGCGGTAAAAGAAATGCAACGCAACTGGATCGGAAAATCCCAGGGTGCATCAGTCTGGTTTCAGCTTGAAGACCACGAAGAAAAGATAGAGGTTTTCACCACCAGAATCGATACCATTTTTGGGGCCACTTTCATGTCTTTGGCGCCCGAACACCCGCTGGTGGATCAAATCAGCACCGCCGAACAAAGGACTGAAATTGAGGCTTACAAAAAAGCTGCTGCCAGTCGCTCTGAGCGGGAACGCATGGCGGATGTAAAAACCATTTCCGGAACATTTACAGGTGCCTATGCCATCAATCCATTTAGCGGTAAAAAAATTCCGGTGTGGATTGCCGATTATGTCCTTGCTGGTTATGGAACGGGCGCAGTAATGGCCGTACCTTGCTCTGATACACGCGATTATGCATTTGCAAAGCATTTCAACCTGTCCATAATTTCTGTGCAGGAAGGCGCACATACCGATATTTCTGCCGATGATTTCGATGCAAAAGCAGGCACCATGGTGAACTCCGAATTTCTGAACGGATTGCCTGTGAAGGAAGCCATGGGAAAAGCCATTTCATGGGCAGAAGAAAATGGCATAGGAAAAGGAAAAACAAATTACCGAATGCGCGATGCCATTTTTGGCAGACAGCGTTATTGGGGCGAGCCGGTTCCGGTTTACTACGAAAATGGAATTCCAAAACCCCTGAAGCAGGATGAGCTTCCGCTTTTGCTTCCGGAAATCGACCGTTTTCTGCCCACAGAAACTGGCGAACCACCTTTAGGAAGGGCAAAAGACTGGAAATACCAGAATACGCTTTCCTACGAACTCAGCACCATGCCTGGATGGGCCGGATCTTCCTGGTATTTTCTGCGTTACATGGATCCGAAAAACAAGCTGGAACCATTTTCAAAAGAATCTGAAAAATACTGGCAGCAGGTTGACCTTTACATTGGAGGAACAGAACATGCCACCGGCCACCTGCTTTATAGCCGTTTCTGGCATAAATTTCTCCGTGACCTTAATTTTGTAAGCACGGAGGAGCCCTTCAAAAAACTGGTAAACCAAGGCATGATTCAGGGCAGGTCGAGTGTGGTATTCAGGCTTGCCGGAGAGAAGAAATTTGTTTCCAAAGGGTTGATCAATGGCCGAGAAGTAAGCCAGCTTTATGTGGATGTGAACCTCGTAAAGAACGACATTCTCGACATTGAAGGCTTCCGGAAATGGAGAACTGATTTTGCTGATTCCGAATTTGAACTTGAAAAAGGAGAATACCATTGCGGCTATGAGGTGGAGAAGATGTCGAAATCGAAATACAATGTGGTAAGTCCGGATGACATTTGTGCCGAATACGGTGCCGATACATTGCGCCTTTATGAAATGTTCCTCGGACCTCTGGAGCAATCCAAACCCTGGAACACCAATGGAATTGAAGGCGTTTACCGATTCCTGAAAAAACTCTGGAATTTATTTGCCATCGAAAACGGACAAGCAAATTTTGTGGACGAAGAGCCCACGAAAGAAGCCCTGAAAGTCCTTCACAAAACAATCAAAAAAGGCAGCGAAGACATAAACTCCCTCAGCCTGAATACTTCCGTGAGTGCATTCATGGTTTGTGTAAATGAACTCTCTGCATTGAAATGCCGCAACAAGGCCATTCTCACCGAACTCTTGAAACTTGTCGCTCCTTTTGCGCCACACATCAGCGAAGAACTCTGGCACCTGAGTAAAATGCCGGGCTCAGTAACCAATTCCCCGTATCCGGATTTCAAACCGGAATTGCTTGTGGACGATGAAATTTTATACCCGATTTCGGTGAATGGAAAAGTTCGGGCTCAGGTTAGTTTCCCGGCTGACATGCCAGCTTCTGACATTGAGAAGCATATTCTGGCTATGGAAATCGTTCAGAAATGGCTGGAAGGCAAGGCCCCGAAAAAGGTAATTGTTGTGCCGAAGAAGATTGTAAATGTGGTGATCTAATCGGACGCCACTTTCCTGTTTTCAGGCTTTCCTCATTCGGAAAAACAATCCGCCCAAGGCGAAAAAGACAAGCAGCACCAAGGTTGAATCGCGCATATTTCCTGTCCATTGGTTGATTATTCCGAAGACCAGTGTGCCTAGAACGATGGAGAATTTTTCCAGTAAATCGTAAAGACCGTACAAGGCAGATTTCCCGTGCTCATTGCCCGGCAAATAATG
>CAMDMI010000179.1 GCA_945902135.1 Spirosoma fluviale
GGTGCACATGCACACAAGGAATGCTGGCAATTTTTAATTGCAGCATCTGGTAGTTTTGAAGTGCTGGCTGATGATGGATTTGAAAAAAAATCATTTTTCCTCAACAGGCCAAACAAAGGACTTTTGATTCCCCCAGGAATTTGGGCTTCTGAATTAGAGTTTTCTTCAGGTTCAGTTTGTCTTGTCCTTGCTTCTCACCATTATGAGCCTGGTGATTATATTAGGAATTATGATGAGTACCTACACTTCAAATCAAAAAAATGAAGGAGAAGGACTGGAATACCATTGGATTTCTTGACAAACACCTAAACCTTCCTGTTGAATTAAAACAGGAAGCTAAGGAATTGAGCATTAGCCTGCTAAGCTGGGATTCTGCCCATTTCAATGCAGGTATGCACAAACTTAATTTTGTGCCAGAAAATAGTTCTCCAGCAGAACTTTCATCAATCCTTCCAACAAAGAGAAGCAAGGATAAAAAACTGCATTGTTTTGCGGAAGTGCCTTCAGAAGCAAACGGAGCAATCCAGATTTTAATCAAAGCAGGATTTACACTTGTAGAATCAAGAATGACCTATTTCCACCTGCTTAAAAATCTGAATTCTCCAGAAAATCCAACAAGAGCTGCGGTTGAAGCAGACATTCCATGGCTTAGAAAAACTGCATCTGGCGCAGTTAATCCCAACGACCGATACCACAATGACACTTTTTTTTCACCGGAAGCGGCCAATCGGTATCTGGAGACATATATTGAAAATTGTATTCGGGGATTTGCCGAAACCGTATTCGTTCCTGATCTCGAAAAACCGCCCCATTCTTTTGCTGCGTTAAGCAAAATCCATGTAAAAAACGCAGAAGAAATTCAGCCAGTTTATAGAATTCCGCTTACCGCTTGCTTACCGGAAAATAAAGGTTGGCATTACCATCTTTGCCTTGCTGCACTCCATTATGCAAGACAAAAAAATGCAGCTGCCCTCGTGATGACAACGCAAACCAGCAACCGGGCTGTAATCCACAATTGTGAAAAACTTGGTTTTCGGTTTGGTTCGTCTTTCCACATCTTTGCAAAAGAATTATAATTATGGAAATCCCCTTTGTTTCATTCAATGCGCAAAATGCGGCAGTAGCAGAAGAATCAAAAGCCGTTTTTAGTCGATTTATTGATTCACAGTATTATGTGCTTGGGCCAATGACCCGGCAATTCGAAGAAGATTATGCGAGATTCAATGAAGTGCCACATGCAATTGGAATTTCCAATGGCCTTGATGCGCTTCATATTTCTCTGAAGGTTCTAGGTGTTGGTCCCGGAGATGAAGTTATTGTACCCAGCAATACCTACATCGCAACAGCACTTGCCGTAGAAATGGCTGGAGCAAAGGTGGTTTTCGCAGAACCAGATGCCGATACTTACAACATTTCTCCGGCATCAATCCGAAATGCAATTGGCCCAAATACCAAAGCCATCATGCCGGTGCATCTGTACGGACAGGCCTGCGAAATGGATGAAATTATGGCCATCGCAGAAGAATTCAAACTTTTTGTTGTGGAAGACAATGCGCAAGGACATGGCGCTCGCTTCAATGAAAAAATTACCGGATCCTTCGGACATGCCAATGCAAGCAGCTTTTACCCAACCAAAAACTTAGGTGCCTTCGGAGAGGCAGGAGCCATCACCACAAACTCTGCAGAATTAGACAAGGCGGTAAGGGTTTGGAGAAATTATGGTTCTGAAAAGCGCTACCATAATATGGTAAAAGGCTATAACAACCGAATTGACGAATTACAGGCAGGTTTGCTTTCCCTAAAACTCCGGTATCTGAATGATTGGACCAAAGCCAGGCAAGAGGCTGCAGCCAGATATCATGCCAACCTGAATGACATAAAAGGAATAAGCCTTCCGTATTGCCATCCGAATGCAAGCCATGTTTATCACCTGTTTGTAATTCGCTGCGAGGAAAGAAACAAAGTTCAGGAATACCTTGAATCCAAAGGAGTAAAAACCGTAATCCATTACCCGATTCCTCCGCATTTGCAGGAAGCTTATCAAGATGCAGGTTTTGAAAAGGGCGCTTTCCCAATTGCAGAAAAACTTGCCGATACAAGCCTGAGCCTTCCAATTTTTCCCGGCATTGAGCCCCAGCAGATCGATTATGTCTGCGAACAACTTAGAACCTATTTCGGTTCATAATTTCTGCTTCAGGAACTCCATCCTGAATTAATATCCACCGTATTGCTTCCAATCAAAGTCATGTAAGAATCGGGGCATTCCTTTATTCTCACTGGCCTGCGTCTGACTTACTTTTGATTTCTGGAAAAGACTTGCTCTTGTCTCAAAAACAAGTCCTGTAGCCTTTGCAAAGACACAATATGAAGATTCGGAAATCAGACCCAAACAGTTGGCATGAGTGAACCCTTACTCCTAAAACTGATTCAATTATTTGCCATTGCGTCAAGATTCCATTCTGAAAGGGGAAGGGTAGAGAAAATCATACGCCATTTCCTGCAAGTCCAGCTTTCGATTGGTCAACCAGAAAGGTACTTACAAATTTTCGACGAATACCACGCCCACAACCTAAAAACGGGCACATCAAGGGGAGGCAATGAGGATAATTTCTCCGTTAGAGAATCCTCAAGAATGGTGCTTTTATGCACACAACTCAACGAAGAACTAAACCAGGGCCAGAAATTAAACATCATCATCATTCTGATTTCCCTGCTGGAATCCGAAGCCAATTCTCTGAAACCGCAGGAATTGGAATTTCTTCATTCTGTGGGTGAGGTTTTCAACATCCCCGACTCAGAATTTCACCAGATTATTCATTTCTGCAGAAAGAAAAAAGGCCAGGATCCAGACTTCAAAAATGTCCTGATTATTTCCTCAAACCCCGACAGAAAACCCAAATTCGGGAAACACCTGCTCATTGGAAATTTGACCGGCTACATTGCCATAATGAAGCTGGAAAAGTCCGGCTCTTTCCATGTGAAGTTTTCCGAAAGTGAAAATGTAAGCCTGAATGGGGTATTGATGCTGGAAGATGAAATTTATGACTTCACAGCTGGCGACCTAATTAAAAGCAACAATGGCTTCCCGATTTATTACTCTGATATTCTTTCCCGGTTTATGGAAGACCGGCAGGAAAATCAGATTATTTTCGATGTAACCGGTTTGGAATATCAATTTCCAAATGGGAAAAAGGGCCTTCATACACTCAATTTTTCGGAAACTTCCGGAAAGATGGTGGGCCTAATGGGTGCATCCGGTGCAGGAAAAAGTACCTTGCTGGAAGTCCTGAATGGAAACCTGAAGCCCTCGGCGGGACACATAAAAATCAACGGCCTGGATTTGCAGGCGGATAAGAAAAGACTGGAAGGCGTCATTGGGTATGTGCCCCAGGACGATCTCCTGATTGAAGACATCACTGTTTTTCAGAACCTCTTCTACGCCGCCAAACTCAGTTTTGCGGATAAATCAAAAGACGAACTGAAAGCCCTCGTTCAAAAAACAATAAACGACCTAGGCCTCTCCGAAATTTCAAGATTGCGTGTCGGCAGCCCACTGGAAAAAATAATTTCAGGCGGAGAAAGGAAAAGGGTAAACATCGGTCTTGAACTTTTGCGGGCACCGGGAATCCTCTTTCTGGATGAACCTACTTCCGGACTTTCATCAAGAGATTCGCAAAGCATTATCGAACTATTGAAGGAACTAAGCCTTCAGGGAAAACTGGTATTTGTGGTTATTCACCAGCCGTCTTCAGATATCTTCAAAATGTTTGACCGCCTGCTGATCATGGATACTGGCGGCTACCCGATTTATTATGGCAACCCAATTGAGGCAATCGTTTATTTCAAAGGAAAAACAAACCAGCTAAACAAAGAACATGCCTACTGCTATGAATGTGGACATGTAAACCCCGAAACCATATTCGACCTGATCGAAGCCCGCAGGGTGACTGAATTCGGAAAATACACGCGGGAAAGAAAAATTCAACCGCAGGAATGGTACGAGGAATTCCGGAAAAACTTCAGCGCCCAAAAACAAGAAGTAGTTTCAGGTGCCAGCATTCAGGCAATCAGAGCAGCCGACTGGCTCAGGCAATTCAATGTCTTTATCAAAAGAGACCTCCTTTCCAAGCTGAATAACAAACAGTACATGGCCATCAACTTATTGCAAGCGCCCCTGCTCGCATTTCTTCTGGCCTATATCAACCGTTATTACAACATCGATAAACTAAGTGGAAGCCAGTACAGTTTTGCCGAAAACGACAACATCCCAGTTTTCATTTTCATTTCCATCATCGTTTGCCTTTTTCTTGGTCTAACGGTGAGTGCAGAAGAGATTTTCCACGACCGTAAAATTCTGAAGCGGGAGAAATTCCTTAATCTTTCAAGAAGCAGTTACCTGCTTTCCAAGGTCCTGATTCTGTTTTCACTATCTGCCTTCCAAACCCTGGCATTCTGGTTTATTTCATGTCTCATTCTGGAAATAAACGAGTTTTCCTGGATTCAACTCGGACTGCTTTTTTCCGCGAGTGCCTTTGCCAACATGCTGGGACTCAATATTTCATCGGCATTTAACCAGGCAGTTACCATTTACATTCTGATTCCGATTTTATTAATTCCCCAACTTGTGCTGGGTGGAATTGTAATTCAGTTTAACAAGATTAACCCGGACCTAAAAGACAACACAGATGTGCCCATCATTTCTGAAATTATGGCCTCCAGATGGGCCTACGAGGGGATCATGATTTCCTTATTCAAGGACAATAAATACAACAAAACCCTATTTGAAACGAACTTTTCAAAGCATTCAGCCGACAACCGCTACATCTATGTTTTTCCGGAACTGGAAGCCAAGTTGCAGTATGCCATGGAGTATTCAAACAGCGGACTTTTCAAACACAAGGAAAAAATAGCCGGTGATTTTGAAGTCCTCCGAAATGAACTGAAGCTCGAGAATTCGCTTCATCCAGCACTAACTTTTGACAAGGTAGCCGATTTAAACCCAGGCTGTGATGGCAAAACCATGCAGGCTGCAATGGATTATATTTCCAGGTTAAGACTTTATTATTCAGGACTTTCTAAAAATGCTTCAGATAGAGAATCTGACCTTATTGGAGAATTGGAAAAAAGCGAAGGCGGAAACAAGGGCCTCAATAATTTGCGGCTTGCCAGCCATAACCGGTCGATAGAACGCTACTTGAAAAACACCGATGATGAAAAGAAAATCATAGAAACCGGTGGCCGGATTGTGCAAATGGCGGATCCTGTTTTCAGGGA
>CAMDMI010000180.1 GCA_945902135.1 Spirosoma fluviale
TTTCTCAGCTTATCGGCGGTGAAAACAAATTCCGGTTTTCCTCAGTTAGGTTACTCTCTTCATTATCGGAGATTTGCACAAGCATTAATCAAATCCCACATGGCATTAAAAATCAACAGCAAAGCCCCAGACTTCAGTCTGAAAGACACTGAAGGAAATCTATTCAGGCTTTCCAAAGGACTTTCTCCCAAAGGTCATTTGCTTTTGTTTTATCCCAAGGCATTTACACCCGGATGCACGAATGAGGTATGTAAATTTTCAGAAGATTATGGATTTTTCTCCAGTCGGGGAATTGGCATTACTGGCATTTCACACGATTCTCCAGAGACCTTAAAGTCGTTTAAGGAGCGGTATCATTTGCCATTTGCTTTGCTTTCAGATCCGGGTCGGGTGGTTTGCCGCCAGTACAATGCAGTTTATCCTTTTGGCTTGCTCACAAAGCGAATCAGCTATTTCATCGACGGCGAAGGAATTATCCGTCATATTTCAGACAACCTGATGAACCCCGATATTCACTTGGCACAGACCATGAGATTCATTGAAAAATTGAATCCGGATTCTTCAGGAAAGATTAAATCAAAGGCTTAATCAATCCGAAAAAGAATAACATGCCTCCGTGGCATAGTGGTCTGAACCAATGAAATTTTCGTTGGTATTGAATCGGTTTACTTTAAGTCCTTTTCCATAAAACTGATTGTCAATCCTCAGAAATGGAATTCCACCGTTAAAAGTAAAACCAAGGCCCCGACCCTTGTCTTCGAATGAATTGCGGTATGAATCCCGGATTCTGAGGTAGGCATTGCTGTAAGGCGTGTCATTCATATCACCACAGATAATCACCCGGTTTCCTTCCGATTCAGCGGCTTTCAAAAGTTCATCAATCTGGATTGCCCTTGCCTGATATCCCCTTTTGAGTTTCCTTCCAAGCGTGAAACCACGGTCAAGCCATTTGTCGTTTTCTTCCGGTGCCTCCAGCTCGTCCTTTTTGATGGACACCGACTGAAGGTGCATGTTGATGATGGACAATTTCTCCTTTCCAATTCGGATTCTCGCCATAATGATCTGGTTGTTTGAACCCTTTTTTTTTCGGATGATTTCTTTTGAGTCAATCGGAAAGCGGGAAAGAATGGCCATTCCAACCGAAGAGCCCCATTGTTTTTCTGCGATGGAATAGAAGACATGTTTGTAACCTGCTTTTTTGAGGCTTCGGACAATGTTAAATGGTTTTCTGCCCGGGAAATCAAACATTTCCTGAATGCAAATGATGTCTGCGCCAGAATTTTTGAGGTTTTCAACCATGTGGATGCATAAATTTTCATCCCGGTTTTCCTTGTGCTCCATGGCGCCAAAGGCCTTCGCATTCAAACTCAAAACTTTAAGATCGCCGCATTTTTCTGTGATGATGAGGTGCCAACCCAGACTGGCCTGAATAAACCTCAAACCCAAAACCAGACTTAATCCGGGAATAAGGGCATTGATTGGTTTTTTCCACAACCAGAATGTTGCGAGAAATACCTGTGAAAAAATTGCGGGTGGAATGAGGAAGCCAGAGAAACCAGCGAGCCAATAATTTTCTGGCCGGATGGTGCAAGTGTAGTAAAGGCCGATGGTAAAAAAGGAAAGCAGCACACTGATTCCAACCAGATTGTTTCCTGAGGACGTGCTTTTTCTTTGCCGTGGAAGGGGTGTTTTTTCACTTGGTTCCGCCTTTCTTTTTCCAGGCACTCTCATTGATTTGCAAGCCAGGACTGCGGGTTAAGGCGTTTGTCGTTTTTCCAGACCTGGAACTGAAGCACATTTCCATCCGGTCCGGATTTTACCTCGCCAATGGTTTGGTTCAACTTAACTTTTTCGCCAGCAGAAACCCGGATATTTTTAATGCCGCTGTACACGGTGAAAAAGTTCCCGTGGCGGATGAGGACAATCTGCCCATCCATTCCCGGAACCGATCCAACCAGACCAACTACGCCTTCAAAAACAGCGCGCACTTTTTCGTGGGGGCGGGTACTAATGTCCACACCCAGGTTGTCTACATACACTTTTTTGAGGACCGGATGTTCATGCCTTCCAAAGCCGGAAGAAATAAAACCTGACTGCACCGGCCAAGAAAGTCGGCCACGATTTCCGGCAAATGAATTGGAGATGATTTTGCCTTCAGGCGTGAGGTACATTTCCGAACTTGAGGCACTGGTTTCATTTCCATCCGACTTTCCTCCTGAGCGCGATTTGCGGATTTCTTTTTTTACTAGGCTGGCAATGAGATTCTCCAGTTTGCGCAGCGCGATTCTATGTTTTTCTATTCTGGATTTGAGCTCTTTTTCCTTGGCACTTAATTGGTTGACAACTTTTTTCTGGTCGTCTTTTAAGATTTCAATTTGTTGTTTTTCCTTTTTTTCCTGTCCAAGCAAAACTTCTTTTACCTCTTTTGCCTCAGCCAGTTTTAACTTTTGCTGATTCAGTTTCAGGCTTAAGTTCCGGATTTGTTTTTCCTGGTTTCTTCTTTCATCCGCGTAATGTCGCAGCTGTTGAATCCGGTTGAAGAAATGGTTTACAGATTCTGAGGCGAGCAGGTAAAGAAGGATTTGTTGCTTGCCTGCTTTTGATGCTGCATACACCATGGCTGAATATTCCTTTTTTAGCAATGCCAGAGTGTAGGCCAGTTTTTCTTCCTCCGTTTGCAGGTGGGAAATATCAGAATCCAGGATGCCGAGTTCATCCCGGATGTTGCCGATGGTTTTTTCTTTTAGAAGCGCCTGTTGTTTAAGGGCCTGCAGCTGTGAAATAGACGCTTTTTTTTCCTTTTTAACTTCCTGAAGGATTTCTCGCGTTTGTTCGATTTTCCTGAGGTTTTCCTTCTTCTCTCTTTCCAGTTGTTTTCTGGATTTCTGCTGTGCCTGACCCGAATTGAGGCTCAGGCAAAAAACGAGCAGCAGCGCGAATATTGCCGGGAAAGCATTCGGTTTCAGGGGAAGGGAATTTCTGAAATTGGAGGAAAAGAACTTCATGTCAGAATTGAAGTGGTAAAAGTAATTCAGACTATGAGAATGCAAAGGAGATTCTCTATTAATAGGATGGTATTCAGCCTGATTTTTACAGATTTTGCCAAAAGAATTGTTTTCGGGTATGAAAAATAAACATTGCCCACGGGACTAGAAAATTACATAAAATTAGTCTGCTTTTTTTGACAAAATGTTGAATAGTAGAGGTTTTAGGTTTATCTGTCTTGCCATACAAAAAGGGGTGAAAGTGATATCTTATTAAATACAATAAACAATAAATAACATTTTAAAAATTAAAAGGTTGGGTTTAAATTCCTAGTAATGAATTATTTATGGGGAAGCCCTAATTTTTGAACAAATATCGTTTTCTGGCTCAATCCTTTCATTAATATTCTTGCAAGAGAAATTTCTTTTTTCTTAATTTCGGGCGCTTTAATCATTATCCGAAAAACAACGATAAAAATGGTTTCAGTCAAAAGACCAGAACATCCAGAAAATGGCTGCTCAGGTTCTAAGGTTGAATCCAACTATTTGAATTTTTAAACTTAGTTCTCTATGAAAGATTTTTTTACTTTTCAGGCATCCTTTTTTAATACTAAGGCATTATTCTTCAATCGAATGGTAGCAAAGAAATTTGTCACGGGTAGATTGTTATGTTGGGTCTTAACAGGTTTGTTTTTCCAATTCCAAGGACTTCAATTAAGTGCCCAGAACTCATTGAATTCTGGCGATTTTTCAACCGGTACATGGGGAACAGGGCAGACCATGGGTGCTTCAGCTGGTGGTTCATTAATAATTACAAAATCAGTAACAACTTTAGGTGACAAGTTTTTCCGTTTTTATGGCGATGGCTCGCCTTGCGGGGAATATCAGCCAAACACAAACGGTGATGCATTTACAAATAGCACCGTTGTTACTACTCCAAACGGTAATTGCGGAAGTGCTAACGCATGGAAGATAAATGTTCCAACCGCCACTTCTCAGGTTGTTTTTAAAACAGATGGAAATAATACTGGGATTAGTCAAAGTGTGGCTTTTGTGGTTCAGGGTGCAGTTCGAACCATTTCATCGGTTGCACAAGCACCTGTTGCAGCAAGTGTATTTCCAACACAGGCAGTAACCATCACTGCCACCATGAGCGGTGTCCAGTCGGTTGGTCAGAATGTTTACCTCCGGTATAGTACTGACAATTTTGTCACTTCTACAGTTGCAAGCATGACCTATGCTGCATCCGCCGCCACGGCAACCATTCCGGCAATTGTTAACACACCAGGTGCAGCTGTAAAGTATTATATCTTTACATCAGGGACTGCAAATGTTGCAAGCAATGGATCTAACGCCGATTTTTTTTCCATTAACCTCAATAACAATGCTGGTGCAAATTTTTCATACACTGTAGCAAGTGGATGGACTACCAATGCTGCCGGGCTCTGGGGAACAGCCACTACCTGGACCGCAAATGCCATTCCTCCTACTGCTGCAGATCTTGGGGTTGTAACTATAAACCATGCTGTGACACAAAATGCAATTGCCCTTGTTTCTGGAGTTGTGGTTAATGTCGGCGCTACACTTACTGGAACTGCCAATACTTTGACAATTAGTAAAAGCACCAGCGCAACTACCTTCACCAATTCCGGTACTCTGGCTCTTTCAGGAACGCATGCTGTTGCCTTTTCTGGAGCAGGTACACACACCGTTTCAGGAACTGCTGCATTCAATAATATTACCACAACAACAGGTGTAAATTTTGGAACAGCTTCTACTGTAAACGGAAGTCTTACAATTAATTCCGGCGGATTTGTTTCCACCAATGCACCTACTTATGGGGCTGCATCTACGCTGATTTACAACACCGGTGGAGCTTATGCCGCCAGCACAGAATGGACTCCAAATGCGCTTACCGGGCAGGGTGTACCGCAGAATGTGAGCCTGACAACAGCCTCAACAAGTGTAAATTTTGGAGCTTCAACACAGTACAGAAGGCTGAAAGGTAACCTTAGTATTGCCGCTTCCACAACCCTGGCTCTTTCTACTGCCTCAGGTGGAGATCTTCGCATAGTTGGCAATTTTGCAAACTTGGGTACATTTACCCATAATTCTCGTACAGTTTTTTTTGATGGTGCTGCTCCACAAGCGGTAACTGGTACCTGCGTTTTCTTCGATGTTACCACCTCAATCGGAGTTAATTTTGGAACTACCTCAACCATTAACAACAACTTCACAATCAACAGTGGGGGTTCTGTGGTGACCAATGCTCCAACCTATGGT
>CAMDMI010000181.1 GCA_945902135.1 Spirosoma fluviale
ATATTGACCCAAAAAGGAATGAATTTCCGGGTGATTGGAATTGGTGGCGGCCATGCTTTCATGACTGATTTCATTGCCAGCCAAATAGGCAAGGATGGGTGGATTCCTTTTCGGCCAAAAGCGGTAGATCCGGTCAATAACCGTCCTGAAACCCGCCTTCGTATTTTCCTTGAAACTTGGATCCTGCAAATCGCCCGGACTTCCAATCCAAAGGGTTTGCACAATGGCCATGTCGTCTGTTCTTTTTTGCAGTGCCTCATACACATACGCCGGCGGACCCCAAAGGCGAATCGTATTGGCACCCATGGAATGGATGTTTTCCAGGTCCCCGTCAATCCGGGTTTTCAGCGCTTGCGGGATATTTGTGGCATTTTCAATGTCCCAGGGCAGCTGACCGGGAAGAAAAGGAACATACACCACGCCTTTTACCTGGAAAGGGATTTTGTCCCTCAAAATCTCATGTTGCGTGCAGGTGAATCGGCTTTCGTTGCTGGTCGGCAAAACCGCAGAAATGGGTTTCTCCTTTTCGGTGCATGAAAATCCGAGGCACAACAACAACGCAAAAATTCCGGCAGGCAAATTTCTCATCTCTGGCAAAGGTAGAAATGAATGGCATGGATTGAATTTTCATTTTTTGGGCGTGTCCCTCCCCGCCGATGGCGGAATCGGGTCAGGCCATTCGTTTCAATCGCCACGCCTGCGGCGTGTCGGATTTCCACTGCTGTCCTTCACGCGGGGATTTCTTCTTTGTAACCATCTCAAATTCAGTTTAGCGTTTTCTTATTCTTCCCTTACCTTCGCCTTCTCCTTTAACACCATATTTTCGCCTTATGAAAAGAAGTCTCCTTTCCTGCAGTTTCCTTTTGGCTGCCTCGTTCCTTCAGGCACAAACGCCTGCACGCAAATACATCGATCCGGCAAACATGGATCTAAGTGTGAAGCCCGGCGATGATTTCTACAATTACGCTGGCGGAACCTGGGTGAAAAACAATCCGGTGCCAGCCAAAGAAACCCGCTGGGGAAGTTTTAATGAATTGCGGGATTTCAACATCAAGGCGGTTCGGGAAATTCTCGAAAAATCGGCGCAGGCAAAGGCACCGGCTGGTTCCATCGAAAAAAGAGTCGGTGATTTTTATGCCGCAGGAATGGATTCCACGGGAATTGAAGACCGGAATATCACCCCTTTGCTTCCCTACTTTAACCGCATAAACATAATTACGGACCGAAATGTCCTGAAGGATGAAATCAACCGCCTCCGCAAGGAAGGAATGGCTTCGGCTTTTTATTCCTTTTACATCGCGCAGGACCGCAAGCGCGTAGAGCGCATGGCCGTACAGATTGGTCAGGGTGGAATTACCCTTCCCGACCGCGATTATTACCTCAAAACAGATGGCCGCAATCCTGCCCTTCAAGAGGCGCTTAAAACCTACATCGCCAGACTCTTTGTACTCACTGGTGATCAGGGTCCGAAGGCTGCTGCCAAGGCCGACATCATTTTCCAGCTTGAAAAGCGAATGGCCCAGGCCCAGATGAGCCGCGTGGAAATGCGCGATCCATACAAGACTTACAACAAGTTCCTGATCAAAGATTTCGGCCAGAGCACTCCGGGAATGGACTGGCATGGCATCCTCTCCCAGCTTGGCGTAAAAGGAGAAGACAGCATTCTCGTTGGGCATCCTCCTTTTATGAAAGAGGTAGCGGCCATTCTGGAGCAGGAGCCGCTTGCAAACCTGAAAATCTACCTGCAGTGGAACATGCTCAAAGGAGCGGCCTCCCATCTGAGCAAAGATTTTGTAGATGCATCCTTTACCTTCAACCAGGTCCAGAGCGGACAAAAGGTGCAGACGCCCCGCTGGCAGCGCATGTCGCAGTTAACCGATGGTTCCATCGGGGAACTTCTTGGGCAGCTGTATGTGAAGGAGCATTTCCGGACCGAGGCCAAACTGCGGATGAATGTGCTGGTAGAGAATCTTCGCTCAGCTTTTGGAAACCGAATCAAAGGCCTCGATTGGATGAGCGATGTCACCAAACAAAAAGCCCTGGCCAAACTGAAAGCCTTCCGTCCAAAAGTGGGCTATCCCGACAAGTGGAAACAATATGAGGGTCTGGCCATCGACCGCAGCAAACACTTTGAAAATGTGGTCAATGTGGGCCGCTGGAATTATGAGTTTATGCTAAGTCAGCTTGGAAAACCAGTTGACCGTGAGCGCTGGGGAATGACGCCGCCAACTGTGAATGCGTATTACAATCCAACCCTAAACGAAATCGTTTTCCCAGCTGGCATTTTGCAATTCCCATTCTTCGATGCGAAGGCCGACGATGCCATTAACTATGGCGGCATCGGCGCTGTGATTGGCCACGAAATGTCGCATGGTTTTGACGACAGCGGCTGTAAGTATGATGCGGATGGAAGCCTCCACAACTGGTGGACCGAAGAAGACAAAACCCGCTTTGATGCCAAAACGGTGAATTTAGGTAAGCAGTTTGATGCCTACACGGTGCTGGATACCATCCATGTAAATGGAAAACTAACCATGGGCGAAAACATTGGAGACCTTGGCGGACTCAATGTTGCCTATGAAGCTTTTAAGATGACCGAGCAGGGAAAATCAGGTGCGGCCATCGATGGTTTCACACCAGATCAGCGCTTCTTTTTGAGCTGGGCCCAGGTTTGGCGCGGCAATATTTTACCGCAAACCGCTGCACAGTTTATCGTCACAGACAACCACTCGCCAGGACCATATCGTACCATCGGTGCGCCGGTAAACATGGATGCCTGGTACAAAGCCTTCGATGTGAAGCCTGGCGATAAACTTTACAAAAACCCGGAAGACAGGATTCGGATCTGGTAATAATCCACACCCTTGTAGTTCTTATTCCATGTAGCTTTCTGTCTGGAGAGTTCTGACTTATTTGGGGCTCTCCAGACAATGAAATAAAACGGGAACTCTGATCTAGAAACTCAACACAGAAAAGATTCGGTCTTGTACCCGAATCCTAATCCTGCTTTTTCAGAATGTTTGCGGAGAGTTCAAAACTTTTGCTTGCCTGAGTTGTTATTAAGAGACCATCGCAAGCACGATTTTTTTAACATTTCCAGCATTGATCATGAAAGCAAAATCTTCCTCCAAAACAGAAACTGATCTTAGGGTAAAGATAAAAGAAGCCTATCTGGATTATGTTTTGACAGAAGGGAAAAACCCTGTCTCTGTTTATCATTTCGCCAAAAACGCAGATTTCAAAGAATCGGATTTCTACCAGTGGTTCAATAGTTTTGATTCAGTGGCCCAGGACATCTGGGAATCCACCATTCATCAGGTCTTTACCAGTCTGATGGCGACTGATGAATACAATGGTTTTTCCGTTCGGGAAAAGGTATTGTCGTTTTATTTTACCCTGGTGCAGGAACTGAAAAAGAACCGAAGCTATGTTTGTTTCTCTGCGGCCAAATGGGCGGTGCCCGGCTCCAAAGATTCCATCCGCTCAGCGGTAGAAAAACTTGTACAGGAATACTTCGAAAAGCAAGTGTTGGATGGATTTGATTCTGGCGAATTGCTCAACCGAAGCAAAGTAGGCGACTATTACAGTAAGGCAATGGTGATTCAGTTCTGGCTTGTGCTCGATTTTTGGATTAAAGACAACAGCCGTGATTTTGAAGACACGGATGCTTTCATTGAAAAAACGGTTCACCTGGCTTTTGGCATGATGCAGGAAAGTACGCTGGACAAAGCCATCGACCTTGTCCGTTTTCTCGCGGGTCGTGTGTCAATTAAATAATCAATCCTTTATGTCGCTTCGTACTTGTTTAAGCGATGCGGTCATTCAGATATTCCCAAAAAACCAAAGACTTGCTCATTGGTTCTCAGCCATCTTCTTTTCGGTCATAATCTTTGGCATCTAAGCTGGCTTAGAAGGATCAACTTAGAAAAAATAAAACCAAGACCGCACTACCACTCAAGCTAGCCAAAATGAAAGAACAGAATTCCATACCCGTCACCAAAGTTCAGCGTGCCACGGAGTTTCTTAAAACCGGGGCCCAGATTAGCGGCAACTATCTGAAGCACTATGCCAGGAAAGTGGTAAATCCGGAAACTACACGGGAGGAACTTCACGCAGATAACGCCGGCGATATTTATAAATCCCTCAGCAAGCTCAAGGGTTCTGCCCTCAAAGTGGCACAGATGATGAGCATGGATCGTTCGGTGTTGCCCAAGGCTTATTCCGAGCAGTTTCAGATGAGCCAGTATTCGGCACCGCCTTTGTCTTCGCCGCTCATTATCCGAACATTTCAAAAGTATTTTGGAAAGAGTCCGTCGCAGATGTACGATTCGTTCAATCTCAATGCTTCCAATGCCGCCTCCATCGGACAGGTTCACGAAGCCAAGAAAGATGGCAAACGCCTTGCTGTAAAGGTTCAGTATCCGGGCGTGGCCGACAGCATCAGCAGTGATTTGAAAATGGTAAAACCATTTGCTGTCCGTTTGATGGGACTGAATGCAGCAGATGTGGATCGTTATATGGGCGAAGTGGAAAGTAAACTGCTCGAAGAGACCGATTACATTCTGGAAGTAGAGCGTTCAATCGAAATCTCGGAAGCTTGTAAGGTGCTGTCGAATGTGGTCTTTCCCAACTATTACAAAGAACTCAGTAGTTCCCGGATCATTACCATGGATTGGTTGCCGGGCCTTCACCTGAAGGAGTTTCTCGAAACGAATCCATCTCAGGAAATCCGTAACCAGATTGGCCAGGCCCTTTGGGATTTTTATGAATTCCAGATCCACGAAATGCGTCAGATTCACGCCGATCCGCATCCGGGCAATTTCCTGATGCAGGAAAACGGGACTCTTGGAATCATCGATTTTGGTTGTGTGAAAGTAATTCCGGAAGATTATTACTACCACTATTTTTCGCTCATCAATCCCGACAACATTGCCGATGAAGAGCGGATTCTGAAACTGTTTTATGCGCTGGAGTTCTTATATCCAACGGACACAGCCAAAGACCTGGAGTTTTATGTGCCTCTTTTCCGGAAGATGATTAATATCCTCGGTGTTCCGTTTCAGACCGAAACCTTCGATTTTGGGAATGATCAATATTTTGACGGGATCTATCGTTTCGCTGAAGAGCTCGGTCAGATGAAAGAACTCAGGGAGTCGAAAGTGGCCCGTGGAAGCAAAGATGGATTGTATGTAAATCGCACCTATTTCGGATTGTATTCACTACTGAATCAATTGAAAGCCAACATCCA
>CAMDMI010000182.1 GCA_945902135.1 Spirosoma fluviale
ATCCACATCCCGGATTTCAAAAAAGAAGTGCCCCCAAAGTCCAGAAGATTCCTCCACCTCCTCTTCTTCATAAGATTCTGCAGAAATCATATTCCGTATGTCTGACTCACCTATAGCCATATCCATTTCATCCCAGAACTTTTCGGTCAACTGGTTTGCTGCTTCAGAGTTTAGAGCATGTAAACGAGATTGCAGGGCTTCCTGAAAAATAGATGCATAACTGATATTCATTTCATCAAGGAAACCATACAACAAGGACTCATCATCAAGTATAAATTTTTTCATATCTATTGATTGTAATTCAATGTCACCTATGTAAGTTGGCAGAATCAGATAAAATTGAAAACTATTTAAGCCACCAACAACTATTTTTGAAACATGGAACCCCTAACTTTTCCACTTGAAGACTTCATGGCAGAACTGGTAGGTCACTCTGCCATCCAAGGAGAAATATTGAGGAAACTCGGCCCTGAAAAAGCGATTCTGGTTTTTGAACAATTTGGGCAAGGCACCCTGAGCAGCGAAATTCAGGATGATGTGTACAATCTAGTCAATGATTACATCGATAATAATGCTGAAGTTTCTGAAGAACTGACTGGGTATTCATCTGATGATTGCTTCCCTATTTGCATAAGATCATTTGGTCCTATTCATTGGGTGGAGGCGCAGGAGTTTGACCCGATCAAGTACTTCAAAAGTTCAAGCGAAGCGCTTAACTGGGCTGAGTTCGAATATTCAGAATTTTTAAATGCTGACTCGGAGGAGGAGGAGGAGCTTGAAGATGAGGATGAATAAAACAATCAGATAGTCTTCAATATCCCAATGACCTCTTCTTCCAAGTATGGAACTTCTACTTTGAAATAACTATCATATTACGGGTGCAGGACCACAAGAATCATCCTGGCAACCCGATTCCATACTTTTTCTCCAAAATGTATTTATAAATGCTTTGCTGAAGGCTATAGCGATTGAAGCTAGTATCATCCAGATGCCCAAGATATCCTAAACCTGTTCCCCACTGATTAAGGATAATTGCCTTTACTGTGCCAGGATTTACCACCTTTTAGGCACATAGGTCTTATTGCCTTTGTCGTTGATGTAATACTGCCCTCCAGACGGTCCAGTGTTGATGGTTTTTCCACTGCCATAATTATTGGCAGCATCTGAGTAATCCCTTGCCTTCGTCCCGTTACTGCCATTAAACTGATTTACATTTCCCTGGCTAGACAAGTTGTCCCAATTGGTATTGTTGCTGTTCGTTTTGTAATGTGGATCAACATAGGTGCCATTACTTTTCTGGTAACCGCTCTGATACCTGACATTAGAATTGGTCTGCGAACTGTAAATGGAACTTGAACCTCCATAAACTTCTTTGTTGGCTTTGAACCTCATATCAGGGCTTCCGTCTTTCTTAAATTGTGCCTGGCTGCTGAAGATGGCCAAAACACTAAGGCCAATACTGAGAATAACTGATTTCATTTGGATGGAAATTATTGGTTTTTGCCTACTCTGAACAGTTTTCGGCATCCCTGCTTGTTTGAACAAGAATCATCTATTAAATCACAAGATTCACCTTTCTACAAGACAAGAACCTGAATTAATTAAATTTAACGATAACTTCAATGCAATAAAACAAGCAGTAAGAGGATTTCAAAGGCTTGCATAAATTATTTAAAAACCAGAGGCTCTAAACAAAAATATGCCTTCCGAAAAAACTTTTAACAATTCTCTTAAGAGCCCTATTATTCTTTAAGAGAAAATTCGAGATATTTTATCCTATTACAGTCTGTAATTACCCCTTCAGTACTCCCTTCACTCTTTAAATCTGTAACCTTTTATCTCCTTTTTTCGGATTCCTTGTGACCGGCTCCGAAACCATGAACCTAAGAAATAGGATTTTTTTACCGACAGGCAGTTGAATAAAATAAAGCTTTTTACAGCTTCTCAACCTTGCTAAAAAGCCTGAAAAAAAAACGAACCCTGTACATTCCTATTTTTGCAAAACCACTTGCCTCAATTCCTTTCTGGGAAGAAATATTTTCTGGTGAAGTGTAAATGGCAATGGGTTTTTCTTTCGGCAACAGGGAAACAGAATACGCCAATAGCTTTTTATACAATCCTTTGCCCCTGTGGTCTGGATGTGTATAGTAAGGTCCAAGCATGGTAGCATCGCCAAAAATTTTCCCGAATTTCTGCCGAAACGGATCCCAACTTTGCAGCCAGCCATAAGCCAGAATCTCATTATCTTCTTCCCAGGTAATTAAGGTTGCTTTCCCCGCCTTAAAGCGGTAAAAAAGTGGTTGCAAGTACCCGTTTTTCAAAATTCGGTGAAATGCGGCCTTGCCTGAATCAAAATCGTTGTAGCATTTCAACTCTTGAGAAAAAAGGCGTTCTGAAGTTTCAGGATGTTCAATTGTATAAAAAACAAAATCAGATTTGTCGTAAATCAATTTGAAAAGCATTGAAATCAACTTTCTAATCATTTCTTCTGAAAGCTTTTTTGAATTTCCATCAGTTTGGCAAAGCCTTCTATTTTCTCCCAGAGGCTTGGCTTAATACGGTCTATGAAAAGCAATTTTCCCCAAACAGCCAATCTTGAATAGTAAATCAATTTTGCGAGAGGTGAAATTTCCAGGTTTAATTTTCCATATATTTTTCTAAAACCCATTCTCTCCAAAAAATCGTTGATGGAAGTTGGATGAAGCAAATTTCTCCGCCCATTTGACACATAAGATGCTTGTGCTTCATTGAGATAATACCGACAAATTTCATAAAACAAAGCGCTGTTCACATTGAGGTTTTGATAGGCTTTGAGCGACTTGGTGCTTCCCAATGAAACTCCACCCTCCACCTCGAAACAAGTTGAAAAGGCTATCAGTTTTTCATCTGCATAAGCAGCCCAATACCGGGTTCCCGGATAGCCTGCTTTTTTGATAATATTATTTTTATAGACCTGAAAATCAGGCAAGCTGCTTTTATTTACGCCGTAAGATTCCAGTGATTCGATGTAAACTGGATAAGCATCCTTAGCAAAAACCTCAGGCTCGACCGTCCTTATTTCACAATTCTTCAGACCTGATTTTACCCCTCGCTTTCCCCTTGAATTTTCAATTTTTTCAAGATCATATCCTGAAATGTCGCAGCATGTCCACCACCATTCCCCCGGGGCCGAATCCCATTCAGTTGTCCAAATGGCAATCAATGCTTTTGACTGATTCAAAATTTTGCGGACCTCTATTCTATCAAGCTCTTTTTGATGATGAGGCATTAAAATTGGTGAAAGGATCCCGCCTTCTACAGCCCAAGGCATATCGCCGGCCCACCATATTTTTTCAAAAGTACTTTCCCACGATCGATTTGATTCCAATGCCATTGGGCTCAAATTTATACCTCGATGGCGTTATAAGACCTATATTTTAATGTCTTATTTTTAAAGGCCTGAAAAAGATCGATGCCCACTTCCAGTTCTGATTTCAAAAACGAACTATGCCAGCGATGCGGATGGATAAGTAAATGCATCAGTTCTGGCTTGGTTTTTCCAGCTTCTATTTTGTCCCAGAAATGGCGGTAAGAAGAAAATACATCCGAAACATAAACAGGTTTCCATTTTGGAATGATGTCGTTGTACACTTCTGCTGAAACACCGCATGAAGAAAGCAAATCAGGGTAGCGGTTGAATAGTTCATAATTGAATCGATAGCCGGATTTGAAAAGACCACTTTCTCCGTGCGCACAAACCGTTTCCGGGAAAAATCCGTCTTTTTTAAATCGACTTACTTCTTTGGCAAATAGTGTTTTTGCGCTTTCAAAATCTCCCATGCAACGGTCGATACATTCATGATGAAAACCAACTTCATGGCCCAAGGCTTGCACTTCTTTGAAAACCTGTGGATCGTAGCACTCTTTGCGTGAATGGAAATAAAAAGTACAGGGAATTCCAATTTGATGAGCCTTTTGAGCAAAATCAAGATGATGGGGTAAATCACGCTCCACATCACAGCGAACCACCGCCAGATTTTTTGACTGAGAAATATCCATATCAAGCAGGTCTTTCATTCGTACAAACTCCTTTTGCGTTTTCAGCATTTGAAGGGTTTCAAACAATTTTGCCAGGTCGTACATGAATGAAAAATTCAAATAGAGTGATAAAGGATTCCTGCTCAAAATGAAAAAAAGCAGATTGGCAATACTACAATCTTTTTAAAATCGTCTGGCTAAATCCAATTGAAAATTTCGCCAGAATTCATTCGAATTGGGACATCCGAGAATTTGAAAGACCACTTCCCTGAGTGGGTGATCCATTCGACCATCACCTGCTCCAATGATGCTGAGGTTTCCTAGATTCAGCTTGATACCAATGTCCTCGCTGGTATTGCCTTCCCTGAGCCTGATGTACACAAACCGACCAAGCCTCGACAATTTTCAACCAAAAATCTTGCAGCAACCCGCGAAGTCATTTCACTACCTGCTGCGATTTTGCAGCAAGCCAAGAAATCATTTTTTATCCTGCTGCTATTTTGCAGCAGCTCGAGAAACCATTTTTCTTCTTGCAGATGAATTTTGGAAGGAAATTTTATTGCACCTCTCGCTATAAATCAATCCCAGCAAGCCATTACCCTGAATCCCTTTAATTTCGAATAATTTTCTGCCGAACCAAACTTGCGGTTTGGCTGATAAAGTACAGTCCTGGAGGAAGTGTCGAAATATCCCAAACCGCCTCCTCCCTACCCGACGGAAACCGCATCACAATCCTACCCAGTACATCCCGCAATTCCGAGTCTTCTATTCTCCCATCTGCCATTTCACGGATTATTAAGCAATGTCCATCGAATAAAAACAAAGGACTTACTGCCGCCGGAATGGCATCCCTTATTTTGGAACAAATGCTGACAGAAACCGCAATCGAATCCACATTCAGGCATCCGAGTGAATCGGAAAATGCATAGGCCAATTTCATTTCCCCTGCTCCGGACAATCCCGGTTCAAAATACAATCCATTCACCCCCGTTCCGGACCAGGTTCCACCCAATGGAAAGCCTTGCAAAAGAACGGGTTCATCGGTGGTACACAAACTTGAATCCGTTATTGAAGCCTGGACCTGCGGAAGAGAATAAAATAGGATCCGCAACGAATCAGAAACTGCCTTACATCCTTCAATGCTGCTTACCTGCACCTGTAACCATGCCGACTCAGTTAATGAAAGCGAGGAAAGTGTATCACCAGTATTCCAAA
>CAMDMI010000183.1 GCA_945902135.1 Spirosoma fluviale
TGGCTGGAAGCCATCCAATAGCCGGAACGGGGCAGAGCCCCGCCCCATTTTCACCTATTATCGGGCGAGGCTCCAGCATTGCCTGCCACGCCTTGGCGTGGTTCGAGCTATTGTTCAGCCTCCGGCTATTCAACCAGGCTTTACCCTGCGTAATTCGTACTTTCATTTTGATGCTGATATCGACTTCGATAAAAATTCTGTTAGTAGTGGCTAGAAGCCATCCAATAGCCGGAACGGGGCAGAGCCCCGCCCCATTTTCACCTAATTTTTTCTCTCCGGCTTACTTACACCAGAAATGGCATTTTTTTTAAAACAGGTACTTTTTCAGGCAGCCAATTTCTCTTCCGCCAGCGAATTGTTACCGTTCACAGGAAGCAAAAACAAAAGCATCACCAACCAGGGACTTTGCCAGCCGCCAATGTCGAGCACCAGCCAGGTGCCCAGATGAAAACACAAACCGAAGCCTGCCGTGACATAGCCCCAGCGCGGATAGCGCCACTGCAGCGGACTAAGCAATTGAAAGGTAAGAACTGCGCACAAGGCAAATCCGGAAACCAGCGGATGTTGGGCAAACCATTCGCAGAACCTGCCCGGATGGGACTGACAAAGAACTTTGAACAGATTTCCATCAAGCCAATTGCTGCCACTGAGAAAGAGTTTTTCCAAGCCGGAAAAGAAATAGCAGCCCCAGATTCCTGCCTGAAAAAGCCGGTGTCCGGAATCAGTTAAACTTGGGTTTTTCCACCAGACAAAGAGCCAGACGCTCATAAAAATCATGGCAGAATACATACTCGCATAGGTATGGTCGATGTTGCCACCTCCCATGTAAATGAATAGGAAAATTGTCCAGCACAAGAGGGAAACCAGCGACAAAACGAAGGCGATCGAGGAGCCCGGTTTCCATTTGCTTAACAGGAAATATGCGCCTATTGCAAAGCAAAAAAGAACACCAAACTGCAAAAAGAAAACCGAAGGCATTTCCCTAAAAATGAAGCCAGGAATCAAGGCGGGTTCGTAAAAAGATTTCCATTGCCAGCGAATGGAAAGTTCCTTCATCAGGTCGGGCAGGTACACCAATTGGATTCCAAAAAAAAGACGGATTCTCCAGCGAAGGTCTTTTTCGGCAGCCATCGATTTGGGCTCCTCAGACGACATCAGGTAGAATGCAAACAAGCAAATGGCCAGCCACCGAATCTTGATTTGAGGAATTAAATTCCGGGCTTCTTCGGTTCCCAGGCTTTCGATTTTATTGGCCAGAAAGGAAGTCAGATAGCCGGAATCCGACTTTTCCAGATGAAGAATTATTCCATCAAGCCAATGTTCCAATCCCCACAAAAGAAGAAAAATGCCAAGGCCAATTGCGGTAAAAAGACGGTATTTCATGGGTAGAGGATGCGCCTGATTTTTGTGTTGCTTTCAATTTTTTCAAGGGCAATTGAGTCGGGCATTTTCTTGAAAGTTGACAACAATGCAAGCCTGAATTGGGATTCCTTCAGGCTGTCGCCAAATGCCTCCAGAGATTTTCTGGGCAGAATTCCGGCATCGAGATATGGGCTTCCGCTGGAAAGTTCTGTCCAGTTTTCCTCCTTATACACCAGAATTTTTACTGCACTTTCCGGGGCTGGAACCGGTATCCGGGCAAACATTCCGTAACGATGCAAGGGAAATAAATCGGTGATCATCAGAAATGGAATTCCGAAAACGAGCACCAGAAAAAACGGGATAAAAACTTGCCGAATCATGCAGTAAAAATTATCCAAATGTAGCAAAGCGATTGTTTCACTTTTCGACAATGGTGGTTTGGGGAAAACTGAATTTTTTGTACCGAATGGTTTTCGGCCAAAATTTTTGCAGCATTTACCGATTTATTAGACTAAAAAACACTTATAGGCTTGAGATTTTTGTACTTTTACAAACCTTCCATTCCATGCGATTTTTTAACATTTTTATTGTTTTACTTGGGATAGCCAGGATTTCTGTTGCGCAGGAATTTCGGATCCGTCCGGTTTTTGGTCCAGATACGCTGGATTGGGGGAAGGATAAATACACCTCAGCCAAAGCTGAAACCATGTCTTTTTCGAGTTTGGAATTGTATCTCTCGGATTTTACCTGGACAGATTCTGCAGGAAAAGAGACAAAGGAACCGGGGCGCGTCGAGCTTTTAGAGGCCGGAGGCGAAAAACAGAATCTTTCCATTGCTCATCCAATTGGTTCTTTAAAGCGTGTTTGCTTTCGGTTTGGTCTGGATAGCGCAACCCAGGTTTCGGGAAGAATGGATGGTGATCTGGATCCGGCGCTCGGAATGTACTGGGCATGGAATACGGGTTATATCCAATGCCGGCTGGAGGGAAATTCGGGTTCTTCCAAAGGAAAAAAAGGCAAGTTCGAATTTCACTTGGGTGGGTATAGTTCTCCATGGGCCACAGACCAGAAGGTTTGTCTTGATTTTTCGAATCCTTCCATTACAGGAAAGCAGGATGTGTTTTTTGACATTAAAGCTATGTTTGATCAAGTGTCCCTGAAAAAGACACATTCAGTCTTAATTCCGTGTGAGCAAGCCCGGCAATTATCGCACTTCCTTGGAATGGGTTTTAGGTCGCAGTTGAAATAAGGATGAGGCAATTTCCATGGTTGATTTCAATCCTGCTTGGTCTGATGCTGGTTTTGCTTGGTTTTCGGTTTTCGGAACCCAAGACAATCCCGAGGCAATTTGTTTATCCCAAGTCCTGGCCCAAACCTGTTTATGATTTCAAGCGCAATCCACTCACTGAAGAGGGATTTGAACTTGGTAGGAATCTGTTTTACGACCCCATTTTATCGGGCGATTCCAGTATTTCCTGTGCTTCCTGCCACCTAAGTTTTACTGGATTTACCCATGTAGATCATGCGGTTAGTCATGGGATTGAAGGCCGGATAGGACGCAGAAATACCCTGGCTTTGGTCAATGTTGCTTGGAATAAAAGTTTTCACTGGGATGGTGGGGTGCTGAACTTAGACCAGCAGGCAATCAATCCCATTTCGCATCCGGATGAAATGGGAAGTAACCTGAATACATCTCTGAAAAAGCTCTCGAAGTCTACCCGATACAGAAAATTGTTTTACAAAGCATTTGGAGATTCTGTGCCCAATACCACAAACCTGCTGAAGGGTTTGGCCCAATTTACCGTGAGTCTGGTGTCTTCCAATTCTCGCTACGATTTGTTTATGGTCGGAGATACCGCGGCTCATTTTACAGACCAGGAGAAAAACGGACTTTCGATTTTTCGTGAAAATTGTATTTCCTGTCATCCGGAGCCGCTTTTTACCAATTATACATTTGCAAACACAGGACTCAAGCCAGACAGCCTGAATCCAGATTCGGGTCGTTTTGAAATCACCCGGAAGCCCGAAGATATTTTCAAATTCCGGGTGCCTTCACTGAGAAATGTTGCAGTCACATTTCCGTACATGCACGATGGTCGTTTTCGGAAGCTTAAGGAAGTGATAAATCATTACGCCACGAAAAACTGCCAAATCACCAATTCAAAGGACCTGGTTCAACAGGATGAGCTTATTTTTGATGACCATCAAAAAAAGGACATTTTAGCTTTTCTTCAGACCTTAACCGACACAAAATTTATCCGTGAAAACAAGTTCCAGCACCCTATAAAATGAAAAAATACGTACGCTACTTTTTTGCAATTCTGTTTGCTTACAATCAATCTGGAAGTCTATCCGCCCAAACTGCGCCTGTGATAACTTCCTGGCTTGTGAATACCAGTGGCCTAACCGGCAGGCATTACACCAGTGGCAATTCCACGCCGATTGTGGATACTTTTCAGGCCAATGTTCAATGGGTGAAATACTCTGACAACTTTGTATATGTGTATGCAAACGGGGTTGCCGGCTACATCGTTGGACCATTTATCAACAATCCCAAAATTGTTGCACCTCAGCACAGATTATACAAGATTCCAAGAAATCCACAGCCCAATACCGGAAATCCCACTGCCGTAGGTCCGGGAAAAAATGGATTGTTTATCAATGGTGTTCCCTACTTCAATGCAGGTGATGGCCGTTCCTACAACAATGGCAACAAATGGCACAACAATGCTTTCATCTTTGAAAACAATGGGGTTGATTGTTCAAAAGGACATCCAGAAATCACGGGAAGCTACCACCACCACCAGAACCCCTCGGCATTCAATGTAGCCACGGTTGTCAATTCCACCATTTGTAATCCTTATCTGGCAGATGGTTTGTATGTGCCGGATAGCAATCAGCATGGCCCATTGATCGGATATTCATTCGATGGTTTTCCGGTATACGGTGCTTATGGATATGCGGATGCTCAAAACATGGGTTCAGCAATTAAAAGAATGAATCCATCGTGGCGGTTGAGAAACATTACCAGCAGAA
Source organism: Spirosoma fluviale (assembly GCA_945902135.1). GTDB lineage: Bacteria > Bacteroidota > Bacteroidia > Cytophagales > Flexibacteraceae > CAMDMI01. The sequence continues at coordinate 4,399 of CAMDMI010000183.1, forward strand.
CTACACTTCCCGATGGTACCTCTGCGGTTGGACCAGCGATTGGGGCCCCAATTCAAAATCCGGGATCTGTGATCAATGCTGTTTTGGGCGCTTACAAAGAAGATTATGAATATGTTGCCGGATCTGGGGATCTCGACGAACACAATGGCAGGATCTGCAAAACCCCAGAATATCCGGCCGGAATCTATTGCTATTTCGCCACCATTGACCAAAATGGCAATTCCCTTTATCCATACATCACGGGACCAACTTATTATGGCGTGGTGCAGACAGTGAATTTTCAGATGGGACAAACGGTTGTAATCAACGAGCCTGTAATCGATTATATTCCTGTTACCGAGGTGAGAAATCCTGAGTCTGAAAGTCTGAACTATACCATTTACCCGAATCCAAGTCATGACATTCTTGTTGTTCAATCTTCGGTTGCGCGTCGCGAAACCCGCACTGTGAAGCTGATGTCTCTGGATGGAAAAGTGCTTCAAACCGAATTGCTTCATCAGGGAAGCACCATGTGCTATTTCAATACGGAATCACTTTACAAAGGAGTGTATTTGATCAGCATCGAAGGCGATTCTGGAAAGCAGGTTAATAGGGTGATCATTGGTAATTAATTGGTAATCAATTTTAAAATTGAATTTAGAAGGATGAAACAGTCATTTTTAGTTGGCGCCTTGGCTGTTTTTGCTGTAGAAACAGGTAATCTATTTGCTCAAACAAACCCTGCCATTAC
>CAMDMI010000184.1 GCA_945902135.1 Spirosoma fluviale
CTCCCTGACCATCATTTATGATGCCACCCAGGGAAGCGCCGGACTTAAAGATTGTACCGACATTTACATCCACACCGGAATCATTACCGGTGGACCAAATGCAACAGGCTGGAGTAGTGTTCCCATGGCCTGGGCTTCTCCAGATGCGAAATGGAAATTAAGCAACCTTGGAAACAATAAATTCCGTTACAGGTTCAGGCCTACCACATTTTACAACATCAATCCTTCCACAACCGTTTACCGACTCGGTTTTGTATTTCGAAACAAAACAGGAACCATCACTGGAAAATCCTCTTCTGGTGGCGATATTTTCACGCCCATTTATCAGGCTGGTCAACAAGTTCTGGCATTTGTAGGCCTGGAATCAAAAACCATTCTGGCCAATCAGAACCAAGCAGTTGCATATACAGGTGCGGCTAGTTTTCCGGGTACTTTGCGCGTATACATCAACGGGGCAGAAGTGAATACTGCTACAAACGACAGCCTTATTTCGGGAGCCGTTCCAACCTCCAGCGGAGGGACAAAAAAAGTAGTGCTGAAAAGTGATGCCAACCCGGCTCTGGTGGATTCATTTACGGTTCGTGTAAATCAACCCAACACCATCGAATCGCTGCCAGCAGGAATTGAAGACGGTATTACAATTATCAGCCCCAGCTCTGCGATACTTTGTTTAAGAGCTCCTTCCAAAAACAATGTTTATGTAATTGGCGAATTCAATAATTGGGCGCTTGAAGATGACAACCAAATGAAGCTGAGCCCGGATGGAAAATTCTGGTGGATACAGCTCAACAACCTCGATCCCAGTAAATCTTATGCCTACCAGTATTTTGTAAACGGGCAGCTCAAAATAGCAGACCCGTATTCCGAGATAATCCTCGACCCCTCCAACGACGGTTTCATTACTTCAAACATTTATCCAGGTCTGAAAACCTACCCAACAGGCAAAACCAGTGGTAATGTTTCTGTATTCCGGACACAGCAGGATGCTTTTGTATGGCAAAACACCAGTTTCAAGCGCCCCGAAAAAAAGGATTTGGTTGTGTATGAATTACTCGTCAGGGACTTTGGAAGCCAGAAAACTTTCAAGATTCTGGCAGACACGCTGTCTTATCTTAAAAAACTCGGCATAAACTGCGTTCAGCTCATGCCGGTGATGGAATTTGAAGGAAACCTGAGCTGGGGTTATAATCCAAGTCACCATTTTGCACTGGACAAATATTATGGTTCGGCTACTTCATTTAAAGAGTTTGTAGACAAAGCCCATGGCATGTGCATTTCGGTTGTGCTTGATATTGCCATGAACCATGCTTTTGGACAAAATCCCATGGTGCAACTTTACTGGAATAGCGCACTAAACCGGCCAGCCGATAACAGCCCATGGTTTAACCCGGTGGCAAAGCACGATTTCAATGTGGGCTATGATTTCAACCACCAAAGTGCTGACACACGCTATTACCTCGACAGGGTAATGAAGCACTGGTTGCAGGAATATAAAATTGATGGTTTTCGCTGGGATTTGTCGAAAGGTTTTACACAAGTAAATACCCTTGGAAACACTGGCGCCTGGGGCAATTATGATGCCTCCAGAATTGCGATTTGGAAATCCATCTACAACGATATGCAGGCATTATCGCCCTGCTCCTATTGCATTCTCGAACATTTTGCCAACAACAACGAGGAAACAGAGCTTGCCAATTACGGAATGATGTTCTGGGGAAACCTCAACTACAATTACACAGAAGCAGTTATGGGTTGGACAAATACATCTGACCTCGGCTGGGGCTATTACCGGAACCGTAACTGGCAGCAACCCAACCTAATTACTTATATGGAGAGTCATGATGAGGAAAGGATGATGTACAAAAGCCTCCAATACGGCAACACCACCCAATCGGCCCAAGGTTATAACTTGAAGGATACCACCAACATTCTCAGCCGGATAAAACTAGCCTCAACATTTTTCTACCCAATACCGGGTCCTAAAATGATCTGGCAATTTGGCGAGCTCGGTTTCGGCTACTCAATCAATTATCCTTGTACAAACCCTTGTACCAACGGCACGAATCGTACAGGCCAAAAGCCAATCCGTTGGGATTATTTGAATGAAGCAAGACGCAGAAGCCTTTATGACCATACCCGCGCACTCATTGCCCTAAAGCGCTTTGAGCCAACTTTCAGTCCGGAAGGAACTACTGTTTCTCTCAGTGTGGGCAATACGGCCATGAAGAGAATTGTGCTTACAAATGCCAACCGAAATGTGGTTGTACTTGGCAACTTCGGAGTAACACAGGGAACCATGAGTCCCAACTTTCAGAACACTGGCACCTGGTATGAATTCTTTACCGGTCAGAGTATTCAGGTAAGCAATACCACAGACCCACTAACTTTGGAAAGAGGCGAATACCGCATCTATTCAAACCAGCCCTGGATGAGTCCGGCAAATTACATTCAAATGCTTGCAATTGTAAGTTGCACAAATCCAACCAACACCGATGCTTGCGGAAATGTGCTTTCTGTTCCATCCAAAACAACGGCCATTGCGGGTATTGAAATCTGGCCTAATCCGGGAAAAGATCGGTTTGATCTTCGTCTACCCTATTTTGTGGATGGCAAAACCCAAATTACCATCAGCGATGTTTCTGGCAGAACCAGAAAGCTCGAGGCCAATGCAATTGGTGGAATCATTGACCTGGATGTAGCCCAAGAAGGTTTGTCCGCAGGCATTTATGCCATTCGTGTGCAGTTGGCCGGAAAATTATACCTTGCCAAGCTTATCATCCAGCCTTAATTGACATTTCCCCTAGCCCGAATAAAAGTCATCAGCACAGTTTTCTGTCTGGTTTTTTTGCCCGCTACATTGTTGGCGCAAAAGGTTTTGTGGGTAAAGCATTTGGCTGGAAAAACTGCAAAAGCGCAACTTGAAGGCTTAAAAGTAAATGGGAACAGCCAATGGCTATTTCTCCGTTCCGACCAGAATCTGATGGATGGAAGGCGGGAATTTCCTTTTACGGACAGCTCAAATACAAGGGTATTTTCCATTCAGGAAGGAGGAGAAATTTCACTTTTAGATTCAATTCCTGAAAAGTTCCTCGATTTGATCTCAGCAACTTCAAGCGGCCAAAAAACCTTAAAATCAGAAAGCAGCAATGGAAATTCCTACCTCGCATACGGGCGGAGTTCTGCCATGTCGTTGCCCGGTAATCCAGACTGGAACCTTGCCTTTCTGGATGGAAACAACAACCGCCTGTGGGATATTCAATTGCCTGAGGGCGTAAAAATCCGGAAGGTTGATATGCTGGGAAATGGAAATTGTCTTCTTGCGGGTTCTTTCATAAAAGGAAATTCTGAAAGCGATATTTGGTTTGGCATCTGGGATTCAAAAGGGAAAGAATTGATGCACCGTAGTTTTGGAGGAAAAACAGCCGATGAGGCATTCTCGGCCTGCCACGATGCGGAAGGTAAAATCTATATTTCGGGTTACCTCGCGCCAGATTCAACTTTCCTCGGAAACACAAACGACCTGAGCGGCAACGACAAAGACGGATTTATCGCTTGCTACGATATGGCTGGAAATGAAAAATTCCTTTACCGGCAGCGCGGACAGGGATTTTGCCGTGTTGAGCATATTACTGCCACACCAGAAGGAAATATTTTGTTTGCAAGCACATTTACTGGCAAGGACTGGAGGCTTTCGCCTTTCGGTTTTCCAAGAATTGGGAAACAAGACATTGCGCTGGGCTGCATCGACCCCCGAACCGGAAAAGAAAAAGACAATGCGCTCAGGATTTTCCCAAATCCGGCCAGAGAAATTGTGTATTTCAGTCTTCAGAAACCAGCTTTAAAAGGTAAGATTCAAGCCAGTATGCATAGCAAGGACGGAAGGATTTTGCAGGAAATGCAAATCAGTGCGCAAACGGGTAGCAGCTATCGTTTTAATGTATCGAATACCACTCCAGGAGCTTATTTCATCAGCCTGAAATCGGGCGGAAAAACACTAACGGAACGACTGGTGGTGGAATAATCAGGAATTGCTTTTGTTGGCAAGCTGACCGCAGGCGGCATCGATGTCTTTGCCCCGGCTTCTGCGGATATTCACAACCAATTTATCAGATTCCAGTTTTGCCTTAAATGCATCCAGCCTTATCGGATCTGCATTCAGGAAATCTGCTTCTGCAATAGGATTGTACTCTATGATGTTGATTTTAACAGGAATGCCTGTTGAACGGGTAAACTTCGACAACTTCGTCGCATCCTCCAGGCTTTCATTAAAACCAGCAAAAGCGATGTATTCAAATGTTACCTGATTTTTAGTCTTTTGATAAAAATAGCGGAGCGCCTCTTTGATGGCATCAAGCGTATTGCTCTCGTTGATGGGCATAATGCGGTTTCGTTTTTCATCATCTGCCGCATGCAGAGAAAGCGCCAAATTGAACTTAACCCCATCGTCTGCCAATTTGACAATCATTTTGGCAATGCCGGCCGTAGAAAGGGTAATCCTTTTCGGAGACCAGCCCATGCCCATTGGATCCGTAATTCTGTTGATTCCTTCCAGCACATTGGCATAGTTAAGCAGCGGCTCGCCCATGCCCATCATTACAATATTGGTTAAAGGAAGATTGTATTCCTTTTCTGCAATGGCCGCAATTTCCCGGGCCTGATCGAAAATTTCAGCTGCTTCAAGATTGCGCTTTCGATCCATGTAGCCAGTAGCACAAAATTTACAGGTGAGTGAGCAACCAACCTGAGAGGAAATACAGGCTGTCATGCGTTCCCCCGAAGGGATTAGAACGCCTTCTACAAGATTGCCATCAAACAAACGAAAGGCAACTTTGATTGTGCCATCTGCACTTTTTTGAGATTCAGAAACAGACAGTTTTCTGATCTGGAAGTCTGAATCCAGCGCATCTCTGAGTGTGGCAGGCAGATTGGCCATTTCAGCAAATGAAGCAGCCCATTTTTTCCAAAGCCAATCCTGAATTTGCGTAACCCTGAAAGCTTTTTCACCCCGGGTCTGCATCCAGGCTTTTAAATCGGAATCGGAAATTTTCCTGATGTCTTTTCTGGCATCCATTGTAAGTGCAAAGAAAGAGCAAAGGAGTGGAAACGCCTCAGTTTTCTGT
>CAMDMI010000185.1 GCA_945902135.1 Spirosoma fluviale
AGCATTTGGTCGGAGAGCTCTTCGGCTGCATCATGAAAACTTTGTTGCCTTCTTTGGGTAACATAAATTCCGTTTTTCTCATGCTCCGGCATGGTCTTCATTACATAATCCCCAAAACCAGACAAATCACTGGTGATGGTGGGCACTCCAGAGGCTATGGATTCCAGTGGCGTATAACCCCATGGTTCATAATAACTTGGAAATACACCAAGATGACAACCCCGAACAAATTGTGTATAGTCCATCCCAAAAAGTGGGTTGGTACTTGCAATGAAATCCGGGTGATACACCACCTTTACTTTGTGGTTCCTATGGTTTAGCAAACCGTGACTGCGAATCCCATTTAGAATTTCATCAGAATGGTCATCTGCCAGGTTGTGGGTAACAACCAGAGGAAGTGTATCCGATTTCCAGGATTGCAAAATCCGGCGAAGCCGAAGGCGCCAGTAATCATCCACAAAATCATTCAGGTTTGGCAGTTTGTTTTCCCTGCTTGAGGCCACGGAATAAAACAGTTTATCCCCAACTATGCGCTCAATGGATCGAGTTGTCTGCCGGATTTCCTCCATCATCGCCCGACTTTGCAGGGCATATGGATTCATTGAATGGAAGGGCTGCTTGGTCACAAGAAACATGACAACCGTTGTGTCCAGTCCTTCCAGATGCATTTTCCAGTTTAACCTTGCGAGTGCCTCCAGGGTAATATCGAAACCCTTATTCCGAAATTCGAAACGACCAGAAATGAAGAAATAAAGGGTTTTTTCCAGATCAAATGAATAACTCTGGAAAAAGTGACCCATCACAAATTCATGGATCTTATCCTTGTATTGCTTGTGCAAATTTTGAAATTCATGCAGGGCGGTAAATCGCTCGATGTTGAGTCCATTTGGAACAATCACATCTGGTTCACGGCCAAGAAGATATCGACATTCAATTGCTGTTACATCCGAAACCGTTGAAAAAACATGAGCGCCATGCGCAGCAGCACGCTCTGCCTTTGCAATGCCCAGCACATTGAAATGTCTGGCTTCCTTTTGCCAATCGTAAAAAGGCAGACGCTCATAAAAATGCACATCGTTCATGGCGATGTAGCGGCCAAGCAAGGTTGCGTGGGTGGTAAATACAATTTTATAAGGAAGGTTTAGTTTCCTTATTCCGGGAATACAGGTGGCGGCCATCCATTCATGAAAATGCGATGTCATCCGAATCTCTGAGGCTTCCGGCTCTTCTGCAAGAAAGGAGTGAAACACTTTTACCAGCTCACCAAATGCAGCACACTGGTCAAATAATTTATCATCCTCCGGACAATTGATGTCGTGGTTTTCGAACAATAAATACTTGATTTCGGTAAGCTTATTGAAAACCTGCAAAGGATCAAGCAACAATACTTTCGGGCTTCCCGAAACCAGCCAACGACCATATTGAACTTGAAAACCTGCAGCACGCATGCGAAGAACTGCCTGCCCAAATACATGATCGTAATCTTCGGCTGGTTCAAATTCTGCAGAATAATTCCGGTGAACCAATGGACCGATACAGAGATAATTTTCTCCCCACTCATTTACAGCAGCCGGAACCTTGGACCGAATGACCGTATAAATTCCACCAACCTGGTTGCATACTTCCCAAGCCACTTCAATGAGCAACCTTCGATGGTTGGCAGTAGGAGATTTCTTCTTTATTGGTTCGGCCATAAATGTGATCGTGGGAATAGAAACTGCAAAAAACAAAAAGCCCCGCAATCTATTGACGGGGCTTTGAAAATTTTAAATGAGAGGTATCAGCGTGCCAGTTTGAAAACAATCGGAATATTCATCCTGACCTTCACTTCACGGCCACCATTTTTACCCGGTGTCCATTTTGGCATTGCTTTCACAACCCGAAGAGCTTCCTCGTCGCAACCATAACCGATTCCTTTAAGAAGTTTCACATCATCCACATCTCCTGTGGAAGTAATCACGAAAGTAACGAACACTTTTCCTTCCACATCCTGGTTGATGGCTTTTTGTGGATACTTAATATTTTTGGCAAAATAGGTTTGCAAGTCACCACCAGGAGGCTGGGGATCCTGCTCAACAAAGGTAAACTCGGGCTCGGGCTCACCTCCACCTATTACCTCTCCACCGGTACCCGCCTGATCCATATTAAGTTCATTTGGATCAGCATCCGGATCGCCTAGGGCTGTCTCGGTTCCCGCAACAACCTGTTTTAATTCTTCTTGCTTAGGCGGATCCTCTTCGATAATTTCTTCATCTGGCGCCACTTCAGGGGGTACAAAGCGTACTGTTGAAACCTTTGGTGGTGGAGGAGCAGATGGAAGTGGTGGTGGTGGTGGAGTTTTCGGATTGATTGGCGGAGGCTCAATCATTCTAGGATCCACTGTTACAATTTCTTGTTCTTCAACCACATCCTCCGGCTTGAATTTTTCCCAGAGAACAGGGCCTAAAGTAAAAAAGGCAAAGCCAAACAAGGCAATTCCCAATGCACGAAGCACATATTCATCGTAAATACTACGAATGTCGTAAGCGCCATATTTTTTATTCCGGCCTTCAAAAATAAGGTCGTTGAGACTTGCCTTTCCGTAATCTGTATTTTCCATGTCAGGCTAATCAGTAAGGTGCTTTCTCAAGAAGTTCAAGATCGGCCGGTGTGATGTCAACCAATGCATAAATTTTCACTCCGGTAATGGCCATTTCATCAATCACATCCACCATGTTTTTGTAGCGTGATTCTTTCTTTGCCTTGATAATGACGATTGGATCTTTCACAGTATTAACCTTATCACGCAAAACTTTGCGCAGACCACTTTCGGAAAAATTGGTCAGTTTAACTTCTGGGTTTTCAGTTCCCGTGTAGTAATAAACCTTATCGTTTTCAGCCAATACCAATGTGGTTGTGCGAGATTCCGCCACCTTCATGGTTTTATTGTCTTCAGTCTTATCGGGCATGTTCACCTCCATTGTCTGGGGCTTATTGAAGGTGGTGGTAAGCATGAAGAAGGTCACCAGCAGAAATGCCAGGTCAACCATCGGTGTCATATCGACTTTCGTGGATACCTTTTTCCCCCCCCCGGTGTCTATGTCTGCCATCTTGTCTTTTCTATCTTAACGGATACGACGGTGAATTTATTCTTATAAAACCTTAGGTTTTACCTTAAGGTCGGTAATGAGGTTGAATTTGTTGATGTTCTGCTCCTGCAATGTAGAAATTACTTTTCCTACAACATCATAACTCGCATCCACATCGCCTTTGATGGTAATACGCAGTTTGGGATTTGCATAACGCGCATAAGCAATCCAATCGGTAAGTTCATTTTGGGCAGAATCACAAGGAATGCCCTGCTGAAGAAACTTGGCTTTGTCTTTGGTCGCCAAAAGCTGTCTGAGATTTCCCAATGGAACACCGAAAGAACTTACCAGCGAAAACTGCTTAATCTCATCGGTGGTAAAACCAACCTTGTATTTTCCAGCCACAAACTCGAGCATTTTCTCCCGGTCAAACTGGCCATCGATGCCAAAAAACACGCGGCTCTGTTTGTCGATTGAAATGGTCATAATGTCTTTGTCAGGAAGTTTGGTGTCCGAAATCGAAGCAGGGGTGTCCACAGCAACCGGATCATCGGGCTTAAACTTGGCCGTAAGGATGAAGAAAGTCAGGAGCAAAAAGGCCATGTCGCACATGGCTGTCATGTCCAGCGAAATACTTTTCCTCGGTATTTTAACTTTCGCCATGGTATTGTTCCAGCTTCAGAATGAAGTAGAATTACTTGGATTTGGAACCGAAAGTCTGGATGATGCTGAAACCTACTTCATCAATGCTGTAGGTTAAGTTGTCAATCTTACTGGTGAAAAGATTGTAAAAAATGATGGCGAAAGCAGAAGATCCGATACCAAGAGCGGTATTGATCAAGGCTTCAGAGATACCGGTAGAAAGTGCAGCTGAATCAGGAGAACCAGCATTGGCAAGTGCAGCAAATGCACGAATCATTCCAAGTACAGTTCCAAGAAGTCCAACAAGTGTTGAAACAGAAGCAAGTGTCGCTAGTATAGTCAGATTTTTTTCAAGCATTGGAAGTTCAAGTGATGTAGCATCTTCCAATTCTTTTTGGATGGAAAGCACTTTCTGGTCTTTGGCCATTCCGGTTTCGGTAAGCATTTCCTTGTATTTGCGGAGAACCGACTGAATTACATTGCCAACAGAACCTTCTTGTTTTGCACATTCTGCAATGGCGCCATCCACATTGTCGGCGTTCAGCATAGTTTTAATTTTACGAACAAATTCTTCAACAGAACCAGTTCCTGAAGCTTTGCCGATTGTGAGCATACGCTCAACAGAAAAGGTGATTACCATTAAGAAAAATGACATCAGGAACGGTACAATGATTCCTCCTTTGTACACTGTGCCCAGCCACTTACCGATTCCCTCCTCAATTGGGTGGTTGTTGATGTCTCCACCTTGAAAATTACCGGGGCTACCCAAAACATAAAGATAAAATACCCAGGAAAAAATGAAGATGATCACCATTGTGATGCCGGCGAAAAAAGATTTGGCCTTGCTGGCCGGAGCTGATTGGTTAGGCGATGCTACAGAAGCCATTACTTTGTCGGTTGGATAAAATTTACTGAATGAATTTTGTCGTTTTCGTAATTCGAGGGGCAATAATAGGAATTATTTCTTTTGTATGGGAAGGGTATTACTGCAAAATAATTTTGGGGAAACAGAAAGGCAGAATTTGCCCGGTTCTTAACTCTTGTCAAATCTTGAATTGACCGAAAATTTCTATCCCATTCAAACAAAACCTATTCGCGAAATTTTTATTTTCTAAAGGAAGAATTGCAATAGCAAAACCGCAAGATTGCTCTACGACATTTTTAGATTTAAACAGAGATGGTTGAAGCCCTGAAAACTACAACCACCCTACTGGCTAAACATCTCCTTCATTTTCTCGAAAAAGCCTTTTTCGGATTTTCCCGGACTTGGTGAAAAGTTTTCAGAACTCCTGAGTTTTTCCAGAATAGCGACTTCCTCCTTGCTCAAAGTTTTTGGCGTCCAAACATTTACATGAATCAAATGATCTCCACGGCCATAGCCATTTA
>CAMDMI010000186.1 GCA_945902135.1 Spirosoma fluviale
GTATAATGCTTATTGCAATTTATGAATTCAAAAAAAATTGAATCAATTTCAGATTCTGGAGAATAAATTATTCCACTTTTTTGTGGAAAATTTATTTGTTTAATAAACCCATTATACATTTTTCAAAATATTAAAAGAAAAACTTCGAACATCAATTTCGGGAAAGAATTCGTATGTTTCATCTCCTATATATAATATTTTAAACCCTTTAAGTAAAGAAACTGAAAAATTTTCAAGTTCTATTTTGCAGTTAATACTCAAAATAAAATTGTTAATATTTTTTTCGCACCACACTAGATACTCAGGATCACCATTGATTTTACTGGAAGGTTGATTTTCAAAATTAAATTTATTTAGCGTTTTTAAAATTCCTAAATAATTTTTACTAAAATGGGAATTGATATATGATTCAATTTTTTTCTCAATATTTCCAAACTTCATCCTATTACTATTGGATAATTCTTTCTCAGGGTTATCTATTTCTCCTATTATCTTGAAACTGAATTCATAAACTTCAAAATTATCTATAAACTCTACTTCATTAAAATATATACTACCAAAGTCTTGTCTATTTTCTAGCAATTCTTTATTAAGAATAAAATCTAAATAATTTTTAAGTAACCCTTTGTTTAAGTTAAGGGTGCCTTGAAAAATTTCTTTTACAGTTAACCCTAAGTACTGACCAAACTGTAATTTGGTATCAATTTCGTATGTCATATTTTCACATTTTTGAATTATCCCTACTTCACCAACGATTTCGTATTCCAGAAAATAAAGGAATAGATATCCGCAGTTGATTCAATGGTTTTGCTCAATGCCACACCAGCCCCATGACCGGCCTGGGTTTCAACACGAATCAAAACCGGATTGCTGCCTTTGTGCTTTTCCTGCAATTCGGAAATGAATTTGAAAGAATGCGCTGGCACAACCCGGTCATCGTGGTCGGCTGTCATCACCATTGTGGCGGGATAAGAAGTTTCCTTGAGGTTGTGCAAAGGAGAATATTTATACAGCCAGGCAAAGTCCTCTTTTTTCTCGGAGGTCCCGTACTCATCCACCCAGCCCCAGCCTACAGTAAATTTCTGAAAACGAAGCATATCCAAAACCCCAACCTGCGGAATTGCCACTTTAAACAAATCAGGGCGCTGGGTCATACACGCACCCACTAGCAGGCCGCCATTGGAACCGCCCATGATGGCAAGTTTATCCTTTGAAGTGTATTTGTTTTTCTGCAACCACTCGCCACAGGAAATGAAATCATCAAACACATTCTGCTTTTTACCAAACATTCCGGCCTTGTGCCAATCTTCGCCGTATTCGCCGCCACCCCGAAGATTTGCTTGCACATACACGCCATTATTTTCAAGAAAAGCTATTCGCGAAGGCGAGAAAGCTGGTTCAAGGCTGATGTTGAAACCGCCGTATGCATACAAAAGCGTGGGCCTTTGTCCATCCAGTTTCATTCCTTTTTTGTGGACAATAAACATGGGAACTTTCACCTTACCGTCTTTTGAAGGCACAAATACCTGCTTCACCTCGTAGGCCGAAGGATCAAATTTGAGCTCTGGCTTGCGGAAAATTTCCGACTTGCCACTGGCAATGTCGTAACGGAAAATGGTCGGCGGGTAGTTGAATGAGGTAAATGTATAAAAGACTTCTTTGTCGGTTTTCTCGCCTGCAAATCCACCAGCGGAACCCACAGCGGGAAGCTCAATTTCATGCTCTAAAAGGCCTTCTCTTGCGTGCTGGTAAACTTTTGTGGCCACATCCTTCAGATACTGTGCAATGAGTTTGCTGCCCGCAACCGTTACAGATTTGAGTAATTCCTTCTTCTCCGCAATGATCACCTTCCAGTTTTCCTTTGAAGGATTGGCAGGATCGATGGAAACCAAACGGTAATTGGGTGCATCGATGTTGGTGTAAACCAAAAGCCGATCGCCTTCCTGATCTACAACCGAACTGCTGTTGTCAAAACCCGACACCAAGGGCGAAAAAGCAGTTTGGCCTTTTTTCAAATCCATCACACGGAGCTCATTGCCGTCCGTTCCCTCAGAAATGGAGAGAATCAGAAACCGCTCTTCTTTTCCCAAATCCACTGAATGGTAGCGAAGCGGATGCTCGCGGTCTTCGTAAATCAGCTGGTCTTCCGACTGATCCAAGCCCAGTTTGTGGTACCATACTGAATGGAAGCGGTTTTGACCAGAAAGTTCTTCGCCTTTTCCCGGTTCCGGGTAGCGGGAATAATAAAATCCATCACCCCGAAAAGCGGCTCCGGAGAATTTCACAAATCGAATTACATCGGAAAGTTTGCGGCCTGTTGCCACTTCCTTTACATGAAGCTCCGACCAGTCCGATCCAGCCGAACTCTGGTTATAAACAATGTATTTGTCATCATTGGAAACCCCTGAAAAACCAACACTCACTGTCCCTTTTTCCGACATTTTATTCGGATCAAGGAAGGATTCGGCCGAACCATTCAAACCTTTCTGGCGGTAATTAACAGACTGGTTTTGCAAGCCATCATTTTTGCTGAAGAAATAATATTCACCAACCCGGAAAGGGGAAGAATACCGCGGATAATTCAGCAATTCTGTAACTCGGTTTCTCATCTGTTCCCGATAAGGAATTTGATTGAGGAAATCGAATGTTACCCGATTCTGGGCCTTAACCCAGGCGGCAGTTTCTTTGGAAGTGTCATTTTCCAGCCAGCGATATGGATCCGACACTTTGGTGCCATGATAATCATCGCTGATGTTGTCCTTCCGGGTGGCGGGATATTGTAGATTTTGAGATTGTAAAGACATGGATGCAGCGGCAATGAAGGCCGAAACTAAAATTACTTTTTTCATGGTGTACACGGTAATTGCCCGCAAGGTAGCCTTGGTAGCGACTCCAGCAATACGCACTTTCAAGGAAGGTTTTCATGCTTGTCAATTGGAGAATACAATGTACCAGCGGCCTTAAAGAAAAGATTACGCTCAATGGTTGAATAACACAAAATCCAAATTGGTTCCGGATGAGAATCAGAAAAATAGTGGCGGAGCAAATAGCAACTTAGGCCCAAGCCGATTTCTTTTGCATTTTGTTAATCGAAATTCAGATGAAAACAATACTTAAAATTGCAATTTCCTGCCTGCTTTTATTTGCCTCCGGGTTTTGCCAGGCCTATTCTCTGGAGAAAAAATTGGCGTTTGGTCCGCCAGATGAAAGAATTTTTGGTTGGAGTCTGATGAAAACCGGAGGTGGCTGGCCCAATGATCCTGGTGCTGTTTGGTTTAATGTAGGCACAAGCTTTGCACTTTTAAATTACCCCTCGGCCCATGTTCAATCAAGCATTATGCCCATTAGCATTTCTGCGGATTATTCCTTGAAACCGCACTTCGCTTTCGGTCCCTATGCAGGATTCAACCAGATTACTTTTTCTGATTGGGGTGTTGGCTACAGGCTACGACTGAGAAGTGTAAAATTGGGTGGAAGACTCCTTTTTCATGGTTCGGATTTACTCAATGATTTGTTTGGTTTTGACATGGACATCCGGGTAATAGACATTTATGCCGGTATTTCTGGCGGTATCGATCGCAGAACCTATTCAAAGGAGGAGCGCGGAAAAGATGGATTTCTTTTGGAAGATGGGTCTTCCACTTCGGGCCAACTTGGACTGTTATTGGGGGTTCGCTATTTGTTCCGCCAGCGTGTTGGGATTTTTGCTGAAGCTGGCAAAGGAACCTTTGGCCTCTTCAATTTCGGCGCCTCATTTAAAATCCACTAACAATCTCAGGGACGGAAATCCCGGCTGAAGTCGTTCATCGACTTTTTCTTCTTGTAGGCATTCTCTCCGAAAAAATGCAGCATCATATTAAACTGGGCTGCATCGGCATAGCCACCATGGGTTTGAATGGGCTGTAGTTTTTCGTCCATAAATACAATACTCGGATAACTCATTTGTCCGTTCAGCAAAAGCACCGCAAGATCGTGGGAGCGCATCCCTTCGTTGAACTTAAACAGCTTATCTCTGAAAATGACATTCTTCCGGTCCTCGGCATTCATCTTCACAGCATAGTATTTCTCTGAGGCATATTTGAGTACCAGAGAATCTCGAAAAGTTGATTTGTCCATTTTTTTACACCAGCCACACCAGTCGGTGTACACATCAATAAAAATCTTTCGAGGTTGTTTTTTGCAGGCAATCTCAGCCTCTTCAATGCTCATCCATTTAAGTTCACCAGAGCCTGCAGATTCTTGAGCAAATCCATTCAAATTAGTAACACAGGCAAGCAAAAAAACCAAGATAAAACGCATCATATTTTAAAGAGAATAAGGGATAAATGCATCCACACTGGCACCATAACGGTGAAGGTCTCTCACAATTGTGGAAGTAATGGCGGAAAGACTCGGGGTTGTAATCAGGAACACGGTTTCCAAATCGGGATTGACATGGTGATTGGCCTGAGAAATGCTATTCTCGTACTCAAAATCAGTGGTATTGCGCAAACCACGAACAATAAATCCGGCATCCTGCTGCCGGGCATAATCGGCTGTAAGTCCTTGAAAAACCTGCACTGAAACCCTGGGATCCGCTGCAAAAGTTTCCTGTATTTTGGCCACCATCATATCCAAAGCAAAATAGCGAACCTTATTGCTGTTGTTTCCAATCGCAACAATCACTTCATCAAACAAAAAAAGGGAACGGCGAACAATGTCTTCATGCCCTTTTGTGAATGGATCAAAGCTTCCCGGAAAAAGTGCCTTTCTCATGGCCTAAACTATTTGGTTTTTTTGATTGAGGAGACAAAGCAGGTCGAAAAATACGGGATGCCGCAAACCTGCTGCTGGCGGAAGCAGAGAATCGACCTCTTCAGGAACCGTAAAACTCAAATTGCCTGCATATCGATTTAGTTTTTCAAATCCTGCCGAACCAGGCAAAATGCTTCCGCTTAAGCGAATGGAATGTGTTTCAGCCTCCAGATTGCATTGCTCCAGTGCAAGCAAGAGAAAATAGAGTAAATCATTTTCTGTCCGATAAGGAAAGCGGTTCAAGAAAAATAATTGACCCTGGTTTGCATACATACAAGT
>CAMDMI010000187.1 GCA_945902135.1 Spirosoma fluviale
AATTCATCCGCGATGGCCACATGGTTGGCACCCGGTAATGGAACTATGGCAAGTCCTACCGCGTTCACATTGTTTTTTTTGATGGCGGTTTCTTCGTTTTCTGCGCCCAATTCTACCAGTGCAACATCGCCAAGATGGATTGTTTTTTCTCCTTGCTGCGATAAAATCAGGTTGCTGAATTCGGCTTCGGTTGAAAGTCTTCCCTGACTTCTAACAGTTAATTCTGTAGCGTCACCTGCAATTTTTCCACCAGGTAATTCAATGTTTTCACGGTCAATCGCGTTGCGAATGTCGTTGGCCACAATGCCCAGCGCCTCCATTCGGGATGGATCCATTCTGATGCGCATGGAATAGCGCTTGTCTCCAAATACATTGACTGTACTAACTCCGGGAATGGTTTGAAGTCTTTCAAGAATCACATTCGAAGCATAATCTGTCAATTCCAGCATGCTTCGTGTGCGACTTTGAATGGGCATGATGATGAGAAAATCACCTGATCCATCGGCCTTTGAAACCACGGGTGGTGCATCAATGTCTTGTGGCAGTTGCCTCAATGTTTGCGAAACTTTATCCCGGACATCGGCAGCCGCTTGCTCCATTTCGGTGCCGAGGTTGAATTCCACAGTAACCGAACTACTGCCAAGGTTGCTGGATGATGAAATGGTTTTTACGCCGGCAATTCCGTTGATGGCTTTCTCGAGTGGTTCTGTAATCTGGGTTTCAATAACCTCAGCATTTGCACCTGTGTAATTGGTGCGGACGGTTACGACCGGCGGGTCGATTGCAGGATATTCGCGAACGCCCAGAAAACTATAACCAATGATCCCGAAAAGGACCAGCATCACCGACATTACAATGGCAAGAACCGGTCTTTTTAAACTAAGTGAGGCCAGACTCATGGTACTGTTAATCGAGTTTGGTGATGATGATTTCTGAATCCGGTTTCACAAACATAAGGCCAGTTGTAAGAACAGTGTCGCCTTCTGATATGCCACTAATTACCTGAACTTTGTCCTTGTCGCGCAAACCGGTTTGTACAACCCTGAATGCTGCCTTTCCTTTGTGCGATACAATTACTTTTTTGCCTCTGTTGTCGGGAATAATGGCTTGACTTGGCAGCAAAAGCGCATTGCCGATCCGGCGGTTTTCGGGCCAAACCTTGGCAAATGAGCCTGGCAGGAGTCGATTGCCATCATTTCGGAATTCAGCCCGGATTGTAAGGGTTCTTGTGCCCGGGTCAATGCTGGGTTCGCTGGCGTAAACTCGGGCGCTGAATGTATCTTCAGGATTTCCTGTGGCAAACTGAATGTTGTGTCCATTTTCAAATAGACCTGCATATTGTTCAGGAACAGAGAATTCTACTTTCAGACGATTGGTTTCTCGCAACAAGGCCAAAGCCTGACCCGGACTTACAAAAGTTCCTTTGCTTACATTACACAAGCCGATTGTTCCAGAGAAAGGGGCATTAAGAATGGTTTTTTTAAGGTTGGCTCGCAACAGATTCAGGTCAGCGCGGATGTTGTTGATGAGGTTTTCAGCATTGTCGGTTTCCAATTGTGTTCCGGCCTTGCTTTTAAGAAGTTCCCTGCTGCGTTCAAGATTGCGCAAGGCTATACTTTCCTGAAGCAGAAGTTTTTGTTCCTGTGCACGAATGTCTTCGTCAAACAAACCAAGCAGTTTTTCTCCTTCTTTTACGGTTTGGCCTTCTTTTAAATTGAGGTAAACAATTCTGCCTGCGGCTTCCGGCGAAATTTGAACTTCATTCCAGGAAATCAGGTTGCCGCTGAATTCCAGGTCGAGGGAAATTGCGCTGTTTCTGGCTACCACTGCACTCACCTTTTGAGGGGGTGTTTTGGCTCCAGCCTGAGGGCCACCAGGAGGGCCGGAATGGGTCTGATTTAATTTCCAAAAGATTAGAATTCCAATCAGTAGGGTGAAAGCCAAAACAATCTGGATTGCCTTGCGGGATGAGGTAGAATTTTGGTTCATGAAAGTTTAAATGGCCTGAGATAAAGTCTAAAAGCAGGCCGCAATTTGCCGGTTTTTGGCCATAATGCAATCAATAAGCATTGGTCAATGCCAGCCTTATTCCGATCATCATTTTATTTAAATTGGAGAAATGTCGGAATGTCAAGGGCTTTTGTTGGTTTAATCTGGCGTTCAAGCGCCGCTGTTCTTTTTTTCTTTGAAATCATGTACCAAGCACGAAGTGTGCTGCCTGAAATTTGGTGTAAAACTATGGCAGATAGTGGAGCTTCAATTCCAATTGACTTCCATCTTTTGTATGGTTGAAGGCTGCCTTTTCAAATTTTGGTTTTGAAAAGCGTGGCCCACCATCTGGACTGCTTGCGAATCCATCTTGCGGTACTCCGAATATTGAATAGCTCATTTGCATATTGCCATCTAGGTCATGTAATACGACTATTGCGTAGTTGCCGGCTGGAATCCCTTGAATTCGAATTTCTTTTTTTGGTAATGATTCAAAAATACGAAACGCTTTTTTGCCATCCTCGGGAAATCCATCTGCTGCGAGAAAAACGGATACCAGCAGCTTTCCACCCTTTTCAGGATGAATTCCGTTCAAAATTAGTTTTATCTCGGGCTCTCCAACTTTGGCGAAGGCAGAAAATAAAAAATAAAAAAAACAGCATGCAATGATTGGAATTCGTCGCCATGCCGATTGTTTTTTATTTTTTGCAGGCCTGAAACAAAACAAATGATACTTAAAATTGAACATCTTGGATTTGCAGTTGCTGATGCAACGCTGGCTGTGCCACTGTTTGAGAAATTATTGGGCACAAATGTAAGCAAGTCGGAGGAAGTAGTTTCTGAGAAGGTGCGCACCTGGTTTTTTCGTGTTGGAGAAAGTCAGGTAGAATTGTTGGAGAGTCTTGATCCGGAAGGTGTAATCTCGAAATACATCTCAAAAAGAGGAGAGGGTATGCACCATGTGGCTTTTCTATGCGATGATATTGAGACTGAAATGATTCGATTGCAGTCGGAAGGATTTGAATTTATCAATCCAGCTCCCAAAGATGGAGCAGACAATAAGCGAATAGTTTTTCTTCACCCTAAAAGTACCGGTGGAGTTTTGGTAGAATTGTGCCAGGAAAAACCCTGAAATCTTGTATTCTAGTTTCCTTTTTCAAAAGCCAGAATTTCTAAAAAGGCAAGGCTCTTTTATTCTGCTTGAGGAATCGGGCATTAGGATTGCATTGTTTGGAGAGGTGAATTTATTCAGTCCGGTTCGAGCGCCATTTGGCGGGTTTGAATTCGGGACGGGAACCGGGCCGGTGGAATTTTCCCGGATGCTGAATTGTCTAGATGAATTTGCCTCCAACAATAAAATTGAAAGTCTTGAAATCGTTTTGCCACCAGATGCTTATTGTCCTGAGCGGTCTGGGTGGGTTTTGGATTTGCTTTCAGAGTTTGATTACCTGCCTGTTTATAAGGACCTTAATTTTCATCTGGATACTTCGGGGTCATTCCATTCAAATTTGCACAGGTCAGAACGCTGGAAGCTGAAAAAAGCAGAAAGAGAAGGATTTGAATTTAACCAGATTGTAAAACCGGATTGGGATTTTGTTCATGCTTTTGTGCTGGCAAGTCGAGAAAGGAAGGGTTATAAACTCAGTATGTCTAAAACTGAATTGGAGGAAAGCTTCTTTTCGTTTCCCGGTGTTTACAGGGTTTGGTGTGTTGATAAGGATTTGGAATGCGCAGCAATTGCAGTTACGGTTACTGTTAGCGAGGAAATAGAGTACATTTTTTATACAGCCGACGACCTGAAGTTCCGCCGGTTTAGTCCGGTTGTAATGTTGCATGATGGGCTTTTTAAACAAGCACTAAATGAAAAAAGGCGTATTCTGGATATGGGCACAGCTTCTTTGATGGGGGAGGTGAACCAAGGTGTCGCCGATTTTAAACGCTTTCTCGGTGGGATTGAAGGAAATCGGATTTGTCTTAGAAAATCTTGGAATCAATAGACTAAAAGTCAAAAATCCTCCTTGCAAAAAGGAACCTCGATTTATAATAGTTCTCTGCGCTTTTATTGGTGCTTATTCCTTTGCTGGTGGTTGAATGGATAAACTCAAAGCCGGCCTTGTTCACCGAAATTACCATTCCTACATGGTTTACAATTTGTTCACGGCCCGGGCCTCCTCCATAGAATACTAGATCCCCTTCCTGAATTTCTTGCTTGCTGATTTCCCTTCCTTTTTCGGCGATTTGCCTTGCATAATAGGGCAAAACAATTCCAAATGGGGCGAAGATAAAGCGCATAAAGCCTGAGCAATCCAGATTGTCGAGGCCGTAAGGAGTTCCCAGTTTTGACTTGGCAAGTTCGATGGCTTTTGAAGCAGAGAACATCGTATATGGCAATGTGTCTGAACTGAAATTAAACGCACTTTCAACTTTTACTGGCAGTCCCTTGCGGTTATAATATTCTGTTACATCCGCAAAAATTGGGTCGAAGTACTTGATTATATACAAACCATTTTGGGGATTTGGCGGAGCCTGGTCCGCTGCTTGTCGGGAATTGAACATCAAATGCCCTTTCTTGTTAACAAACCACCAATATGAATCATCTCTGAGTACCGGCCCAAGATCTCCTTGAAATGAAAGCGCATTTTGGAAAACCTGTTGAATTTTAACATTCCCAGATTCATCACAAAATCCATAAAGGCTTCCATTATAACAAGGCTTCAGGCTTTGGGCGGTTACGCTCAGGCTCAAACAAATTCTAATAAATAAAACAATAAGCTTTTTCATGGCTTTATTTTGAATGAAATCGGATAAAAGTAGGCAGCTGTTAATTCCAGACCTAGAGTCGGACATAAATGTATAATTTTGCGGTGAATGGAATTCCCTTTTACCAATTTCCTTTATCAGCCGGGTGAATTAGAAGCAAGCCCGTCCGTGCGCTTGTTGGTTTTTTTGCCGGCAAATGGCTTGCCATCAATTGATGAAATGGCTATGCTCGAACGCATGTTAAAGGCAATGGGAC
>CAMDMI010000188.1 GCA_945902135.1 Spirosoma fluviale
ACCATCCCAAGCATTTAAATTGTATGAAACTCTGGACCAAAGGATTTGAAGTAAGCAAGGAAATTGAAAAGTTCACTGTTGGGAAAGACAGGGAAATGGATGTCCTGATGGCAGAATTTGATGTCATCGGTTCGCTGGCGCATATAAAAATGCTGAGCACAATCAATCTGCTTACAGAAGACGAATTGCATTTGCTGAGTTCGGAGCTTCTCAATATTCTGGATGAAATCCGGGATGGTAATTTTGAAATTGAAGCCAATGTGGAGGATGTGCATTCTCAGGTTGAATTGATGCTCACCCGCCGTGTTGGTGATGTTGGAAAGAAAATCCACAGCGGCCGCTCCCGCAACGACCAGGTTTTGCTCGACTTAAAACTGTTTATCCGCAGCAGAATCGAAGCCACCGTAGAAAACACCAAAGCCCTTTTTGATTCGCTTATTTCCTTGAGCGAAAAGCACAAGGATGTAATGATGCCCGGCTACACCCATTATCAGGTGGCCATGCCATCTTCTTTTGGACTTTGGTTTGGCGCCTATGCCGAAAGTCTTGTGGACGATTTGATCCAATTGCAGGCGGCCTTTGTGGTCGCCAATAAAAATCCGCTTGGCTCTGCCGCGGGATATGGTTCTTCTTTTCCTTTGAACCGTAGCCTTACCACAGAATTGCTGGGTTTTGAAACCTTGAATTACAATGTGGTGTATGCCCAGATGGGCCGGGGAAAAACCGAGCGTGTGGTGGCGCAGGCCTTGGCTTCTATCGGAAGCACTTTGGGAAAAATGGCACAGGACATTTGTCTGTTTACCAACCAGAATTATGGTTTTATGCAATTGCCGGATGAGCTCACAACCGGCTCCAGCATTATGCCGCACAAAAAGAACCCCGATGTTTTTGAGCTGGTTCGTGCCAAGGCCAACAAGTTGAGTGCACTTGCCAATGAAATCACCCTCATCACAGCCAACCTTTCATCTGGTTATCACAGGGATCTTCAGCTCATAAAAGAGAGTTTCATGCCAGCCTTTGATGACTTGCTCGATTGCCTGCGCATCACTTGCTATGCCATTGATCAGATCAAGGTGAATGCCGGGATTTTGAAAGATGAGCGTTACCAGTTTTTGTTTTCGGTGGAAACGGTAAATCAACTCGTACTGGAAGGAGCAAGCTTTCGGGATGCATACCGCATCGTGGGCGAACAAATTCAGCATGGCAAATACCAGACCGGAGCACAAGCGGTGGCCTACACGCATGAAGGAAGCATTGGCAACCTATGCAACAATTTCATCAAGGAGGAAATGGATAAAGTTCTTGAATCCTTTGGTTTTAACAAGGTGAATTCAGCGCTAAAAACTCTTTGTAAACCCGTGGAAAAAACTGTGTGATTTTACCCCTACTTTTTTTGTAATCAATTCATCTTTAATTTTTTAACACTTTTTAATTTTTGTTTCATGTCCAGATTAAAGCGTACAAATCCAGATAATTTAAAAACTTACCACACCCTTGTTCAAAGCATGCGGACTTTCTTTTTGGAGAAAGGATTCATTGAGGTGGCCACTCAGCCCAATCTTACGATTCTTTCTGCTTGTGAAAATCCCCATTCGGTTACCACTTTTGACTATGTTGGTCAAACTTGGCCGCTTCCTCAAACCGGTCAGATGATTTTGGAGGAAGTATTGCTGGGAAATCCGGAACTGCCCGGATGTTTCTGCATCTCTACATCTTATCGCCAAGAAAAAAATCCCATTCCTGGAAGGCATGAGCTGATATTTCCAATGTTTGAGTTTGAATCTAAAGGTGGAATGAAGGAGCTTTTGGCCCTGGAGACTGATTTGTTAAATCATCTTGGTTTTGGTTCTGTTGTAGAATTGGATTATGATGCTGCTTGTCAGGAATATGGTGGAGTTGAAATTCTGGAAAACGAGCATGAGCAAAGGATGTGGCAGGAATTGGGTTCTATTGTATCGCTACAAAACTTTCCTAGGAGAACCAACCCATTTTGGAACATGAAGCACAATGCGGATGGTGTTTACAACAAGGTAGATGTAATTCTTTACGGGCAAGAGACCATTGGTTCGGCCGAAAGAAGTTGCAATGCCGAGGAAATGCGGCAGAATTTTTACACCATCGAAGATGGCAAGTACTGCGAAAAATTGTTTGAGCTTTTTGGCAAAGAAAGAGTGGAGGAGGAGCTGAATGATTTCCTTTCCCTTGACTTCTTTCCAAGGTTTGGCGGTGGAATAGGTTTGACCAGAATGGCCAGAGCCTATCAATTATTGCAAAAAGAAACAGCGCTTGTTTTGGAGGAAAACATCTAATTTTTTCCAAACGGCATTTCTCAAAAACGGCAACCTGAATTGGGTTGCCGTTTTTAGTTCTAGTTAAAACCTTATTCAGGAAACTCCCAGGCCGATTGGTACTGGGCTTTCTTTTGAAGATAGTCGAGCAGTTCGTCGTAAAATCCGAATCCGGCGAGGGTAGCGGAATCCCCGATTACCACCAGCCTTTTTCTTGCCCGGGTAATGGCGACATTCATGCGGCGGATGTCGCGCAGGAAACCGATTTCCCTTCGGTCGTTGCTGCGCACCAGGCTTATGTAAACCAAATCCGCTTCCTGGCCCTGAAATCCATCCACCGTTCCACAGCGGAATTTCACCTTGTTTCCGAACTGCTTTTCCAGCACAGCGGTTTCCTTTTTGAGGAGTTCCACTTGTTCCCGGTAGGGAGAAATTACCGCTATTTGAAGTTGCTGCTTGAGAAATCCTTCATTAATTTCCATCCAGGTAGAAAAATGCCGGATGAGCAATGCCGCTTCTCCCGGGTTAGAAAGACCGGCGCTTTCCGGATGGAAGCGTTCTTCGTAACCTGTTCCGGCGGTGTCTAAAAACACAAGCGGACTATTTGCTTCGGAGGCCTCATTCCAAAGTCTGTGGCTTGCAACTCCTTCCCAGGGCTGAAGTTTGTTTTGGTAAAAATAGGCCGAAGAAAATTCCATGATGTCGCGGTGACTTCGGTACTGAACTTCCAGCATGGCACGGGGTTCTTCTGAGCTTCTGGCTAGAAATTTTTCCATCAAGGTTTGCTCCAAGCCTTGCTTTGAAGCCTCCTTCGATTTTACAGTTGGCGGTAACTGGCAGTGGTCGCCGGCCAAGACAAGCCGGTTTGCCTTCAGTACCGGAATCCAGCTTGCCGGCTCCAGCGCCTGACCGGCCTCATCAATGAAAACCCATTCGAATTTTTTGTCTTTTAGGAAGTGGTGAGAGGCGCCCACCAAGGTTGCCACAAAGGCCTGGGTTTTTCCACGGGCCTGATCCAGAACATATTGTTCCATGTTGGCAATTTGCTGAAGGATGCTGCGCGCTTCTTTCAGCATGGCTTGCTTTTGTTCTCTTTCGGAGCGGTCGTAGTATTTTTTGTAAGACCATGCCATGCGTTTGAGTTCATAAGCAAGTTTCCGTAAGCGCTTAATTTCCTTTGCATCACCGTGTGAGCCAATCAGGTGATCCATTGTGTAGGGCAGGATTTCCTCGCTGATTCTTGCAGGATTTCCAATTCGGAGAACTTTTACGCCGGAGGCTGCAAGTCGCTCGGTAAGGAGGTCGGCGGCAGCATTGCTGGGTGCACAAACAAGTACCTGCGTACAAGTAGTAAGTGCAGCCCTCACGGCCGAAACCATGGTGGTGGTTTTGCCTGTTCCGGGAGGACCATGAATCACAAAAGCGTCTTCAGCTTGCAGCATTTTCAGCACCGCCTGACGCTGAGATTCATTCAGGTTTCGAAGAATTTCCTCCGTTTCCGGTGCCGGTTTTTTTGTTGAGAATATTGCTTCTTCGTATCCCAGAAGCACATTTCGAAGTCGGCCTGGCCGGGTTTTGTCATCTGCCTGCCGGATTTTGCCCAAGGCAAACTTCATTTCCCGATAGGAGTTTTCATCAAAGAGTAGGTCAATTCCAATCAGGCGTTCATCTACCCAGTCGGGTAGTTCTTCCGTATTCACCTGAATTTCCATCCGGTCCTGGTCAACCGAAATGATGGTACCGGGAAGTTGCGGGGTTTTTTGTCCGGCGGGTGCATTCCAGAACAAGGCCGCCGAAGCCCCGGACTGAAACTGATGTGGCTGGTTGAATTCGCTGTTTCGTACCAGTTGCAGCACATATTTTCCTCCGGTTCCGATTCGGGTATCTGCCAGGCGAACGGGGTACCAGGTGCTGCCTTTTCGTTGTCTTTCTTTCAGCGGTGTTTCCAGCACTTGTTGCTGGTATTGTGCCAGGTCTTCAGCCTGTTCGATGCCCAGGAGTTTTTCCAGGAAGGCGATTTCTTCCGCCGGAGTGGTGAATTTTTTCTGCAAGTGATTGTGCAATAATTGTTTTTATGGCTAGAGGAAGAACAGAAGTCCGGATTTTTTCACCCAGCCTTTCTTTTCATTCCATTTTACCTCATACCAAACATCCTCCTGGCTGATCCATTCAACCCGGTGACCCCTTTCGAGGGTGCCCACAACAGAAGAGGCAGAGGATGGACCCGCCATGATGAACATTTTTTCTCCACCCACAATGCTGCGCTTATAGGGAAGGGAGAAATTGAGAAAGTAGGCTGCGGCAGCCAGGAATATGAGCGTAAAAATGGGGCTGTAACCAAGTGAAACACCTTTCACTTTCCGGTAAACCAAAAAACAAAAAAGGAAGAAGGCTATACCTAGCAGGCCTTTTGCGACAAGAGGCCCATAATTTCTGTAGAGAAAATAAGCGTAATCGGCCTCATCTATGGAATACCCCTGAAGTTTATTGAGTTCGGCCATTTCTTCAATCTTTCGCCGCACCTCTGGTTCAGGTTGTAAAAGGTAAAATTGATGCATGTAATAAATCGACATCACATCATCATCCCGGCCTTCTTCTATGAAAGCCAGCTTGAGAAGATCCGATTTGCTGGTTTTTTTTTCCTGGTCCAGAGATTGTTTGTAGAGGTCGGCTGCGGCACTGAATCTTTGGGCTGCAAACAGCGTATCGGCCTTTCT
>CAMDMI010000189.1 GCA_945902135.1 Spirosoma fluviale
TTTTTTCAAAACCATTTACCTTTGAACTACTAAAACAAAACTAATGAGTAAGAACGAAGCCAAAGCTGAGGCCATGCGGTATGTCAGCAACGCCAAAGAAATCCTTTCAGAAAAAGGGAAAAAGGAAAGCGGGTATTACGGCGATCCCAAATACATTAAAATGGCAGGAAATACCCTCTGGAATGGGGTTTTACTCGCACTGGACCATAAGTTTCCTGAGATTAAAAACGGTAAAGGAAGGGCAGATCAAAGCAAATACAGACAAGCCATTAAGGATGGGAAAATTTCTAAAATGTTCGACTCATCCTATTCCTTGCTTCACCTGGTGATGGGATATGATGGTGTGGGCGATGAAAAGGTGGTGAAAATAGCCATCGATACCGCCAGGCAAATCATCAACTGGGCCACACATTAAGGCCGGAAATCATCATTACTGCAAGAACTCCAAATGGAACGAGGCTTCCCGCAAAGCTGGGTTTTAAACCTGCCGCGTTCCGGTTATTGTATGGCCTCTGGCTAAATCAAACAGCTTTTCAATAATCCACAAATTGAATCCTGTTGTTTTCTGGTAATGCGTTGGTTATGTCAGCTAGAGGCTTGTGCATAAAACGAACCACGCTAAAGCGTAGCCCGATTGAGCATAATCGAACCACGAAAAGGCATTACCCGATTTAAGTCACATTTGCTGATTACAAATCCGACTTATCTATCGTACGATATGTACTTCGCCAAAATGGCGTAAAGCGTAGTTTTTGGAGTAGAATTGTATGGGGTGGCTTAAGCCTTTCCTCTAATCCTTTTTAACTGTTTAATATCTTCAAGGTCCTTTTTTCTACCTGCTGCCAATTTATCCTCAATTAAATCAGAGTAAATCATAAAATGGATGGGTATTTTATCAATTCTAACGGTATCCTTCCTGGCAAAAACCTCGGTAAATTTCAAATTTGCTTTTACCCTGGGCAAAATGTCAAATGAAAAATCATCAAATTCCAACTTGAAATAGGATTTTTTAGGATCAGGGTTTTTTTCGGCTGTAAAGGATGAAATATCATGGCCAAGCTCTTCAATAACTTTCAAAATTTTGAAGTAGTTTTTATAGGTAGGGTTATACCAAATATCGATATCGGGCTTCCCGGTCAGGTCTCCCTTTTCATTTATAGAATGTCTGTAATAACCATTTAAGGCAACCGCAGTGCCACCTACTACTAAATAGGGAATCTCGTATTTTTCCAATAAAGCGCAAATCGCCAATAAACTGGATTTGAGATTGCTTTCCATCTCCAATTATTTTGCTTTTGAAGGAGGCGACTTATGGTCACGAAGAGTACTTATGAATTTTTCAAATTCAGAGTGCTTTTTATTTCCCTGGTCAGTATCCAGGGCTTTGGTTTTACTGGCTTTTAAAGCTTCAAACGAGGCATGCTTTTTGACTATTTTCACGGCTTTTGGTTTTTCTTGCTTGCACAATGTTTCTATTGATCAGCAAATTTACAACGCCTTTAGGAAAATATGTATCCGTATTTCAGGCGCCTGAATTATGAAAAAATCAGATCCAATTACTCTTTGCTATCCGCCATGTTATCTAAATGCATATTGGACGGTCCGACATGCGCTTCGCTACCTTGGCGGAAAGCGAAAAAAAAATCGTTACCGGTTTTTTACTTTCAACTCCAATTCCTGTATTCGACGCTGTAGTTCCTGTATTTCCTGCTTAATCTGGATAGCCCATTCAACCTGTTCTTGTGGCAATGAATTCGGCCTGAGGTGTTTTTCCTCTGGTTCTACGGGGAAAAACTTTTCTCTCGACGGACGGTCGAAGAGCCAGTCAGCCGAAAGGTGCGGATTTGCCAGAAGAATTCGTTTTATGCTTTCGGCACTCAGCCCCCCGTTCTTCTTCTGGGCTTTATTCAATGCGCCGTTTGCTAGTCCGCAACGAGCCGAAAACGAGCTGATGTTTTCGCCATTGCTTTCTAAAAACTGAATAATCCGATCTACCAAACTCGCCATGTGTTTGTGGCAGAGAGAGGATTGATATATTAGACTTTCATCTAATTTTTAGACTCTTTTATCAAAGTAGCTCAATTACAGAAGATAAGCAAACCACCACGCCGAAAAGTTCGGTCCATTTTCCTTTTCGGTCTGTTTTTCAAGGAGGTAAAGATGACGGAATTATCGCCTTATTCATGCTTTAGATGGCCAAACCAAATAAGCGGATAGATAAAAATCTAATTATGTTTTGAATATTAGATATTAATCTCATTTTTGCATCGGATCCTGTAAAGCACTTTGCTACCTGACAGTATTTCTTACTGAGGAATGGAGTTGCATTCAGGAGCCGCCAATATATTTTAAGCATAAATAAATCAGCCTGTAAGCCCCAATGTCTGCACCTTTTCGCCTGGTTTCCCATGCACGATTCGCTCGGGGGAGATTTACAGTTTCAACTTCTTGTATGAGTACGAGCAAATGAGTTGGTAACACGAATAATCCGGCACAAAAAAGCAACACCATTCAAATCAAGAAAATCATTTTGCAGTAACGAATTCAAATCCAATAAGTAACAAATGAAAAAAAGAAGTCTCTTCATCATGGCCCTCTTCAGCGGCCTATTTGCATACGGGCAAACTTTTACCAATGTAACAACCTCCTCTGGTCTTCCTGCAGAACGAACTATCCTCTGGGGTTTTATCGATTACAATGCTGATGGCTTTGAGGACCTATTGGCATCTACCGGAACTGGCAATCCTTTTGTTTTAAAATTATTCAAAAACAATGGGAACTCAACTTTCTCAGATGTTACAACAAATGCTGGAATACCTGAAATTGACAGCATTCGTTTCGGGCATGTTGCCGACTTCAATAAAGACGGCAAACAGGATTTCTTGTTGGTCGATATTAACAACAATCTCCAGGTATTATGTGGATCAAATACAAATATTTTCGAGAATAAAACAACAGCATCAGGCATTTCACTTTCAGGTAGCTCTTTCCCCGAAGGATTTCAGATTGTTGATTTTAATAAAGATGGTTTTCCGGATTTAAGTTTTTACCGCAGCCTTACCGGAGGAGCCAAGGAAATAGTTTGCAACCTCAATGGCTTTTCAGGCTCAGGAAATAGTACATCTGCGATTTTACCCCCATTCGCCACCGACATTACCCCACAGTTCCAATTTTCAGATTATGACAATGACAGGGACCTAGATCTACTCGTTCAAACTATTCAACCTTATCCATGGCCTGGAGGAGGATATTATTACCACCCTTTTAAAACATACAGAAATCAAAATGGGTCATTTACCGAGGTTCCGAATGTGATTCCAATAAGTGTTTCGTCAAGTTATTTGATGGAAACTGATTACGACCAAGATGGTTATTTTGATTTCATTGGAGGTACCTCAGACAATGTTTTCAATGGTACACCCATTGTTCCTGTTTTAAAAAATTCAGGAAACGGTTCGTTCATTAATTCAAGTGACAATCCAAATTTTAGAATTGGAAACTGGTATTATTCAGCTATTTCTGAAACAGATTTTGATTTGGATGGGGATTTGGATTATTACTCGGCTGTAGACCAGTCGGGATTGGATGGTTCCAGATTTTGGGTTAACACTACTGGAACTTTCACCGAGCAAAGCAGTTCCTTGGGCATTCGCTTATCAAGCGCAAATGGTGGAAGTCCTCGATCCAGTTGGTTTGATATGGACAATGATGGAGATCTGGATTGTTTTGGAACTGCAGACCCAGGAAATTTACTTCAGGCCTCATTGGCGAAAAACAACCAAAGTAGCGCCAATAAGTGGATTAAGGTAAACCTGAAAGGATGCCAATCCGGAACTGATGCCTTTTATGCAGTGGTTAAAGCAAAGGTTGGAGGTAGCAGTTACTATCGCCTAAAATCTCCATTTCAGGGATATCTTGCACAATCTCAGTTCATCCACTTCGGATTGGGCACTGCGAACACAATCGATTCGCTCATAGTAAAGTGGCCATCTGGTCGTACCACAATCCTTACCAATGTGGCTGTAAACCAAACCCTTACTGTAAATGAAGACAACTGCAATTCAGTTAGCTCCAATTGCCCCGACCTATCCGGCTCTCTTTTGCAAGGCCTGGTCGGCTATTGGCCCTTTTGCGGCAATGCCAATGATGAAAGCGGTAACGGAAACAACGGCACAGTAAACGGTGCAACGCTTACTACGGATCGGTTTGGAAATGTGGGGAGTGCGTATGGGTTTGATGGACAAAGCGAATACATTAACCTAAATTCAAGTTTTCCATCAGGGAATTCTCCTAAGTCGTTCTCAATTTGGTTTAAATCTACTGATACTAAATATAGGTGGATTTTATCTGGAGGTGGTAATTCTGATTGTAATGCATTCGGTCTATACCAAGATTCAACACATTATGCTGGAAATTTCAACTATGATTTAT
This sequence comes from Spirosoma fluviale, assembly GCA_945902135.1. Lineage (GTDB taxonomy): Bacteria > Bacteroidota > Bacteroidia > Cytophagales > Flexibacteraceae > CAMDMI01. The sequence continues at coordinate 4,432 of CAMDMI010000189.1, forward strand.
TTTTTCATGGTAACGGTCTTCAGTGTGATTACTCGTTTTCTGATTTTTTTGTTAATTCTTGGCAACATGCCGTTATTTCATTTGATGGAACAAAAGCACACTCATATTTAAATGGAATTTACAGGGGATTTAAAGATGTAAATTTGAATACTAGTCAATCTATTGATATAATAGCTGGAGCAAGAGTTGGTGCTTCAACATTTTATCTTGGCTCCCTCGACGACATCGCCATCTGGAACCGGGCGCTGAGTCAGAGCGAGATTACCCAGCTTTACAACCAGGGTATTTGCCAAACCAGCATCACCGTAACCGATACGCTGCTCATCCATACCGGCATTACCTCTTACAATCCGGTGGCATATGGCAATACTTTAAAAGTATGGCCCAATCCGGGTAACCAGGACATCACCCTCGATGCCGGAAATCTCAGCAGCATGCAGGGCTGGAAATACAAAGTGGCCAATACCCTCGGGCAAACGGTGGTAAACGAAACGGCC
>CAMDMI010000190.1 GCA_945902135.1 Spirosoma fluviale
CTGGGTAATCTTGCGCCTTCGGTTCAAAAAACCGTAATACAACGCCTTCGCAAGCGTCCGGAACTCATTGTGATGGATACCATGAATTTTTGGATGGAGATTGCCATGCCGGAATTGCTGGAAACAATTGCCATGGTGGATGTTCTTTGTCTGAATGATGAAGAAGCCAGACAGCTAACAGGTGAATATTCACTTCGACGCGCTGCAAAAAAAATCCTGGAAATGGGGCCAAAGAATGTCATCATTAAAAAAGGTGAGCATGGAGCATTGTTGTTCAACCACCATGAGGTGTTTTTTGCCCCGGCCCTTCCATTGGAGGAGGTGTTCGATCCGACAGGTGCTGGCGATACATTCGCTGGTGGGTTTATCGGCTATTTGGCAAGTAGGGGAGAAACCAGTTTCTCTTCCATGAAGAACGCCATCATTTTTGGGTCAGCCATGGCAAGTTTTTGTGTTGAGAAATTTGGGGTTGAGCGAATTGTTGGACTTTCTGACTCTGAACTCGATGCAAGGGTTCAGGAATTTGTCAATCTGGTTCAGTTTCAAATTCCGCTCGAAGCCTGATTCTGATTGTAATTTAACTGTATCGGGGTTCTCTGTCAATGTTTGGCAGGGAATCCCGATTTTTTATCTCTAGATTTCCTATTTGAGATTGTTTCTTGGGATTCTCTTTTCAAGCGTCCTTCAAAATATGTAAAGTGGTGTGGATGGGATTTTATCTGCTTGAAAACTGTCTGGTTTCTGACTTTGGATAAAAACCAGTTTGGATAAAAATTTTTACCATTAAACAGTTTTTTCTCCTTGCTGTTTTGGCTTATTCAAAAGGAATTAGGGCCTAAATATCTTGGCTTCCTGTGTTTCGGAATCTTTCAAAATCAAAATATTCCGAATTTGTCATTTGGCATTACATCCATGATGATCTTCCATTTTGACAATAAGGCACATTGTAACAAAAGCAGATTTTTGTCAGTTTCTGATTCGTTTTTGAAATATTCTTTTGAGGCAGGAAAATCAATAAGACCCATTAGAATTATGAGACGCTACACCACACTCGATGAAGCGATTGACAGAATTAACCGCGCCATCAATGCCCTTGAAGCAGACATCCATGAATGGAATGTTGTAAAATCATCAGTTTTTAAAAACGGATTTACTCATGAAGAAGAGGCTGCATCAAACCTTAAATCTGAGTTTGATTCTTTTCTAAACAGGTCGATAAAAGTGAAGGAGAATCTGGTGGTTTTCCGTAGCCTTTTTGATACGATTTCTGTTAACTGATTGATTTAGTTTTAATTTTATTTGGTGTTGATTCGTTTTACCACCTTATTATCCCTACCTTTGCGGTCGCATTGACACGATTATTCATCAATGCGTTTATCTAATGACCGAAAATTTTCAGACGCTAGGCCTTTCACCTGAGTTTATTCAGGTGCTTGAGGAGCAGCAAATTACCCAGCCAACTCAAATTCAAGCCAAAGCCATTCCGGCACTAATGAACGGGGAAAACATCCTCGGACTAGCCGCAACCGGCTCTGGCAAAACTTTAGCTTATGGACTTCCAATGCTTGAGAAGGTTAGTCCGCTTAGCAATCAAACACAGGCACTTGTGCTCTGCCCAACCCGTGAATTGGCAAATCAGGTAGCTACCGAAATTCGGAAGTTTACCAAAGGAAGCGACAATCTGTACACTACTGCAGTTTATGGTGGCGAATCCATCGATCGTCAAATTAGGCAGCTTCGCCAGGGAAGTCAGATTGTGGTAGGAACCCCGGGCCGCATTATTGACCACTTGAATCGTGGAACACTCGACCTAAGTGGTCTTGAGTATCTTGTGCTTGATGAAGCAGATGAAATGCTTAGCATGGGATTCGAGGAAGACATCCGCGAAATCTTAGACCATGTAGAGTCGGAGCACCAGGTGGCGCTTTTTTCGGCAACCATGTCGAAGCCGATAGTTGCAATTGCTGCTAAATATCTTGGAAAATATTCTAAAATTGAGATTGAAAATTCTGGTGCTTCAAAGCCAGATATTACCCAATATTATGTAGATGTCTTTTCTGAAGACAAGGCCGAGGTACTCTTAAGGTTGATAAAATTTCATGGACTTACTCGGTGCATGGCATTTTGCAATACCAAAATTGGAACCGATAAACTCGTACAACAGCTTGCTGAAAAGGGTTTTCCGGCAGAAGCCATCCATGGCGACATGGCGCAACTTCAAAGGACTGCTGTAATGCGCAAGTTTAAAACTGGACAAGTTCCATTGCTTGTGGCTACTGATGTGGCTGCCCGTGGGATTGATGTGCAAGATGTTGATGCTGTATTCAATGCCGATGTGCCGCGTGATACAGAATTTTATGTGCACAGAATCGGCCGTACTGGTCGTGCAGGGAAATCTGGAATTTCTTTCGCCCTTGCCATGAAGTCTGATTTTAGACAAATAAAGAGCATTGAGCGATTTACAGGCGTTACAATGGAAAGGTTGAAAATTCCATCACTTCAATCCATTGCACTTAAACATCAGTCTGATTTTCTGCAGGATCTTCGGGTGCAGGCTGCCGGTGAAAAAGATCTTACTTGGGTCACAGCAGTTGATCAACTTGAAGCAGAAGGTTTTGATCCAAAAACAATTCTTGCGGGTATGATTGGCAAGTTAATGGGTCCCGTTCCGCCATCTCACGATCCGCTTCTCGACCGTGTTTCACGCGAAAGGGAAAAAGGACCAAGATCTTCGGAATCTTCTTCGTTTAGAGAGAGGGAGTCAAGGGGTGGTCATGGACGCGAACGCGAAAGAGATTTTCAGAGCAGCAGTGGACCAAGAGGAAAAACCTTTGGAAAGGATTCTGAGAAGATGGTCGCCATCCGTTTTAATTTAGGAAGAAACGCCCAAATAAGGCCTTCTGATTTGGTGGGTGCCATCGCTTCTGAAGCCAATGTAAGTGGAAAGCGCCTTGGCTACATCGGAATTCAAGAGAAATTTTCCCTTGTAGATGTACCTGCTGATCTTGCCAACCAAATTGTAAAAGCAATGGCTGGCAATGTTGTCAGAGGTAAAAAAGTGAAGGTAGAAATCGCCTAATAAAAGTAACGAGCTTAAAGGCCCATTAAGGTACAAGAATTACCTTGATGGGCCTTTTTTTTCGCCTTGGGCCCAATGGGATTATCGGATTTTTTAAAAAACCGCATATCCGGATTATTTGTGCCCTTTCGATTTTGATGGCTTAAATGCCTGAAAAAGAAATCCAATGTAAAGCGCTGAAATGACTGCAGATAGTATTAGTAAGTCCAAATCTAATTCTTCCATTTTAGTTCTTTTTAGAGTTTATATAAATAAGTAAAAGGAGCATAGTAGGTGGCCATAAGCCAATGAATACTGCCCTTTCAAAATCCTTGTTCACCAGAAAAAAATATTCCGAAACAAAGATCACAACGACTGCCATTGCAAGAATAGACAGTTCAAACATCGAAAACTTTTTAAACATGTTGCATTCCTTTTGAAAAATTAAGAAAACCAAAACTAAGGTTTCTGGGTAATTCTATTGGATATTTTGGCAATTTTTAAAAATAGTTGGCTTGATTCTTCGTGTCTAGAGATGTTGGTGTTTGGACTAAAAAATCCAATTGTTTTTTTTCAATATGTGAGATGGCCATTTTCCTCCTATTAAAGATTAACTTGGTTTTTGATAAAGGACCTCAGTTGAAAGGTGTTTGAGGTCCATTCGAATATCAAAAACATAATTCTGATGAGTTTATCACTTGTTCAAAAGACAACTGAATTTGCCAAAACTACCCTTCAAGGAGCAGAGGCTGGCCATGATTGGGCGCATACGGAAAGAGTTTTGCGGAATGCGCGACTCATTTTAGAGGCGGAATCTGCGGATGGGGATGTTGTGGAACTTGCGGCTATTCTTCATGACATTGCGGATGCCAAATTTCATAATGGTAATGAAGAATTGGGTCCAAAGCTGGCGGGAGAGTTTTTGAAGCAACAAGGTTTGGATGACAAGCGAACAGAGCATGTTTGCAACATCATACGCCACATGTCTTTTAAAGGTGGCAATGAAAATTCTGCCTGGACATCCCTGGAAATGGAAATTGTTCAGGATGCGGATCGGCTGGATGCCATTGGGGCCATCGGAATTGCCAGGGCTTTTCAATATGGAGGGTTTAAAAACAGATCCTTGTACAATCCGGAAATAGCGCCCAATTTGACAATGTCTAAAGCAGCGTATCGAAAATCAGATGCACCAACTTTGAACCATTTTTACGAAAAGCTTTTTTTGTTGAAGGATCGGATGAATACATCAATCGGAAAAAAAATGGCATTGGATCGGCATCTATTTATGGAGGAATTTGTAAATCAATTTCTGGCCGAATGGGAGGGGAGGAGTTAGGGGAAATTGATAGTTGACCATTAATTATAATCAGTCCTTCACAACCTTACTGGCGACAATTTTGTCATTAAATCAATCCTTGATAAAAAATACATGTCTGACATTACAAGAAACGAATTTCTAAAGAAACTTGGATTTGGCGGAGGTTCATTATTGGCAATCTATTGCCTTGGGTTTTCTACAACATCTTGTGCTGTTGAAAGCAGTATAGGCACCGATGAAAATTTTCTAATCGACTTAAGCAAAAAAAGTTTCAAACCTTTGGCAAATCTTGGAGGCTGGATAAAGGTTCGGAATGTCGTTGTTGCCAGAACCGGAACGGATTCATTTGCCGCTGTGACTGCAATTTGTAGCCATGAAGGCGAAAAGAAGATTGAATTCAGGCCTTCAGAAAAGGACTTTCGCTGTGCCGCACATGGTGCTGAGTTTGACCTCAATGGAATTGGTAAAAACAAAAAGGGCAGAAAAGGGCTAAAGATTTTTCAAACAGCCATCGAAGGAAATTTTCTGCGAAT
>CAMDMI010000191.1 GCA_945902135.1 Spirosoma fluviale
ACCACCAAGTCTGCCGCAAGGAAATTCTCATTTGGTGTGCAGGGTGAGACATCTTCACTTTTTGATAAATACCATTATAATTTTGCTGGTATCAATGCCTCAGGGCCATTGTATTCCAAAAAAGAGGTTGTAGAAGGAAGTACTGAAACAACCGAAAGAACCATTGTTGGATTCTTTGGGGCAGTTCAGTTTACCTCCAATTCCGATGATCGTCCTTCGGCATTGCCTATCTACAAGGCAAAAGATGCCACTTTAAGCGCTTTGCGCGAAAAGCCATTAACCAGATTTTCAAATTCCTACACCCCATCTGCCAACTTTTTAAGGATGGATGCCTTTGAGGAAATTAAGGCAAGACCAAATTGGGGAAGTAATTCCATACAGGCCAACATGAACATTGACATTCAGCCGAAAGAAGACATTCTTATTACGGTTGGTGGTAATTTCAATCGTTCTAGTTCCCGTTCAGGCCCGAGCGAGGACAACGGAGGCGAGCCAAATCCAAGTAGCTATCAGAATTTGTTCAATAGTGCCAATAATGGTCAATCAACTGACAGGGATTTCAACGCATTTGTTCGGATGCGTCAGACTTTCAATAGTGGAATCAACGATACGGCCTCTCTTCTGAAAAACATGTATTACCAGGTTCAGGCGGATTATGTTCAACGCAACATTTCCAACTTTGACCCTAGGTTTATGGACCGTGTAAACGAGTACAACCATGTTGGAAAGTTTGACATCACCACAAATACTTTTCGTTGGCCTGTTCAGGCAGGTGTAAGGCCTTTCTTATTTGAAGCTACTGAAAATCCTGATGGAAGCGTAACCGTAACGGATAAGCAGTACCGGTCCACCAACAACAAGGTTTATGAATTTCAAAATGAGCCGAATGGTCTTTTGTTCACACCAAGTACACTAAATTCTGATCTTGCTTTAATCAACAAGCAATTGTTCTCAGAGAACTCAATTTCAAGTGATTTTCAGCTTCTTCAGTTTGGTGGTTTCTTAAATGGTGCAGGCAGCAGCGGTATTAATGATTATGGATATTTCTATCCTGCACTTGGAAAGACAATGTCAGGTTATAGCCAGACACAGCAGCAGCAGTTTCGCTTTTCTTTTCAGGCAGCAGCCGAAATCAAAAATCACAATTTGAAAATTGGCGCTGAATTTGAGCAAAGGATTATTTCAAGCTATGCAACCGGCTCACTTTATGGCCGCGGTCGTCAGCAACTAAATGGTCACCTTCGTCAGGGAACCAGAGGAGAAACCTTCACTGAGGAATCAAGCCTCATCACAGACGCAAATGATCCCAATTTTGGAGATACTCTGGTAAAAGTTTACCGCACTCCATTTGTCAACCCAACTGTTTTAGCGGATGGTCGTCGTGATGGTCAATCTACTTTTGACTTTAATTTTAGGAGGAACAACAACATTCCCCTGAACCAAAATATTCTACTTGATTCTTATTCTCCAGGTACTTTCGGGATAAAAGATTTTTCGGTAACAGACATTCTGGACAACGGATTCTCTCCGCTGGCTGCATGGCAGGGTTATGATGCGTATGGCAAGCATTCATCAAAGTCTTCCTTTTATGATTTCTTCACCGATACTATTAATCGTCCGATCGATGCCTTCAGGCCATTGTATTATGCTGGGTTTATTGAGGATAAATTTATCGTAGGTGACCTCATTCTAAGCTTGGGTCTTCGTGTAGATGCCTTCGATGTGAACATGCCTGTTCTGAAAGATAAGTACACTTTCACCCGCTTGACAACTGCTGGCGAATTTTATAACCAATCTGGCAGGACAAAGCCTAATTCAGTTGGGGATGATTGGGCCGTTTATGTGAATAAACCATCAACAGATTTCAAGGGTTCTAATTATGGCGAGTATGAGGTTGTTGGATACCGCAATGGCGATATTTGGTATGACCAGAACGGACTCGAAACCAGTAATCCACAAACCCTTGAGAGAAATGGTACTGTAAATCCATTTTTCAATGTAACTGGTCTTACAGATCCGAATTTGAAGACGCTTCAAAAGACTACGGGGATCACCTTGGATGCTTATGAGGATTTCAAGCCTCAGGTGAATTTTATGCCTCGTATTAGCTTCTCATTCCCACTAAACGAGAATTCACTCTTTTATGCCCACTATGATGTGCTCACCCAAAGGCCTCTTGGTATTGATGCAGGTGGTGGGCTTCAGCAAAACTATGCATCACCGGATGATTACTATGGTTTGTTGATCAGCAATGGAGGGTTTATCAATAACCCAAATTTGAAGCCACAGAAAAAGATTGATTACGCTCTGGGTTTCCAGCAGGCACTTAATCAGAAGTCTGCCATCAAGTTCTCAGTATTCTATTCTGAAATTAAGGACCTCATTCAGGTAATCAATGTAAACTATGCATATCCGATTCGTTACCAGACTTCTGGTAATCAGGATTTCAGCGTTGTAAAAGGTCTTACACTTGAGTATGACCTTCGCAGATCTGAGAATTTCTCCGCCTCTGCTTCTTACACACTTTCATTTGCTGAAGGATCTGCTTCAAATTTTGCTGGAGCCCTTCTTAATACCAGTACGCCGAACTTAAGAAATACAACACCTTTGAGCTATGATCAGCGCCATGCTCTGAAATTGAACTTTGATTATCGCTTAAATGAAAATCAGGGCCCTGAAATTTTCGGCATCTATCCGTTAGAAAATGTAGGTCTTAACGCCACTTTCTACACTGGTTCAGGAACTCCATACACCCAGGATGGTTCGCTTTGGGGTGGTAAAACCCAGGTTAAGGGTTCTATAAACGGAGCAAGACTTCCGTGGAACAACCGTACATCGGTTAGGATCGACAAGTCATTTATTTTGAAAGGTGAGGGTAAGCGGGCACACAGCATCAATGTTTATATGTATGTACAAAACCTGTTTAATGCCGAAAATGTGCTTAGTGTGTACACAAGAACAGGTTCCGCCACAGATGATGGATACCTAGCTTCTACATACGGACAAAACAATGTGAAGCGAGCAATTGATCCACAGGCTTATGCGATGTTCTATAACATGGCCATTTTGGATCCGGAAAGGATTTCCCTTCCCCGTCGTTTTAGGCTTGGGGTTTCCTATAATTTTTAATGGCTGAATCTGACAGAAAGATGAAAATAGATTTCAAGAAGACCGGAACTTTCACTGCCCTATTCTTTGGGCTTATATCGCAGCTTTTTGCAGCGGCTCCACCTGCCCGCCCCGGAGATGGTGGAAATGGAACCAGTGGTACAACTGCTCCTACACCTGGTTGCGTTGTGGGCCAGTCCAGGTCGGAACTCGACATAAACAATGTGCGGGCACGGTACCTCAATGCAGGTGACATGTTTTGGGATCCAGGTCTTAGCCTTGCAAAGTATGAGGTGCCAAAAAGGAATGACAACCTTACCACAAGCAAGAACTCAATTTTTGCGGCAGCCATTTGGTTGGGTGGAAAAGAAAGAGGCACCAACAATGTGTTGGTAATGGTTCAGACTTACAGAGGTTCTCTTCGTAATTACTGGCCAGGTCCTATTTTCAATTTAAACCCTGCGGATACCAGTGTTTCAGCACCAACCACCAAAAAGGAGATTTGCGCTGCCTGGGACCGCCATTTTAAGTGTAATAGAAGTACTGTTAAAAAGTTTGTGGATGATTTTGGGGCAGGTTTGATTAGCTGCGACAATATTCCAACTGAAATTAAATTATGGCCTGGAAAAGGCAATCCGTTCCTGAAGCAGGAAACTTCCTTTGCTGCAGACCCTCTGGCTGCCGCTTCTGTAGACAACAACCTTGCAAATTTTTACGATAATGATACAAACGGAATTTACAACCCATGTAAAGGCGATTATCCACTTTGGGCTGGTACTGAGGCAGACAACAATTGTCCTGGTGGACTTGTAGATATCAAGGCTGGAGCAGACCAAGTCATTTGGTGGGTTTGTAATGATGGCGGGGATAAGAAAAACTTCTCGGAAAACACCAGCGTTGTACCCGAAATTGGAATGGAAATTCATTATGAAGCATTTGCTTATGCATCAACGGATGCAACCAATGACATGACTTTCCTTCGCCAGAAGTTGTATAACAAAGGAAGTTATATCCTAGATTCTACTTATCTCGCTCAATGGGTTGACCCAGACTTAGGAAATGCAGGAGACGATTTTGTTGGTTGCGATGTTTTGCGTGGCTTGGGTATCTGCTACAATGGAGACGAAATAGATGAAGGCCAATCGGGTTATGGTGAAAACCCTCCAGCCGTTGGTGTTGACTTTTTTCGTGGTCCATACCCTGATGATAAATTTGATGCTGCCGATTGGGATTTGGATTGTTCTGGTCCTACTGATTTAGTTCCTGACACCAATGAAAGGATTACAATGTCTGGATTCGTTTACTACAACATTGGAGGCAATCCAAGAAATGGTGATCCTGCAAAGTACACCGACTTCTACAACATGTTGCGCAACAAATGGAAGGATGGAACTGATATCACCTGGGGTGGAGCAGGACTTGATGCATTGAATAGTTCTGATCACCCCAAGGCAAGTCACATGTTCCCGAATGTAACATCCACGAGTGATCCTTACGGATTTGCCTGTGGTGCTACAAGTTGTTCTCAACCAGTAGTTTGTCCTGGTGAGTGGAATGAAAAACAGGCTGGCAATGCGCCGGGCGATCGTCGTTTCCTTGCAAACAACGGTCCTTTCACACTTGAGCCAGGAGATTTTAATGAGTGTACCATCGGTATTGTTTGGGCCCGTGCAACTTCTGGTGGTCCAACTGGTTCATTTAGTAAGCTTCTCGCTGCCGATGATTTGGCACAAGAAAGATTTAATGATTGCTTCAAGAGAAATGTAGGTCC
>CAMDMI010000192.1 GCA_945902135.1 Spirosoma fluviale
GTAGGTAGTGAAGTAGCCTTCCACCAGATTGATCAATTCTTTTGAGTTCACTTTCCGCGGCCTTAATGCTTTCATTTTTATGCGCAACAATTGCTTTAACAAGAACAGAACCGATGCCTGGAATTTTGGCAAGCGTTGCACCAGATGCATTTAAAACAGCCGCAGCCGAGCCCGAATAGGCCACCAACTGCTTTAGAAGAATATCCCCAATTCCGGGAATTCGGGTAAGGGTCATCAAACCCAATAATTCATTTTCCAAAATCAAATAAGTTTAGTGTGTACAGGAACGCAATTTGGTTTCTTTTGCGAATTGGCCAAAAGCCCACTAAAAATTTTCATGAGTCCCGATATTTTCCAGCACCCACACCACCAAATTCAAGCTTGGGATTCAGCTGAATTCCGTGAGGCGGGAATTGAGGTTTTTGTACTTCGTGGCGACTTATTTCATCCCTGGATTCAGGGAAACAAATGGTTTAAGCTTCGGCATTTCGTGGAAAAATGCCTGAAGGAGAATAATCCAGGCTTCATATCGATTGGAGGGGCCTGGTCCAATCACCTTGTGGCCTTGGCCAATCTTGCTTCCGATCTTGGCAAGAAATCAAAATTTTTAATTCGGGGTGAACGCCATGAATGGAACAATTCCCCGGCGATACAGCAAATGCGAAGTTTTGGGGCTGAGCTCAGGCCCGTTTCAAGAACTGTATTTAAAGAAATTCAGTCTGGAAAGTTTGATATGAAAACCATTTGGCCAGATTCTGAAGGTGATTGTGCTGTACCTCTCGGCGCCTCAGCGTCTGAAACAGTAAAGCATGTTTCAGACTGGGCAAGGTATATTTCAGGCATGTCAGAATTTACTGACATCATCATTCCATGTGCTTCAGGCGGAACCTGTGCCGGATTTTTGGCGGGCCTCAACAAAAACAGCCGCCTTCATGCGGTTGAAGTACTTCGATCCGGTGGCGGAATACAAGCGGAAACCTTGAGGATGCTTTCGGAAAGTGGAATGGACCAGTCGCCAGAACTAATCTGGCACGACCAGTACCATTTTGGAGGTTATGCGAAACAAAATTCAGCGCTATTTGATTTTCAACTTGCGCTCGAACAAAATTGTCATCTTCCTACAGAGCATGTTTACAGTGGCAAACTGTTTTTTGCCGTGTCAGATTTAGCCCAAAAAAGAGTGTTTTCTGAAGGAAGCAAAATCCTCACCATCCATACCGGGGGCCTTTTTCCATGGAATGGAATAAGTATTTCCAAAATATAGACAAAAAACCTCAAAAACAATCAACACGCACTAGACAACACGCCATGTGAGGATTGGACTGAAATTAATCAAAATAAAACAATGGATTAAAGCGATATTTGCCCCGTGGTTTTTGGATAATGCAACGGAGAACCTCAAAAATTCGAAGTTAGCATTATTGAAAAAGGTTTAGTTAATGATCGGAAAAAGCCGTGACGCTGTCATGGCTTTTTCTTTTTTAGACCAGTCCCTCCAGCTTTTTCAAGTACTTTATTCCAAGAATGCTGCGATGAAGATGTTCCTTCGCATAATGGTATCCATTTAAACCCATTTGTTTGGACTGTTCTGGATGATCCATCATCCACCTGACCTTCTCAGCAAAATCGGCCGGATTTTCAGGTTCAACAAAAAGCCCTGCCCCGGCCACTTCAACCAGTTCTTTTGAGATTCCATCAATTGCCATCAAAATTGGCACCTGGCAACCCATATAATCGAATGTTTTATTTGAGTAGATGGTTTTAAAAGTATCCACCTTTTTAAGCACCGAGCAACCTGCATCAGCTGAAATCATGTATTCGTAGACCTTCTTTTTATTCACCAGGTCAAAAAATACAACATTTGAAAGTCCCTTGGTCCGGGCAATTTCCTTCAATGCATTCTTCCGCATTCCATCTCCAATTAGAACAAACAAAGCATTTGTATTCTTTAGGATTTCCGCTGTGTACAAAACTTGCTCGAGGTGATTTGCCACACCATGAGCACCAACATACACCACAACAAATTTTCCTTCCCAGCCTAGACCCTTTCGAAACTCCGATATATCCACCCGCCCAAGCAGTTGGTCTGAGAGATCAAAATCCGCTGCATTGGGTATCATAGAAATTTTGGTAGCAGGTATTCCCTTTTTTTCGATGAGGGTGCGCTCAAAGGCTGGTGTAAGCACATTGATTAAAGCAGCATTCTTGTACATGGTTTTTTCAAACCAGTAGGCAAGTTTAATTAGAAGTCCATTTGTCAGAACTCCAGTATCTATGGCAGACTCAGGCCAAAGATCCCGCACCTCAAATACCAGCGGTATCCTTCTAAGTTTGCTGACAAGCAAGCCAGTAATTCCAACGAACAAAGGTGGAGAGGTTACAAGAACCAAATCGAATGGACCTTTTATGTTGAAAAAACAAGCCAGTAAACTGGAGAAAACAAAACTGAAATAGCCCCAAAGCCTCCCTAAAAAATTCAGGTTATAGGCTTCTGAAACATGACAACGCCAAACATGAATGCCGGGAGAATATTCTTCATTGAAGAAAAACCGGCCTCTGTATCGCGGATATTTCCTAGAAGCATTTGCATGAATCATACCCGCCACAACGGTAATTTCATGGCCAGCCTCTGCCCACATTCGCGTCATTTCATTGAACCGAGAACCTCCGGCATCTTCCTTCTCCAGGAAATATTGGTGGATGAGTAGTATTTTCATTGATTCGAAATTCCTGCTGAAAAAATCCGGGTAATTAACTTTGAGGTTTGAGTTCGAAATACCTGATATTCAGTTGATTCTTTCTGCCCGTAAGTACCAGAATACCATCCATTTTTTTTCTCTGGTAATACTAAGTGATTATTCAGATCACGGACTTCTATTTGAAAATCCGGAAAAAATCCGGGACCAGGATGCCAAATAACTTCAATCTCCTCCCCTATCAGTCCCTCAAAATCATCTTCAACCAAAATCTCAGGTTCGGAGCCAGACATTTTGATTTTGCGTTTATGAAAAATGCCTTCCCTGATTTGCCGGAAAGCCGTAATTTTTCCTTCAAGAAGGAAGTTCCCATCCTGTTCTTTCCCTTCCAGATTTAGAGATTGGGACCAGTATAACCACACAAACCTTGGACCTTTTTTCATTTGTTCCATACCCGCAATACGAGCCGTGTTATGGGAGGCCGTTCCAAAAAAATACAGAATGTCTTCTGGTGTAGAATTATACTTGAATGTGCCAGCATCGAGAAGTATGTACTGGCCCTTATACCAAAAATCCAGGTGGTGATTGTCTCCCTGAGCTGGGCGATCTTTGTGCCTGCTACTCCGAAAAAGGAGCAGAGAATCCGGTGTTCGGATTCCGGCGAAACCCCCATCAGGAAAAACCTGAAATCCTTTTGCAGTAGGTTTTGGGATTTCAGCGAGGACTTTATTCCCAGAACCAAACCAACATGCCTCTTCCAGGGTGGCAGATTCCTTCCGGCCAAGGGCCTTTCCAAGCGCTTCAAGCTGAGGCCGGTAATCCAGGAAATCTGCGGATGAAAACCGAAAGAACAATGCACCATCATTGGCCCCGTAATTGGAAAGCCAGCCGGAAACTGGGTCCTGGAAGAATTCCAGAAAACCAAGGGTTTTGGCTGCCCTATTGGCTACCTCCGGTTTATAGGAATCTGAAAAGCCTTCGGCAAATCGAAATGCTAGGGTAAGCAATTGTGCCACAACCCGATGGTAGTTCATAGAAAACTGAACGTAGGAACCATCCGGGTAAATCTGGTACAAGACTTCTTCTTCAAACCAATTTTTACCAGAAACTGCCCATTCCCTTGCTCCGGGCAAATCCGGAAACAAGGACCCAAAAATATAAAGCAGAAGCGTTTCGGTAATGGCATGATTGTTTCGTACCGCAATCCTCGAAAAATGAATGTTTTGCCTCACATGGTGGGCTTGCCAATACATGTGATGGAAAATTTTATCCCATCGGGCGGAAGTAAGAGCCGGACTATTTCGGTAGAATGAAATTGCGCCGAGCCAGTTTAGGATGCGCAGGCTGATTTCCTGACTGCAGCGATAATTTGGACCACAGTTAATGGGATTCATGCGAATCCAGGATTCTATTTCGGAAAAAACCCACTCTGAATTGTCCTTTTCAAAATGGTAATCAAACCGCATGATGGTTTGTAAGTATCCAAAGCGAGACCTTTCCCAGACATATTTGATGTCGCCTGCCTTCTGACTCATATCCGGAATGCGGGTCCAATGCAATTGATTGTCGTACACAAATCCTGTTTCAGGATGCCGCAACCAATCATCCTGATTTTGAAGTTGGAATGGGATTGATTGGAAAAGAAGAATTTTACCGGATAAAATATCCTTGGCCTCTTTCTCCAAAACAAGTTCCGGATTTTGGGGAAAGGAGAAAACTTCTCTTGCCTGCCAGGGCCATGCCTTTAGTGCCTCGAGCGCAATTGCTAGTTCGGGCGTCTTTACAGGAGCTGGGTTAAGCGGAAACCGCCTTGCCAGCAAACCAGATTTCCTCAAAAACTCATGCTGAATCCGAAAAAGGAAATAGCGCAGGCCCATGTTTCTGAGCAGGGCAATGGCAAGTTTTATCCGGTGTATGATGGCTGGAGAGTTTTAATGTTTGCGATACGAACAGCAAAGGTAATTGATTCAGGAAACCGGAGGCCTGAGGTTTATTCTTTTCAGATTGAGAACAAATCCCGCTTTGATAAAAAAGCAAAAGTCATTATTGTTGTAAAAAAATAAACCATGAAAAATACACTTTTACTTTTAACAGCCTCCGCAGTGCTGTTTTCGTGCAAAAAGGATTCAGATAGCAATCCAAGTCCCAGTCC
>CAMDMI010000193.1 GCA_945902135.1 Spirosoma fluviale
GGAATAGAAAATATCACAGTGGATTTGATGTACGGTTTTCCCGGCACGGATTCGAAGGAGCTGGATGAAGATCTTGCCTACATTTTATCGCTTAAAACCCGGCACATTTCTGCCTATAGCCTCACCATTGAGCCTGAGACTGTTTTTGGTCGGCGTTTGAAAAAAGGAGAACTGCTTTCGCTTCCAGATGAGGAAGGAGCCGCCCGTTTTTTGCAGGTTTTCGATTGCTTGGAAGCAGCAGGTTTTCGGGGATATGAAATTTCAAATTTTGCCATACCCGGAAGTGAGGCCGTGCACAACCGGAATTACTGGTTGCAGAAGCCATTTATTGGAATTGGTCCGGCTGCCCACGGTTTCGATGGGCATGATTTGCGCTGGGAAAACAAACCCAACAATGTTGCGTACATGAAGGCCCTCAATGCCGGAGTGCTGGCAGAAACGCCGGAGAAACTTTCCGTTTCTGGCCTCGCCAATGAATTTATTCTTACCAGGTTGCGCATGCGTGAAGGTTTGCCACTTCAAGAATTCAGGCAATTGTTCAGTATGGACCTTCAGCATTTGAAAGCCGAAACAATCGGTAATGCAATCAGTCAGGCCTGGGTGCTTCAGGAAGAGGACAAACTTATTCTTACCCGAAACGGACGGCTTCTGGCCGATCATCTTGCGATGGAACTTTTCACCGAGGATTCTGATTTTGCATAAACCATGAATTTTAGCCTCAGGGATTCATAAATTGCAGGCCTGTCTGGGCAAAAAATGAACCATGGAAAACGAAGATTTTGAACGCGAATTTAAGGCACTTGAATACCGGTTTATCCAGAGGTTTAAGAAGAAGCCAAGCCTGGAGGGGATTTTGTTGCTGATTGGTTATCAGGAAAGTCCGGTTGTAAAGAATAGCCAGAGCAAGGAAGAAAAGTTCGATCTGATCAATCTGGGTGTACTTGTCGCGCTTGAGAGTCAGGGCTATTTTCGCAGAAGAACAAGCGAATCTGGCTGGCCCGAATTTGATCCTACCGATTTGCAAGCAAGCGATGAAAAAGAAGTCATCATTCGCCGGGGCATACTCGAGTATTTCCGAAAATCCGGACTCTGATGGCGAAGAAAATTCTGTCTAAAGAGTTAGCCAAACAAGAGCCTGAGGAGTTGCTTCGGCTTTTGGACGAGCTTTCCCGGCGGTTTCCGGTGGCGCGCATGTACCTCAATATGGAGTTTGGTCTGGAGGCTGAATCCATCGTAGAAAAATATCGGAAGGCGCTTCAGAAAGAGTATTTTCCGACCCGTGGCCGTGGTCGTGCCCGGATCAGCAGGAGCGATAAAATCCTGAAAGAATTTGGGATGATTTCGGCTTTTTCTGAGGATTTACTTGAAATGAACTGGTTTCAGGTGGAGTTGGCCATTCGCTATCATCTGCATTATATGTATGAATATGAGCCTTTTATGAAGGGCCTTCTTCGCAACTGGAAAACTACCGTTCAGCTGGCGCGGGAAACAGGAAGCCTTCCGGATTACCTGAAAAAGCTTGAAACCATTTTCCCTGGAGAATTCCGGACATATTACCTCCATCGTTTGCTCAAGGATATTGCAGACGAGCTTCCGCAAGCAAAGGTGGAGTGACTTGGTTTTCGGGGTTTGGGAGTATTTGGCTGGGCTGACCATCACTCATATCACGCTTAATTTGAAATGGAAATTTTACTTGTGCAACCAGTCGTAGAAATGACTGGTATATCAGGTAATTACAAAAATCTTCTATTTTTGGACCAAACTAAATAGAGGATTTGCAATGGAAAATGAAATCATATTGTACCAGAATGATGCCCTGGCATGTCATCTGGAGGTTAAGATTCACGAAGATTCCGTCTGGTTAAATCGACAGCAGATGTCTGCATTGTTTGATCGGGATATTAAAACCATCGGAAAACACATTAATAATTCTCTGAAGGAGGAATTAAATGGAATTTCAGTTGTCGCAATTTTTGCGACAACTGCATCAGATGGAAAGGTCTATAATACTTCATATTACAGTCTCGATGTCATTATTTCAGTGGGTTACCGTGTAAAGTCAAAACAAGGGACGCAGTTTCGGATTTGGGCGGGCCGGGTTTTGAAGGATTACCTTTTGAAAGGGTATTCAATTAATAACCGCATGAACCGGATTGAAGATAAAGTAGAAGCAATTCGAGAGAAGGTGCAGGAGATTGATTTGCAGATAAAATCAAAGCAAATTCCCAACCAGGGCGTATTTTTCGACGGCCAGATTTTTGATGCTTACGAACTCGCATCCCGCATCATCCGAACTGCAAAAGAAGAAATCATCCTCATCGACCATTACATTGACGAAAGCACCTTTTTGCACCTTGCCAAAAAGCAAAAGCATGTAAAAGTAATTCTACTCAGTAGGGCGGGAGGAAAGCAAATTTTGCTGGATTTGGAAAAGGTGAATGCGCAGTACGGCGGTTTTGAGTTGAAGGCATTTACACAAAGCCACGACCGCTTTCTCATCATCGACCGGCAGGAAATTTACCACCTCGGCGCATCGCTCAAGGATTTAGGAAAACGCTGGTTTGCTTTTTCCCGCTTGGAGTCTCAGTGGCTGGAAAGCCTAATGAATCGGCTGGAACCGACATAAAGCTGTGGTATACATTCAGAAATGAATGCTTACATGGCCTCCTTTATTCGCTGGAAATCAGCAAATAGGTTTTTGATATCACCTCCCAGAATTTTCCATCGAATATTCAGATTTACTCTCATATAGTCGAGAACATTCCGGTTTCGGAATCCTCTTATTTCCTGACGTTTTAATTCCCTTTGATTTTCAATTCATCACCAACTCTCATACATTTGAATCAACTATTAAAGAGGATTTACAATGGAAAATAATTTAGATGTATCATCTGCTGAACTGGAACGCCGTATTTTTTTCGTTCGAGGCACACAGGTAATGCTCGATTCGGATCTGGCCGTCATTTATGGCGTAACAACAAAAAGAATCAATGAGCAGGTGAAACGAAACACTGATCGCTTTCCGGAAGATTTTATGTTTCAACTGAACCCGGAGGAATGGGAAAATCTTCGGTTTCAGTTGAACCAGCATAATCAAAGGTCGCAAAATGCGACCTTTAAGTCCGGTCAAAAAATAGCCAGAAAATACCGGCCCTTTGTGTTTACAGAGCATGGTATTGCAGGCCTGTCAGGTGTACTGAAAAGTGAGTCGGCCTCCCGGATTCATGTGGCTATCATGAGGGCATTTGTGGCAATGAGAAAGCGTTCTCTGCATCATCAGCATTTTTATGTGCGCCTCGATGAAGTAGAAAGAAAACAAATGCTTCAGGAGCAAAAGCTCAATCAGGTCTTGACGGCTATGGAGAAAAATGAACTAAAACCGGCCCAGGGCATTTTCTTCGATGGCCAGATTTTTGATGCATATGAACTCGCGTCCCGCATCATCCGAACTGCGAAAGAAGAAATCATCCTCATCGACCATTACATTGACGAAAGCACCTTTTTGCACCTTGCCAAAAAGCAAAAGCATGTAAAAGTAATTCTACTCAGTAGGGCGGGAGGAAAGCAAATTTTGCTGGATTTGGAAAAGGTGAATGCGCAAAACGGCGGTTTTGAGTTGAAGGCATTTACACAAAGTCACGACCGTTTTCTCATCATCGACCGGCAGGAAATTTACCACCTCGGCGCATCGCTCAAGGATTTAGGAAAACGCTGGTTTGCTTTTTCCCGCTTGGAGTCTCAGTGGCTGGAATCGCGGATGAATCGGCTGGAAAATCAATAGTTTTTTTAAAATGGCTTCGGGTGTTTCCCGACTACATCTCAACATCTGACCGAACTTGAAATTTCAGGTCGTTAAAGGGAAAAATCAAAGGGTGGTAATCTTTTGCCGGTATCGTTCAAAAGCCAATGAATAACAATCCTCAAAGGCTCATTTGGGTGGAACTCTTTTTCCACCTTTCAAGTTTTGGAATCGATCTCGTTGCCAGCCAAGCGAAAACCCGATTGATTCCACTTTTTTTCATTTCCTGAATGCAGAACTTCTGCATTTTTTCAGCCGTGTCAATTTCTGGTGGAGTCAGAAATACTCCGTTTTCATAGCACATGGAGCAATATTTTGTACTCAGGGTTCCATCCTTTTCAGTTCCACCACCTTTCTTGTCTTTCTTCAAAGGGTAGCCGCAACTTTGACAAAATTTGTACGCTTTCATTTGATTTTCAGAGTATTGATTTGATTGCCAAGTCAGCTTTGATTGGCTGAAGGCAAATTGAAAATTCCGGTAACAAGTGCCGGATTTCTATGCGCAAAAACTGGTTCGGGATTGAATTTCCACAGTTTTGAAAAGACAGTTCAATTGGCTGTGGTACAATAAACGCTGGAAAATGAAAAAAGTGAAATGGGTTTTTAGAATCAAAATCATAGGTTCTCCCCACTCATAACAGGCATTAAAATCTTAAAATCTTTTCTTTGAATTTCCGCCTTTGAGGCCTTGCTTCTCTAAGCAGGGAAGGATGCCCAAAAAAAATAATAACACTCCTTTTTGCTTTTTTCTAAGGAAATCAAGTAGGCACCCATGGCCGATGTACTCTGTCCGCAGACCTGTAGCCAAAACTGAGCTTTCACCCTGCTGATTGACTCATGCAATAACTTTTAGTAGAAAAATTTATATTATTCAAAATTCGATAATGACAGCTTTATCCATTTACCACAGATTCCGAATGCGGCTTCTATGATAAAACAGCATTGTGTCTTTCAATCCAAACACAGGGATGAAATTTTCAGGGCGTAAATGTTCGGCTGTTATCCTGCTCATCTAACTCATTAATAATACCGGGTCC
>CAMDMI010000194.1 GCA_945902135.1 Spirosoma fluviale
AATTTATTCCATTGAAAACCCAAAAAGGCGGCAAAGCCATTGTTATTGGTGCTGGTGTGGCAGGTTTGGCCTCGGCCATTCGCTTGGTAGCCGAAGGTTATCAGGTGCAGATTTTCGAGAAAAATGATTTCTGCGGAGGGAAATTATCCCAGATAAAGTTGGGTGAATTTCGGTTTGATGCCGGACCATCACTTTTTACCATGCCTCATCTGGTTGAGGAACTCTACTGGATTTCGGGCAAAAAGTCAACGGATTTTCGCTACCACAAACTCGATGAGGTTTGTCGGTACTTTTTTCCGGACGGAACCCGTTTTCATATGCCGGCAAATGAAGAAGATCGGATTCAGGTCCTTTCCAATACACTTGGGGAAGACCCCGAAATGCTGAGAAAATATCTTGAAACCAGCCGATTTCGCTATGAAACCATTGGTCGCCTCTTTGTGGAAAGATGTCTGAGAAAAGTCTCAACCTTTTTCAATCCCCTTGCGTTCAAGGCTTATCTGAACCTTGGTAAGCTGGGCTTGTTTTCTTCCCTTGCTTCTTGGAATAAGAGAATGTTCCGCAATCCCCTTACGCAGCAACTCTTCAACCGTTATGCTACATACAATGGTTCGGATCCATTCCAAACCCCTGCGGTGATGGGCATGATTCCACATCTGGAATACGGCATTGGAGCTTTTTTTCCAAAAGGAGGTATGATCCGGATTACTGAATCCCTTCAAGAGCTGGCTTTGGAACTGGGTGTTGAAATCCTAACCGGAGTGGCTGTGGAGTCAATTCAAACATCGGGCAACAAAGCAACTGGCATCCAAACGGAACAGGGAGTTTTTGAATGTGATGTGCTCGTTTCGGCTGTGGATGTGAGTTTTACATACAATCGCCTGCTTGGCAAAAAATCAAAAGCCGAAAAATATTCCCGGCTTCCGAAATCTACTTCAGCCATCATCTGGTATTGGGGAATTGGCCGGCAAACGCCTCAGACAGGTTTGCACAACATCTTTTTTTCTACTGATTATTCGAAAGAATTCCGGCAGCTTTTTGGCGTAAAAACCATGCCGGATGAACCCAGTATTTACCTCAACATTTCTTCAAAGGAAAACTCGGCGGATGCCCCGGAAGGAAAAGAAAACTGGTTTGTAATGGTGAATGCTCCAGCCAACGAAGGCCAGGACTGGGACACTCTTCTAGCCAAAACGAGGAAATTTGTGCTGAAAAAATTATCGACTGAGCTCGGTTTTACGGTTGAGGATTTTATCGAAGCCGAAACTGTGCTTGACCCACGAAGTCTGGAAACCCGTACCGGCGGTGTGGGCGGTGCTTTGTATGGAAATAATTCCAATCATCCCTTTGCTGCTTTTTTGCGGCATGCCAATTTCAGTTCTGAATACAGCAACCTGTTTTTTTGTGGAGGAACCGTGCATCCGGGTGGTGGAATCCCGCTTGCGCTGCAAAGCGCCCGAATTGCCGTGGATTATGTAAAGGAAAAAGCATAAATGAAACCCGGTCATCTTTTCATCTTACTTTTCTGCTTTTGCGCTTGTTCCGGCCATCGGGATGAAAGGGAATTGGGGGGAGTTCCGGTTGAATTTTCGGGGCAATTTCAGGCAATTCCGGGGGAGAAACTCAAGTACAAAGCCAAAATGGGATTTATGGGTCTGGGAGAACTCAGCACTTTGGTTTCACCCACAACTGAAATGGTGCAGGGGCGCAAGTGTTTCCACATCACGGCAGACGCGAACTCAGCTTCGGGTCTTTCCTGGGTTTCAAAAGTGGTTCACCATTGGGAAAGCTGGATAGATTCGGCTTCAGGCGTTTCCATTTTTATGCGCAGGCAGGCAAGGGAAAACCGTTATACAACAAGCCTGGAGCTTTCCTATTTTCCTGACAGTTCGAAAATTATAGAGCGAAACCTGAAACGCGGAGAAGCCAAAACCTTCTCTTCAAGTGCTGAAAGGATGAACGATATGGTGAACTTAATGTGGAAACTTCGCAACACAAATTTCAACCAATACCAGAAAGGCGATACCCTTCGGTATTCAGGTTTCCATGATGGCGAATGGCTTTCTTTCCGTGTTTGTTATGCGGGAATAACCGAACTGAAATGGAACAAAAGCCGGCACAAAGTATTTGAGTTGTATCCTGTGGGACTCGAGACAACATTTTTAAGGGGCGAAAATCCAGCCCGGATCTGGATAGAAACAACAAGCCCAAGGCGGCCATTAAAGGTAAAGCTTGAGACCTATTTCGGCAATTTTTCAGTCGACCTGATTCCAGATTAAAGTTTGCCAGGATTCATCAAACAAACCATTGGGATTTATGGTGTTCAGGTTTTAATATTGCTTTGTCTGAAATGGTTTTTCCATTTTTCAAATTCAGCTTTTATACCCCGCAAGTGAAGTACTTCTGCCTTTTTCTTTTGTTGGCGATGACCAGTATCGCAAAGGCGGTGGATAAAAGTTTCCATCCTGCCGGAACAGAAGGTTTTTGGTCGGAACCTTCCAACTGGATTCCTGCCGGAGTTCCGGATTCAACAGACAAGGTAACAATTCCTCAGGGCTACTTCTGCCGGGTGAACCAGAGTCTGAGCCGTACTGGAGATTTGCTTGTTGAACCCAATGCCAGGCTTCAGGTGATTGTGGCTTTTGAACAGATTTATCCCGGAAAAATAGAAGTTCAAAACCAGGGGATTTTTGATGTCAGCGATGGAGTTTTTCGGTTTTCCGCTGGTGTGGATTTTTCGGGAACAATGCAGACGAACCAGTTCACCTCCCTTAATTTCAATAATTGTGGCAATTCTACAGCCATGCCGGTTCTTTCTTCTTCCAGCATTGGAAGCCTAAATATTTCAGGAAGCAGCCAAATTAGTTTGAATGCGAGTCTTGGGATTTTGGGCTCGCTGAACATTGAACCGGGAAGTTCGCTTTTGGTGAAGCAATGGGTGCTTGGTTGTCCTTCTTATTCGGCGGGAATCATTTTATCGGAAGAATCTGGTCTGGAAATTCTGGGTGGTGGAAATATTTCCCTGCCTGCCCTGAGCCTTCGTAGCCTGAAGTTGAGCAATGAAGGAAATGCTTCCTTTATTGGAGAAATCAATTTGAGAAAGTCATTTGAATTGGGTCCACTTTCTAGCATTGTGAACCTGCCAGAAAGCAAGGGCGGTCTCAAATTTGTTGGTTCTGAGGAGATTTCTGAGCTTATCCTCGGAAGGCCAGCCAAATTGACAATTTTAAAAATTGACAAATCAGCCGGCAAACTAATCCTTGCAGGTAGCGGCAATCTGGGTGTTTCGGGGACTCTCGAAGTGGTTTCGGGAATCCTCGACCTCAATGCCCATACTTTAACCTTGCTTGCAAATGGAGGCAAATCGGCACACCTGGCTCCTTTGGGCGGCAGCATCACTTCGGCCGAAAATCTGGTTTTCCAGCGTCAGGTAAGCTATAGCAATGGGGGCTGGTATTTGATGGGACCAACTTCCCAGAATAGAAACTTTTCGGACTGGAACGATGACTTTGAAACCAAAGGTCCTTTTCCGGGTGCTGGTCAATCGGCAGCTGCAAATGATAACAGCATTTATTCTTTTGAAGGAACAGGAAATCCCATTGGAAATTCTCCCGGTGAGGTGAATGGCTGGAGGATTCCCACGGAAGACAAACTCGAGCCAGGAAAAGGATTCCGGGTTTATCTGAATCCCACTTTTTTTGCCAGCAATAAAACCATCGACCATCAGGGGCCGCCAGTTTCAGGAAATTTTGATTTTAATCTGAAGTTTGATCCCAATGGTTTCGACGGCGGCGGATGGAATTTACTTTCAAATCCCTATCCTTCCTCCATCGACTGGAATTCAGTTAGCTGGCAGAAGCAAAACATCGCCGGCACCATTTATACATTGAATGGAAGTACAGGCCAATATGCGGCCTTCAATTTTGCAGATGATGCACCAGGTCTCATTGCCGGAACAAATGGCGCCACAGGGATTATCGGCGGCGGACAAGGATTTTTTGTGCGTGCCACAACTGCTTCTCCGGCACTTAAAATGAGCGAAGCCGTGAAGTCGGAATTTGATCCAACTTTTCAAAAGGTTTCGGTTGGAGAATCTTCGCTCATGAAGATTAAGTTAATCGATGCGGCAGGAAACGCAGATGAGAATATTGTCCGCTTTCATCCCGAAGGTGCTCTGACCTTCGACCCCCGGCATGACGCCTGGAAAATGCCGGCCAACAAATCGGGTATTTCAATGAAAACTTCCGATGGGGTTGATGTTTGTATCAACACCATTCCAAAATTCCCTGCGGATGAAACGCGGATACCGCTTACAGCAAAGACTGGCGCTGGCAACTGCAAGCTTCAGTTTTCTGGTTTGGATGACATTGCCGCAGAGATTTATATTTTTCTGCTCGACAATTATTCTGGAAGTCTAAGCCGGATTCAAAATGGTTCTGTGTATGAATTTGAGATAAGTCAGTCTTCTGGAAGTCAGTCGGAAGGACGCTTTCAATTGATTTTTTCAGAGAACCGGAACCTTCCTGAAAAACTTGGAAATGCCTCACCTGGAATTTCAGTGGTTTCCGAGGAAGGTGGTCGTGTTTTGATTCGGGCCAACAATATTGTGTCGGGTAAGGGCCGAATCTCCATTCACGATATGAATGGCAAAGAACTATTTCTTGAAGAAATTAGCGGAAGGCTGATTGCCGGAAAGGAAATTATGTTGGGTATTCCAGCCGGGGTTTATAACCTCAGGTGGGAGCAGGAAGACACGGTGCTTACAGCACGGTTTTATTTTAAAGGAAAAGACTGATTTCGAAGAATTAATCCAGAACTTCAGCCGACAAACC
>CAMDMI010000195.1 GCA_945902135.1 Spirosoma fluviale
CCGCGGAAGGTATTGGTTGCGCCTGCCAGCATCAATCCAGAATTAAGAAGGGAATTAAAGTTTTTGATGGTGTCGGGTTCGAAAAAACCATGCGTGGCCAGATGCAAAATCCGGGGCTTATAACTGTCTTTCACCTGCTCTTCCGCAGCCTCGCTTCCTAAGAAAGATTTAACTTCCCATCCATTTGTAGTGAGCATTGTGCTGATGCTGTCTACTTCGATTTTTGTTCCGGGAAGTTCAGAAAGTGTGAAATCCGGATCTGTTTTCCTTATATAAGCCATTGAAGGAGTTGCGCGCTTGCTGGAAGCAATAACTGCATCTTTCTCACTATTTTTCTCAAATTCCGGGTAGCCCATCAGGCAGGCTAATTTGTTTTCTTCCTCAGGCATTCCGGGGTTGATAATATCCTTTGTGCTGGTGACCAGTCGAATATCTTTTTCGTCAATCAGGAATTTTCCTGTTTTTGGATTTTTAAGGATGTTGAGGTTTATCTTTTGGTAAACGCCATCTGCTGAGAAATAAATTTTTAAAACTCCCTTGAGGCTGGCATCAATGCGGCCCCAGAATTGGTCGTAAGAGGTTTTGTCGGCAATTCCATTTTTAACAGAACCAAGATAAGCCCGAAGGAATTTGCCTTCGAGCATATTGCCGTTTTCAAGCAAGAGCAATTCTGGCTGTGTGGATTCTTTCTTTACCACAAGCACAGCATAATGGACCGTATCCGTGAGGCTTTTGGTTTTGTAAGTCGGCTTGTTTTGGTCGGAGGTATCCGTGACAATGCTTGAATTGCCAAACTTTCTGATGCGAAGGATTTCAATTGCAGCTTCTCCGGGTTTCAGTGCTTTTTGAACATCTTGCCAAGTAGAAACTTTGCGGTCGGTCATTTTTGCAAAGTTTTCAGAACGAGAAGTGAGTTCTTTTTCAAGCTTTTCAGATTGTGCAAGCAGGGTGCTTAGGCTGGCTCTTTCGGTTGAATCGGTACTCGAGAAAAGCTTTGCGATTTTATTTCTTAAAACCTCCCACTCATTGAGCCGAAGGACGAGTTTCATGTCGCCACTCGTTTTAATGCGCTGTTTCCATTTCGCAGAACTGTTGAGCAGCAGGCCTTTCATCAATAATCGTTCATTGTAGAGCATACCTGCAAGCGCCGGGTTTTGCTTGAACTGAGTTCCACAAAAACTCTGAAATAGCTGTCTGGATTCCGCACCTTTTTCCAGAAATTGTTCCCTGCCATGGTCCGACAAGGATGGGAAAAAGCGCTGAATCAGTTTTTGGTCCATTTCCTGACATTTCGCGAATTGCTGACCGGCCAAAACCATGTCGCCGGATTCCCATGAATTGATGCTCAGGCCTTCGGTTGCAGAAATTACCCTAGGATGTACCTCGCCCAAAGCCTTTTTCTGAATATCAAAAGCATTTTTATAATAGGCTGTTGCTTTAGCAAAATCACCTTTTAGCCGGTAAGTACTTGCCAGATTGTGGTAAATCGATCCAACCATAAAATGATTCTCGCTGTGCGCTTTTTTTGTGATTTCAAGTGCCTGGTTCAGGCTGGAAATAGATTTGGCGTAATTGCCCTGCCTTTTATAAAGAATGCCAAGGCTGTTGTAAACATCTCCAAGGCTTTCATGGGCAGGCCCCAATGATTTTTTATTGATTTCGAGGGCTTCCAGAAGGCACTTTTCTGCTTTTGGTAAATTGCTTATGCTTCGGTAAAAATTGCCCTGGTTTAATAAGGACTTTGCAAGGTCTGGATGCTCATTCCCTATTTTAGTCCGAAAAAGCTCTAAGGCTTGAACATAATAGGCTTCGGCCTTTAGGTAATCACCCAATTCTGCATAAACATTGCCGAGGTTGTTCAAGGGGCCTGAAATCATTGGGCTCTTTTCTCCAAAGGTCTTTTTTTGAATTTCCAATGCCTGAAGAAGGAAGGTTTCTGCCTTGGTTAAATTGCCCATTGAGGTGTATAAACCTCCAAGGTTTGCCAGCGTACTTACCAATTGTGGATGGCTGTTTCCATAAGTCTTTTTTTGAATTTCCAGGGCCTGCAGGTAACAAGCTTCTGATTTGGCATAATCGTTCGTGATGTCAAATAGCATTCCAAGTCCGGTGTTGTTTATGGCAACATAGGGGTGCGCAACGCCAAATACTTTTTTATGGATTTCGAGAGACATTTGATAATGCATCTCAGCTTTAGGATACTGCCCAATCTCACTATACAAAATTCCCAGATTGTTGTGCGTAGCTGCAACATCTGCATGCGTATCGCCCAAAGCCTGCCTTCTTACATCCAGGGCCTTTAAAGTGAATGATTCGCATTTGGGATAATCCCCCATTTTATTGTAAACGGTCCCAAGGCTGTTTAAGCAAGCACCAACTTCTGCGTGGTTTTCTCCCAAAACTGATTTACGGATTTCATAGGATTGTAAAAGGAGCGGTTCGGCATCCTTATACTTTCCGGTTATGCGGAGCATATTGCCTTCAGAAAATACCGCTGCTGCATATTCCTGACTTTTTTCTCCATTGGCTTTTTTTGCTTTTTCAGCCCATTTTTTGGAAAAATCGATAGCCTTTGAATAATTCCCTAGTTTCTTAAAATGCTCTACAGAATCTTTTAAAGGTTCTGCTGAAGGGGAATTTTGGGCAAAGGAGACGTTATAAAGGCAGGAAGATGCCAATGAAAGCAATAGAAAAAATTTAAGCATTTTGTGATTTGGGAACTAAGCCTGCAAAGTGTTGAATTAGGCGTTATTGAAAAAATTAATTTCAGGAATTGGCCATTTAAGGGAAAGTTCTTTTTCTCTCCGCTTGTCCTTGCGGCGAATTATCCCGATTTTTGCGGCCCCATTTGGGCATAATCCGAATCAATAAACTGACAAACAGAGAAATGGCAACCAACAGAACTTTTACGATGATCAAGCCAGACGCTTTTGCTGATGGCAACACAGGCGCTATCCTTTCCATGATTGAGAAAGCCGGTTTTAAACTTATTGCTGCAAAGCTTACCCACCTTACAGCTGAAACAGCCGGAAAGTTTTATGCCGTTCACAGCGAGCGTCCGTTTTATAATGATCTGTGCAAATACATGAGCTCAGGTCCGATTGTGGCTGTAATTCTGGAGAAAGAAAATGCAGTTGCTGATTTCCGCACTCTGATTGGTGCTACCAATCCTGCAAATGCTGAAGACGGAACAATCCGTAAGATTTTTGCCCGCAGCATTGAAGCCAATGCCGTCCATGGTTCCGACTCTGATGAGAATGCTGCCATCGAAGGCTCCTTCTTCTTTTCAGAATTGGAGCGCATTTAATCTGATTAAAAACATGTTTTTTGGCCTGGCTGCTTTGTGGCAGTACAGGCCTTTTCCTTTTAATACAAACTAATGGCACGCCGCATCGAGGAAATAAAAAATCCGGCCCCGATTGATGATTTAAGTCCCAAAGACTTCATCATCATCAAAGGAGCCCGGGCCCACAATCTGAAGGGCCTGTCGGTTGCTTTGCCTCGAAATAAACTCATTGTCATTACCGGACTTTCCGGCTCGGGCAAGTCTTCGCTGGCTTTCGACACGCTTTTTGCGGAAGGGCAGCGCATGTATGTGGAAACACTGAGCAGTTACGCCCGGCAGTTTGTGGGTCGAATGGAAAAGCCGGATGTGGATTATATCCGCGGCGTTTCACCGGCCATTGCCATCGAGCAGCGTGTAAGTACACGCAATCCACGCTCCACTGTCGGCACAAGCACAGAAATTTACGATTACCTGAAATTGTTCTTTGCCCGAATTGGCCGAACATATTCCCCGGTTTCGGGTGCTGAGGTAAAACGGGAAACGGTAAGTGATGCGGTCAACTATCTAAACGCCCTTGAGAAGGGCAGTAAGGCGCTGATTGTTTGCCCTTTAAGCATTCGTCAGGACCGCACTTTGCGCACTGAAATTCAGATACTTCTGTCCAAAGGTTACCCAAGACTTGTGGTCAATGGAGAAACCATTTTTACAGAAGAATTCCTTGCAAGTCTTCCCGAGGAAGGTAAGGCAAAAAAGAAAAAGGTAGAATCGGCTGAAGGGATTTTTATTCTCATCGACCGGGCTGTAATTAACCACACGGAGGAAGAGTCTTTTAGATTGGCAGATTCGGTGCAGACTGCTTTTTTTGAAGGAGAAGGTTTTCTGGAAATCCGTCATGATGGGATTACCCGTAGTTTTTCAGACCGCTTTGAAGGCGATG
This sequence comes from Spirosoma fluviale, assembly GCA_945902135.1. Classification (GTDB taxonomy): domain Bacteria; phylum Bacteroidota; class Bacteroidia; order Cytophagales; family Flexibacteraceae; genus CAMDMI01. The sequence goes on from CAMDMI010000195.1 coordinate 4,224, forward strand.
GAATTGCTTTTGAGGAGCCTTCGGTGAACCTTTTCAGTTTTAATAACTCTTATGGGGCCTGTAAAACCTGTGATGGTTTTGGAACTGTGCTGGGTTTAGATCCCAATCTGGTTTTTCCAGACCATAATCTTTCTGTTTTTGAAGGTGCTATCTCACCATGGAATTCTGAAAACCTGCGGAAAGAATGGCTTCAACCTCTGTTGCGGAATGGAATTCTTTTCGATTTTCCCATTCACAGACCGTATTTTCAACTAAGTGAAGACGACAGGAAGTTGCTCTGGACGGGCAACGACCAGTTTCAGGGATTGGATACTTATTTCCGTTACCTCGAATCAAATTTCTATAAAATTCAATACCGGGTACAACTCAGCCGCTATCGTGGAAAAACCACTTGTCCGGATTGCCTGGGCAGCCGCCTTCGCAAGGATGCTGGGTATGTAAAAATTGGAGGTTCATCCATCATCAACCTCGTTTTGATGCCGGTGGAAGATTTGCTTCGCTGGTTTGATGCCCTGGAACTGAATGATTACGACAAGGGTGTTACCAAACACATTTACAGGGAAATTCGGAATCGCCTGCTTTACCTTCAGGAGGTCGGGCTTGGATATC
>CAMDMI010000196.1 GCA_945902135.1 Spirosoma fluviale
GCCTTTTCCATGGAATTGGTCATCCTGTCGGCATACATAATCACCATTCCCTTTTCGTTTCGGGCAGCACGACCCATGGTTTGAATCAATGACCGAACATCCCGAAGGAAGCCTTCTTTGTCGGCATCCAAAATCACCACCAAAGAAACCTCAGGCAAATCCAGACCTTCTCTTAAAAGGTTCACACCGACCAAAACATCAAAAATACCAGTGCGCAAATCCCGCAGAATTTCCACCCGTTCCAGGGTTTTCACCTCCGAGTGGATGTAGCGGCATTTTACATTCATCCGATCCAGGAAAAGCGAAAGCTCCTCGGCCATCCGTTTTGTAAGCGTGGTAACCAAAACCCGCTCATGAAAATCAACTCGCTGCCGAATTTCAGAAAGCAAATCATCAATCTGATTCAGACTTGGCCGAACCTCAATGATCGGATCGAGCAAACCAGTCGGACGAATAACCTGTTCCACAACAACCCCATCGGTTTCCCGAAGTTCATAATCAGAAGGCGTTGCCGAAACATAAATCACTTGATTCAGCAATCCTTCAAACTCATTGAAAGTGAGTGGCCGATTATCTAAGGCAGACGGTAGCCGGAAACCGAAGTCTACCAGATTTACCTTGCGGCTACGGTCACCGCCCCACATTGCCCGAATCTGAGGAATGGTTGCATGGCTTTCATCAATCACCAGTAAAAAATCATTCGGAAAATAATCGAGGAGACAAAAGGGCCGGGCGCCTGGAACACGGCGATCAAAGTATCTGCTATAATTCTCAATGCCAGAGCAATAACCAAGTTCCCGCATCATTTCCAGGTCAAATTCCGTGCGCTCCTTTATGCGGGCTGCCTCATGGTTTCGGCCTTCTCGCTCGAAGTAGGCAATCTGCTGAACGAGGTCATCCTGAATCTCTTTAATGGCAACTTGAAGCGCGTCTTTTCCGGTTACAAACAAATTGGCCGGATACACGACCATGTGCAAAACCTGCTCAATTTTACTGCCGGTGTCAGGGTCGATTTTGTGAATTTCCTCCACCTCATCCCCAAAAAAATACACCCGAAAAGCAAAATCCGCATAGGCCGGAAAAATATCTACCGTATCGCCTTTCACCCGAAATGTTCCCCGCTTGAATTCGATTTCAGTGCGGTGGTAAAGTATTGACACCAGGGCATACAGAAAAGTAGAACGACTAATCACATCACCCGGCATCAACTTCACCACATTTCGACCAAACTCTTCCGGATTTCCAATGCCATAAATGCTCGAAACGGATGCCACAACCACCACATCCCTGCGACCGGAAATCAAAGAAGAAGTTGCAGCAAGCCTGAGTTTTTCAATTTCCTCATTGATTGCCAGGTCTTTTTCGATGTAGGTGTTCGAACTCGGAATAAAAGCCTCAGGCTGATAATAGTCGTAATAAGAGACATAATACTCAACCGCATTTTCTGGAAAAAACTGTTTAAACTCACCATAAAGCTGCGCCGCCAAAGTTTTATTGTGACTCAAAATCAAGGTTGGCTTTCCTGTTTGCGCAATCAAATTGGCAATGGTGAAAGTTTTACCTGTTCCGGTTGCACCAAGCAAAGTCTGCGCCCTGTCGCCTTCCAAAACACCTTTTACAAGTTTTTCGATGGCCTGAGGCTGATCGCCGGCAGGCTCGTATTCGGAAGTGAGTTTAAAATCCAAGTTTGTGAGGGGAAAAGCCTGCAATTTCGGCATTCCGGATGGTTTGGGCAGGGAGTTTTTTCAAAAATGTTCTTTGACAAATCCCATTGGTTAATTCGTTTTTTTTGAGGGCGTGTCCATGCCGGCAAATTCGCTCGAAAGCCAGCGGCATGGCCGGGCCCTTCGCTGCAATGTGGCAGGATTCTGCCACGATTTCCACTGCGGTCCCTCACGCAATTTCAAACACAATTTATGGCTAAGTTTGAGGCCCATCCCCGATACAAGATGACTCAGTTTTATACGCGGAAAACCATTGCAGCGGTTTTCTTTTCGATTGCTTTTTTCAGCAATGCTTGGTGCCAAAACCTTAGCCTGGAAACCATCATGCGTGACCCAAAATGGATTGGCACTCAGCCTAAGAACCCAGTCTTTTCAGCCGATGGCAAATCCGTTTTGTTTCGCTGGAATCCTGAAAATAACTTGACCGAATCTGTCTATTCCGCAGCATTGGCAAAACCATCCAGTCCACAGAAATTACGCGATGGCGAATTGGAACTGGCCGCTGCCGGCGGAGTTAACAATTCAGAGAATTCTTTACTGGTTTTTGGGCATGCCGGCAATCTTTTCCTGCAAAATCTTAAAACCGGCAAAAGGCAAAACCTCCTGAAATCCTCCAGCGAAGTATCAAATCCGATTTTTCTTTCCGATGGACGAATAGCCTACCTCCAAGAAAACCAATTGCTCATTCTCAACCCAAAAAACGGCAGCATCCGGCAACTAATCAATTTTCAATCCGGGGCACCCAAATCCAGCAAGAAACCAAATACACAAGACAGCCTGATTTCTGCCAGTGAACTAAGTTTATTCAACACCCTTCGCCGAAAAAAGGAAAAATCGGATTTTATGAAGTCCGAACAAAAGGTCTTAAAAACGGACACCATACCCGTTTTTTATCTGAGAGACAGAAGTTTTAGCCATTCTCCAAAAATATCGACAGATGGAAAATATTTGGCTTTTCAAGTTTCAACAGAAGCCAAATCCACCACCACAAAAGTTCCTTCTTATGTAAACGAATCTGGTCTGACAATTGAAATTCCTTCCAGGGAAAATGTGGGTGCTGACCAGTCCAGTCAGGAATTTTATATCGTTTCACCTTTCAACAATCAGGCCGATACGCTCAAATCTTCCGACCTGCCGGGCATCCTACAGCAACCTGATTTCTATAAAGATTACCCCAAGCTCAAGAATAAAAAACCAGCCTCAAGGCCATATTTTGTGGAAGACTTCCAATGGAACCCGGAAGGAAATCGCCTTTTGGTGGATGTGCGTTCGCAGGACAACAAAGACCGCTGGCTCATGGTTTGGGAAGCACAAACCCGCCAGTGGAAACCAGCCAGCCACCAGCGGGATGAAGCCTGGATTGGCGGTCCTGCCACGGAAGGAAACAGCTTTGGCTGGGTCAATTCAGATAAAATCTGGTTCCTTTCTGAAGAAAGCGGATTTTCACATTTATACATTCACAATCAAGTTTCAGGAGAAAAGACTTCCCTTACTTCCGACAAGTTCGAAGTTTCCTCGGTGCAATTCAGTGCTTCGCAATTGGCTTTCTTTTACATCTCCAACGAAGAAAACCCGGGCATCCATTCCATCTACAAGCTCAGCCTCAAACCAAAATCAAAGCCCGAAAAAATCAGTGCATTTTCTGGTGGACATGAATTCACACTTTCTCCAGACGAGAAACAACTGGCTTATCGTTTTTCCACTGCCACAAAACCCTGGGAACTTTACATTCAGGAAGCAAGACCAGGCGCAAATCCGATTCAGATTACCCGGGCAGCGGCATCAACAGATTTTCAAAAACTTAATTTGTCCGAACCCGAATATGTCCTTATTCCAGCTGCAGATGGTTCGAAAGTTTCTGCTCGGCTTTACAAGCCCAAAACCGGAAAAGCGAATGGGGCCGGCGTTATTTTCGTTCATGGGGCTGGCTATTTGCAAAATGCACATCGACATTGGAGTCATTATTTCAGAGAATTCATGTTCCACCAGATGCTGATGCAGGAAGGATTTACCGTGCTCGACATCGATTACAGGGGCAGCGCGGGCTACGGTCGGGATTGGCGAACTGGCATCTACCGACACATGGGCGGCAAAGACCTTGAAGACCAGACAGATGCAGCCCAATGGATGGGTTCAAATCTCAATGTAGATGCCAAAAGAATTGGCATTTATGGCGGAAGCTATGGCGGATTTATCACCCTTATGGCTTTGTGCACAAAACCAGGCGTATTTCGTTGCGGTGCAGCTCTGCGCTCTGTCACCGATTGGATGCACTACAACCACGGCTATACCGCAAACATTCTCAATACGCCAGAAGAAGACAGCCTCTCCTACCGCCGTTCTTCGCCCATCAATTTTGCTCAAGGATTGCAAGGGAGATTACTAATGTGCCACGGCATGGTGGATGTAAATGTCCATTACCAGGACATTGTTCGCTTTTCTCAGCGGCTGATTGAACTCGGAAAACAAAACTGGGAACTGGCCTCCTACCCACTCGAAGACCATGGCTTTACTGAACCTGAAAGCTGGCTAGATGAGTATCGCCGGATTCATCATATCTTCAGGGAAGAACTTCTGCTGAAAAAAGAATGAAGCATCATTTGTTTGTCTTTCTGCTGGCTGGATTGTTTTCCACCGCATTGATTTCCTGTAAAAAAGACATCCCTGCAAACCCTCAATCATCCAATCCAGAAATCTCAAGTCTGTTGTGTGAAGGCTGGCAAGCAAACCCCGGACTTTTGGCCGGAATAGCCTATTCCGACACATTGCTCCTTCCCTATTCAGGCGGAAACGGCAAATCTTATCAAGCGGGTGACACCATTCGTTTCAATGGTTTACAAGTTGTGCTACAAAACGGCACACTGGAAAATGGAAACGGCAATTTGAAGCTTGCCGTTTGGGGAACGCCAGTTTCCATCGGAGCCAGCGCTTTTACCTTTTCGTTTGCCGGAAAAGCGTGTCAGCTGGAACTTCAAACCGGAAACCCAGACACGCTGGAATATGATGCGCCATTCAGTGGCGTTCCGGACAGAAACGATGTAGCCATTTATCAGGTAAACATGCGGATTTTCAGCAACACAGGGAATTTTCAAGGCGTAACCAATA
>CAMDMI010000197.1 GCA_945902135.1 Spirosoma fluviale
CACAATGCTTCGAGTCCATCCGCAGGATCAGCGTCTTTAGGCAACGATTTCATCAACCAGACGTATGATTGTCCCCGTCTTGAGCTGAGTATAATTGAACCACGGTTCCGTCTGTGTTCACGAACTTCGATTGGTATCCACTATAGAAATGACGGTATCGCTCCTCAACCCAATGCACGAATTCGGGTGAATCTGCCGGAAGAAATCCGGATACTGTCCGCCAGCCGTCCGTTTACCAAAGATGTAGATTCTTCCTATGTGTTCGATCTGGGCACCTTACAACCCGGACAGCATGGAACCATAACGACTGTGGATACCATCGCCTGCCCAGCTCAGCCGGATTCATTGGCAAGAGCTTGTTTTTCAGCCAGAATAGAGCCGCTTTCCTTGTGCTCAAACATCGATCCTGCCAGTATTTTGTGGGATGGAGCCTGGTTGGATGCCGTAGCACGATACAATCCTGCCAGCAACAAAGTTCGGGTGGTGGTGTATAACAAAGGCACCTCAATGTCCGATTCAACCACAATGCGATTAACGGGTCCGGGACTGATTTATAAGGATGGTAAAATCAAATTAGCCGCCGGAGATAGTCTTGTAACCTTCTGCGATCCTGCCATTCAGGGTTCGATTCAACTGCAACTGGCGCAACCTGCTTCTCGTCCATTGGGATCGAACTCATGGTTGAATCATTCCGGAAGAGGAACTGCCAGATCTTTTCTAAACTTTGGCTCTGGCCTTTTGGAAACCTATACGGTTCAAGCTTGTCCAACATGGAGATTCAGCTATGATCCAAATGAGAAACTGGTCGAGCCTCAAGGTGATATCGAACCCGGCACCGATCTGGATTACACCATCCACTTTGAAAACTACGGCAATGATACGGCTTACGCTGTAACGGTTGTAGATTCACTTCCGGCTGGACTGGATGTAACCACATTCAGACGAGGCGCCAGCAGTGATAAATATGAATTGGAAATGGGCGGAGATGTAAATCAGCCTATCGTTTATTTCCACTTCCGTGAAATCAAACTGACTGGAAAGAAACAGGATTCCATCCGAAGCAAAGGTCAGGTAAGTTTCAAAATCCGCTCTAAGGACAATGTGGTTCGGGGAAGCAAAATCTCCAACCGTGCCCACATTTACTTCGACCGCAATCCGGCTGTTACGACGGAATATGTGCATTCGCCAATTGCAACTCTTGGTGTGCTGACTGGAAATGAAAACATCGTTCATTCCAATAACCGAATGATACTGGCACCGAATCCGGCGAGTGGAACGGTTAAAATCTGGTTCACCAAGTCCCGCGCGACAGTACAGAATCCGGTTCTGGTGAACATCAGCAGTTTGGACGGAAGAGAAGTGAAACGCCTCCTCTACACCGGTTCGCAGATCGAAGTGACCGGACTTGAGCCGGGTGTTTACATTGTGCAATCAGCTGGCAGTAAGCCACAGAAACTGATCATCGTTCAATAAGGTTTATACACAACGATTCTTCAAAATCTGTATGAAAACCATGTTATTCAAAGACAGAGTTATTCAAAACCAAAAGGAAAACCAGAGCCTGTTCATGGCTTTGGTTGCCCTTCTGGGATTTGCAATGGCTGCCTGTTCCACCATTGATAAAAATCCTGTAAAGCCGGTTGATATTTTCAGCCAGCCCATTGGTCGCCTTGAAGTGCAGGCCGACACAACCGGAAAAGCCATTGTTTCTCTTCGCAGCTTAAAAGTGGACCAATCCAAACTTTTCCTTTTTAAAACCCGTGACTTCAAACACGGCAATTTTGAGCCTTTTCAGGATTCACTTTTTCAGTTTGTTCCTTTTGGAACAAATGACTGGACCGCCGATTCTGGTACCGTTATTTTGACGCAGGAAGGTAAAATAAAAGAAGGTTTCGTTAAGATTAACAACAAACGGGATCAGCCAGTGTGGCCGGTTACATTTTTAACAGGAACGCCATTGCCGGATATGCCACTTGTGTATTTGGAAAATGGCGATTCACGAAATTTCGATAATGTAAGTGGCTTGTCTGAAACTGGTGCCAGCATCGATTCGATCTGGGGATTTATGCACTCTGCCTCCTATACCAATTCCCGCATTTCCTATTTGGCACAAGGCGGTTTAGGTAACTTCCTCAATTTCGGAACGGACTTTATTTACTACAGGATAAAAAGAAGCAACGGCCAATATTTCAGAGGCATGATTCCGATCGTAATTGGCGATACCTGTCTGGCGAGAGCCCGCAATGACGCGCAAACGCTGCCTTCGGGTTCCGGAATTTTATCGGTTTCGACTTTAGCAGCCAACGATCTGGGATGTGCGAATGTCTCAGCCATTAGTCCGGTTGTGCATCGCCTGGAACCCTTGACCTACACAGGGAAAAAGAGGATCAACACGCAGTTCGGACAAATCCGGGATACGGTTGACGCTGGAAGCAATGCAGCCTTTTACTATAAAAGATTTGCCTCCGGAACGCAGCCCGATACAACATTCATTTTTATGGAAGCCGGTCCGGACAAACGCATAACCCGTTCTCAACTCATTTTGAAAGTCAACTAATCGAAGGATGAGCGTTTCCCTGAATCTGTTTCTCACTCTATAAATGACGCAACTTGGATAAACCAATATTGCCTGATTTAGACTTGGTTGAAGGCTGCCTGAAAGGGCAGTCTTCGGCGCAACACGGCCTTTATCGGCGATACGGTTCGTTCACATTTGGTATTTGCAGACGCTACACAAGTGATAAAATGGAAGCCGAAGATCTTCATCAGGTAGGATGGATGCGGGTGTTTGATAAACTCTCCCTCTTTAGGAACGATGGTCCATTCGGGGCCTGGATCCGGCAACTGTTTGTGTCGGTTTGTCTCAATGCTTACCAGAAACGGAAGTCCCGTCTGCAATGGTTTGCCGTATCTGCCGAAGAAGATGCCGCTACATCGGTGGCCGATCCGGCGCCGCCATCAGACTTTCTGGAACTGGAACAACTGGCTCAACTCATTTCAAAGCTTCCCGAAGGACCCCGCCTTGTATTCAACCTCTTCGCCGTCGAAGGGATGAACCATAAAGAAATTGCACAATCGCTCGATATCAGCGAAGAAACGAGCCGCCAACAACTGCGCCGTGCCCGGATAACACTCAGCCGACAAATCAACGGCACCACAGATTCTGCTCAAACGACACCGACACCACAATACAACAGCAACAGAAAGCCATGACCAACGAATTTGATCCACATTCACCTGAATCAGAAGGACAGCCAGGAAGTCTGGGTGACGCCTTTGGTGGATTTATGCCCGACATGCCGGAAGGCAGCTGGGAGAGACTGAACGAACGCCGAAAAAAACGCCGTCGAGGGTTTTTATGGTGGCTTTTTCCAGCCTTGTTGCTAAGTGTTGGTGCGTATTTGCTGATTCAGAAAGACAAATCGGCGGAGGCGATGCTAACAAAATCTGGACCGCCAACCCTTGTATCGAAAGAGATTTCGTCTGAAAGTACATCTGATTCTGAAGTTGAGAAAAATACTGAAGCTAAAACTGTGGGACCTCCTGAAAGAAAACAGCCTTCTGAAATTTTAGATGAATCTGAACGGTCTATTAATCCTCAAGCTGAATCAACTGAAGATCGGACTGCTTCTGCCCCCGCTTCAAAAGGAAAAATAAATGAAGTACCAGAAGTCGATAAATCCACTGAAAGGCTGATTGCAGCCAATATTTCCTTTCAACCAACAAAGAAAAAACGCAGCAGGAAACAAACTGAAACGAAATCCGGACTTGAAATCGCAAAATCTTCATCCATTTTTATAAAGAAAGAATCGACTCGGAATCAGCTTACATCCAACGAGGTTCTTTCCGAATCCAAAACACACTTAACAAAAAAGGAAAGTGCTTCGAGTACTGTATCATCCAAACAACTGAATGGTGGAATTGAAGAAGTGATTGCTCAGAAACCGGGCATGTCCGAAAATGAAATAATCGGTAGCAAGCCATTACCAGAAGACCAGAAATCAGCTGAAGCCAATGTTGTTTCTCAGGCTGTTTCTCCAAAGGACAGTATCGAACCGAAAATTGATTTTGTGGCTCCACCAAAAGTAGATTCAATTTTAAATCTGGCCAATAATCCAAAAGATTCCGTCCGGAGAAAATTGGCGAAAAGGAAATTTGGTTTTGAACTGGGATTGAGTGTTCACTATGTTCAACAAAAATTAACTGTTCAAAATGCCGCTCAAACGGGTGCTGAACAGGAGATGCAATCACCAGTTTCGTTGCGGCCGGTGTTTGGCGGGAATCTGCAATTCAAGATGAGGGTCCCAATTGTATCGAATTTCGCATTATTGCCTTTGCTGGAAACATCGGTTTTGCATCGGCGAATGACTTTCCAAACAGAGCCGGGGGCATCGGCTCTTGTAAAACTGATTCAAACAGCTGATGGCATCAGTGGAGCTCCGGTTCTACAGCCGGGCACATATTCCAAAGAAACAGATTACCTGTTGCCGGGTGCAGGACTGGAAGCAAGTTATGCCTTGATAGGCTCCTTGGAACTGCGGGCCGGAGCAGTCTGGTCATGGGTTTTTAGCAACCGGCAAGAACAGATACCCCGACTTATTCAGCCTGCTTACTGGCTGGCAGCGCAATACCACTTGCAAAGGCGCTGGTCCATTCGAACCGAAATCCGACGAATGGAAATGTCTGCCCAATTGCTGCCTTCAGCATCATCCAATAGCCGCAACCTGTTTCTGGGATTTGGTTTTGTTCGGAGCTGGTAAAATGCGAAGAGCATTGATTTAATTTAGGAAAATCATCCCATTTTTGGAAATACAGTTTAACCTTTCTA
>CAMDMI010000198.1 GCA_945902135.1 Spirosoma fluviale
CCGTTTCATTCCATCGAATGTTTCATTTTCTCTGCTTGTAGAAACAGGCCTGAAACTGCTCATATACAAGTAATCAAGGTCGGTTGTCATCCGTTGTAAAAGCATATTTTTCGCCGGATATTCTTCCACCTCGCCAGCAATTCGCCCAAATACACTTCTGTTGAAATCCGCCTTTGTTTCTTTTATCCGCAAAACGGCTTCATTGGAAAACAAAAGGATGTTCAGGTTTTGGTCGGCAACTGCTGGACGACCTGCATATTTTTCGAGTGTGCCAGCAAAGCCATTTTCCTTTTCAAGGAGCTGGAATCCAGGTTTTCCTGTATCAGAAACAAGTGGTAAAAACCTTTTGATTTGCCCTTTTGAAAACCGAAGCAAAATGTGTTTTTCAGAACTTTCGATAATCAGGACATTTCGAACGCTGCTGTCTGTTTTTATTTTAACTTTAAAACCATCAAATTGATTCCAATTTACAAAGCTGAAGTTTCTGACACCGGGAAAATTGAGTTTGCCGAATGGTGCTGCGAAGCTATCTCCAAGAACAAACAAGTCGGTTCTAGTTTCCGGCTTGGCTGCAGGTGGGAGACAATGGGGAGAACTTTCCTTGTATTCTTTTAAAAAACTGAATCTATAAAGGTCGCCATAGCGGTATAAATCTGGCCAGTATGGTCTAATTACTAAGATTGCGCCAGGCACCTTTACCAATCCATAAACTAGGAGAAAAAACAGTAAAAGTGAAAAGTGGAAAAGCCGCATCAGAATTGAAAGTATAAAAAAGATGAAGCCTTGAAATTTCCCAGGAAGTACGAGAAAATCAGCAAGCTGATGACACTAATCCATGGAAATTTCCGAAAGCAATTTTCCTGCAATTTCAGGCTTTCAGAAATTGGAATCAGAATTAAAAGTGCCAATCCATATGCTATTTCTGCTGGATAGAATTCTGGGGAAAGGGTGCCGCTGCCAAATCCCAAAGCTCCTTTAAAAACAGCCAAGGCATTGTCCATTGATGTAGCCCTAAAGAATACCCAGCAAAGCATTACCCAAATTTGAGTGCGAAGAAGTTTGAACCAATGTGGACCAAACTCTTTTGCTTTTTTGCCAAGGAGATTTTCAGCAACAAGGCCAAGCCCATGGAGCAAGCCCCAAAGCAGGAAATTCCAGCCGGCGCCATGCCAGAGGCCGCTTACCAGAAAAACAAGAAGCAGATTTCCAGAAGCAGCAATTGCACCATTCCGGTTTCCACCGAGTGGAATGTAGAGATAATCCCGAAACCAAGTACTCAATGAAATATGCCATCTGCGCCAAAAATCTGACAAGCTGGAAGCAAGATAAGGCTGCTGAAAATTGACCATTAGGCGAATGCCGAGCATTCGGGCAGAACCGAGTGCCATGTTGCTGTAACCTGAAAAATCGGCGTAAATCTGAATGGTGAAAAATAGAATTGCCAGGACGGATTGTGCCGAATTTGCTTGTTCTGGATGTTCAAAAATGGGGTTCACAAAAAGCGAAAGTCGGTCTGCCACCGCGGCTTTCATGAATAGTCCTCTGGCCAGCTGGAAAAGTCCTTCTCTGAAATCTTCCAGACTAAATCCTTTAAAATGAAGGAATTGTGGCAAAATGTTTTGAGGTCTTTCGATTGGTCCTGCCACCATTTGAGGAAAAAACAGAATGTAAAGACTGTAGCGGAGAAGATTTTTTTCTGCGGGCCAGGCCTTTCTATACACTTCAATGGCATAGCTCATGCTTTGAAAAGTGTGGAAAGAAAGTCCAACCGGTAAGGCCCAATCGTGCAGGGGAAGATTACAGCCCAGAATGTTGATATTTCCTGCCGTGAAATTCCAGTATTTAAATGATGCCAAAAGCAGAATGTTGCTGAGAAGACAAAACCAAAGCCAGAGTTTTCGATTGAGGCCTTCGGATTTGTCCATCCAAATTGCTGCCACATAATCCACTGCAATCAGGCCCAGCAGGATGAAAATGTACACTGGAAATGCCGCCATGTAAAACCAGGCACTGAGAATCACCAGGCCTGCCATGCGAAGGGTGTTTCCCCTCAGGAAATAATGAAGCAAAAGGCAGAAGGGCAGAAATAGAAAAAGGTATTCTGCCGAATTGAATAACATGGCGGCAAAGTTAGAAGGGACAAGGAAAATTCATGAGAGAAATCAGATTGCCTCAGACCTTCATTGCTTTTTTTCTATTCGCTGAATCTAATGCGTGAAGGATCGTAGCCCCGCATTGCCGGGGCGAAGAGCCTGACCACGCCACAGGCGTGGACACGCCCACAAAAAATAAAAAACAAACTCCTTAAAATCGAATCAGCGCTGTCTGGGTCCGGTTATCCGTTGAAATTACCAATCCTGAAAAAATCATCATGGCTTTATGCCCGAAGGCCTTAGTTTGCAGACCAATTTTAATCATCATGAACTTAAGACTTATTGTATTGGCCGTAGCCGGTTTTGGTTTGAATGTAGCAACTTTTGCCCAGCCTTTATGGTTGCGTTATCCTGTTATTTCTCCGGATGGTGCGCAAATAGTTTTTGCCTACAAGGGCGATTTATATCGTGTTGCATCTGCAGGCGGTGATGCAACCGCACTGACAACCCACGAAGCCCATGAAACAATGCCTGTCTGGAGTCCGGATGGAAAAAACATTGCCTTTGCTTCCGATCGTTATGGGAATTTTGATGTTTTTACAATGCCAGCCACAGGTGGTGAGCCGCGAAGACTTACCCAGGCTTCTTATGCAGATTATCCGACAGGTTTTAGTCCGGATGGTAAATCAGTGCTCTTTCAATCTGCACGCCAGGACCCACATACTTCCGTTCAGTTTCCATCCAGAATACTGGGAGAGGTTTATTCTGTACCCGCTGCAGGAGGAAAACCAAAGCAGGTTTTTGCCGCTTCTGCTGAACTCGCGGTCTATTCGCCTTCAGGAAATATCATCGCTTACCAGGATCAAAAAGGATATGAAGACAATTATAGAAAGCACCATACCTCCAGCATAGCGCGAGACCTCTGGACTTTTGATACCCGTTCCAATAAGTATAAGAAAATCACATCGTTTAAAGGCGAGGACCGCAATCCAGTTTTTGCCGGAGAAAAGGACATTTTCTATCTATCTGAGCAGCCAAATTCCTTTAATGTTTTCAAGCTGAACCTCGACAATCCTGCGCAATCAAAAGCCATTACAAATTTAAGTGACCACCCCGTTCGGCATCTAAGTGCATCTTCCAATGGATTGCTTTGTTTTTCTTGGAATGGAGAACTCTATACAGTAAAAGAAGGCGCCCAGCCGGTGAAAGTTCAGGTTCGGATTTTCAGCGATGCCAGAAGCAATGCATATAAAAATGTACCTGTTGGGGGCGGTGTAAGTGAAATGGCGGTGAGTCCAAATGGCAAAGAAATTGCCTGTATTGTTCGCGGTGAGGTTTTTGTAACTTCTGTGGAAGGCGGCATCACCAAAAGAATTACAAACACAGCGCAGCAGGAGCGTTCGGTTTCCTTTTCTCCGGATGGAAAAAAGCTGATGTATTCTGCTGAGAGAAATGGAAGCTGGGATATTTTCACTACTTCGATTGTCCGCAAGGATGAACCATATTTTTATGCGGCAACCATCTTGAAGGAGGAACCACTTATTGCAACTGCAGCCGATGAATTTCAGTCTAATTTTTCACCAGATGGCAAGGAAGTGGCGTATTACGAAGAGCGTACGACCTTGAAAGTTTTCAACATTCAAACCAAATCAGCCAGAACCATTGTTCCAGCTGGCACAAATTATTCGTATTCGGATGGCGATCAGTGGTTTGATTGGAGTCCGGATGGCAAGTGGCTTTTATTCAACTATCTCCAACCAAACCATTGGATGGACGAAGTGGGCATGGCATCTGCGGACGGCAAAGGACCCATTCGTAACATTTCAGAAAATGGATATGATGATGGAAGTCCGCGCTGGATGGCCGGAGGGAAAATGATTATTTTTAACTCCTGGAGGGATGGAATGAAGAGCCACGGAAGCTGGGGTGCAGAAAGTGATATTTATGCAATTTTCCCGACCCGGGAAGCCCTTGACCGATTTCAATTGAGCAAAGCAGAATTTGCATTGCTGAAGGAAAAGGAGGAAAAAGAAAAGAAAGACAAGGAAGGTGCCGACAAAGGAAAAGATGACAAAAAGAAAAAGACGCCCGCTGAGATCGCAAAGGCAAAATCGGATAGCATAGAAAAGGCTTCAGTTAAAATTGAATGGGACGATATTTCTGAGAGAAAAGTTAGGCTGACTTTGCACTCCTCTTTTCTGAGCGATGCGGTTTTGAGTCCGGATGGTGAAAAGCTTTACTATATCTGCAAGTTCGAAAAAGGCTACAACCTTTGGGTGACCAACCTCAGAGAGAAAAGCACCAAAATTCTGGCCCCGCTTGATGCAGGAATGGCAGGCAATCTGGTTTTTGATAAAGAAGGCAAAAGTCTCTTCCTTTGGGCCGATGGTCGCATGATGAAACTGGATGCAGAAAGTGGTAAAATCGACAACATTAGCCTGAATGGTGAAATGCAGCTGAATCCTTCGGCTGAAAGGGCTTATATGTTTGAGCATGCCTGGAGACAGGTTGTAAAGAAATTTTACCGCACAGATCTTCAAGGAGTAAAATGGGATTTCTACAAAAAGGAATATGAGAAATTCCTTCCATTCATCGGCAACAACTATGATTTTGAGGAAATGCTCAGCGAACTTTTGGGTGAGTTGAATGCCTCCCACACTGGTGCCGGTTACCGTGCA
>CAMDMI010000199.1 GCA_945902135.1 Spirosoma fluviale
AAGAAAAGACTCCCTCATTTTTACAGTTCACCCGCTGCCTGACATCAACGCCGGTCCCGATCAGGACACCGTCTGTATCAACGATGCCGATGTGCAACTTTCTTCCCAAGCCGGGGTAACCCCTGCTGGTGGACTTTGGTCCGGAATTGGCGTCACTGATGCTGTCGCCGGTGTCTTCAACCCACAAACCGCAGGTGTTGGCGCCCACACCATTACTTATCGATTCCGCGATGTAAATGGCTGCGATAGTATAGACACCAAGACGATTTTAGTAAATCCACTGCCAAATGTTTTCGCTAAGGATACCTCCTTTTGTCGCACGACAAACGCAACTCAGGTCCAATTGGTGAATGCCGGAGGAGATTTGCCCGGCAGCGGAAGATGGGATGACAATGGTTCTGGCCTTGGCATTAACCCAGACGGAACTTTCATTCCCGCCACCGTTGGCATTTATCCAGTTAAATTCATCTGGAAAAACGACAAAACCTGTGAGCGCGACTCCATAATCAAAGTTCGTGTAACAGAACCTGAACCAGTGGTAGCAGGCCCAGATCTGGCTACTTGTCTCGACTCTACTGGCTACCTGATAACTGGATTTTCTCCAAAGGGCGGATCCTGGACAGGGCCGGGTATGACAGGCACACAAGATTCAACGTTTTTACCAAGGCAGACTGGAATCGGAACACATAAATTGATTTACACGGTTGGAAAAGGGCTTTGCCTACGACAGGATAGCCTTGAAATTACGGTTAATCCTCTTCCGATAATTGATGCAGGTGGCGATCAGGACACCATTTGCGTAAATGACGCGCCCTTTGATTTAAATTTAGTTCAAGGTGCACAAGCAGCATTTGGTGCAAGCTGGTCTATTCTATCAGTTAACCCAATTGGAGGCAATGCATCCCTCAGCCCGCAGGGCATATTTAATCCAAATCCAAGCGGCTATTCAAACATTCCAGAACCTTATTTGTATGAGATTCTATGCAGAACCGTGAATCCAATTACTGGATGTGATTCGGTTGATAAAAAATTCATCACAGTAAACCCGAAGCCAAAAGCAGACATCAGGGTTACTGATGGAAATCTGTTTTGCATCAATAGCCCTATTAAAATCAAAAGTGCTTCTGTTTCAAACATCCTCAATCAGAACCTTAGTTTAAACTGGGATTTGGCCAATGGCATAATATTGTTTCAAACACCGGATTTGGATTCATTGGTTATTACATTCCCAGACACGGGAGTAAAAAGAATCATTCTCTATGCACAAAATGGACAAACCTGCGGAGATGAAGATACCATACTGCTTCATGTTATCGACAAAGGAATAGCCAAGTTTGGGAAACTATTCAATCCGGAAAGCCAATGCGGTCCTTTAACTGTCACTTTTAAGGATTCCTCCAGTGGATACAGAATCGAGTCCTCATGGGATTTAGGAGACGGAATTTTCGTTTCAAAACCCAAAGTATTTGACCACTTCTTTCCAATGAGTATGTGGCGAGACACCGTATACCACATTCGCTACAAACTGGTTAATTTCTGTGATACCCTGGTAATTAAGGATTCCATTTTAGTCAAAACGCTGCCAGTTGCAAACATTAGCGCCAATGGTTTAAGCCATTGCCCCGAACCCAACTTGGTCACTTTTAGTTCAACAATCATTGGTGCACCAACAACCCTTATTTTTGATTTTGGAGACGGAACCATCACACCGGTGGCTGTCAATCCTGCCAATCTGCAGGAAACCATTCAACATGGTTATGTAAACAACACCATGAATGACATTTTCTTCACGGTAAAAGTTACAGCCATTAATACATGTCCAAGCAGTGCGGACAGCATAAAAATTCGAATCCGAGGTAGAAATTTCAACTATGAATTGACGGCAGATGATACTGTCCATTGCGACAATGGAATTACAAATTTCAGTACATCTCCAATGGTTCCGGGTGTAACAGTCCGATGGGATTTAGGCGATGGAACAATCGTTCTGAATCAGAAAGATGTAAGTCATGAATATAATTTACCTGGCGTTTACAGGGTTAAACTAACCTCTTTCAATGATTGCCATCGCATGGTTGATTCGGCTTGGGTTCATGTTTATCCAAGTCCTTTAGCTCTGATTGTTAATGCAAAAGACACCAGCATTTGCATGGAGGATACAATCCGATTTGTGAATGGATCCAGTATAGGTTTAAGCTATGAATGGTATAGAAATAATGAGACCTCTCCTTGGTCATTTTCTTACCAAGCCCCTGTAATTCAATTACCCGCAAGTGGAATTACAAAAATAAAATTGATTGTGAAGGACCCGCAAAGTGGCTGTTCTGCAATGGATTCTGCAAAAGTTACTGTTAGACCAGGCTTAAGAACAAGGGCGAAAATTGAAGCAATTCCAAATGAGATTTGCCCCGGTGATACCATTTTAATTCGGGATTTATCCGAGAACAGACAAAGCAGTGAAATTTACACGGGCGATAGTTTCTCTCATCTCCTTGGCCCAAGCAAAACCGAATTAAAATACCCGTATTTCACACCAGGCACATACTCACTGTATTTGATTGCATTCGGCCAATGTGTGAATGATACGAGCGATCAAGTTCAGGTTAAAGTGAATCCAGTTCCACGGGTTGGATTCTTAACTGAAACCAAAACAAACAGCAACTGGAGTGATACCGTTTACATTTGTGTTGGAGACAGTGTTTGGTATTCAAATTTATTTCCCACCCAGACAGGTGTAAACTACAGTTGGAATTTTGGAGACAATACAGGTTCTAGTTCCATTTCTCCTCAACCCAAACAATACAATGTTGCCGGCCTGTATTTAACTACTTTAAAAGTAGTGGCGAGTGGTCCAGCAGGTTGCGATTCCACCAAGTCAATTTGGGTGAAAGTAAAAAGTCTCCCTAACGCGATAATAAATGGAAACAACAATACCGTTTGCCAGAATGGTGTTTTAAGTTTTCAGAATGCTTCCACAAATTTTATTCAACACCGATGGAAGGTTTTGGATCCAGGCAATTTTGAAATCACGCCTCCTTCTCAAGAATACAATCAGACAATCAACCTCCAATTTAACCAGGCAGGTTCCTACACCATTCGTCTTATTACATCAAACACTTTTGGCGATGAAGGTTGCAGGGATTCGGTAGACAAACAGGTAACGGTGTTCCCGGCACCCATTGCCAACATTGAGCCGGATACCAGTTTTGCCTGTTTAGGCGACTTTGTCCAGTTTTCAAATCAATCCAGTGCGGGGATGGCATATCTTTGGAAATCAATTGGTCCGCCATTTGTGACCTGGACAAACGGAATTAATCAATTCACTCCCGGACCAACACCCAATTTCAATTCAGCTGGTATTTATCGATTTGAGCTACGGGTAACCGATCCGGTTTCTGGGTGTAAAGCTTATGATACAGCATTTGTAGATGTAAATTCTATACGGCAAGCGGCAGCCTCTTGGACAATTACCCCTTTGGAAGGATGCGATTCATTAAAAATCACCATTCGGGATAACTCTGTTTTCAGAGATTCCAGCAGGGTTTGGTTTAGCAATGGAACGGTGCTTTCCATTCCAAGGCCCCAAAATCAGACCGTTGTTAAATTTTTTCAAGCCGACACTTTACAGGCCTATTTGGTTGCTTATGGAAAATGCACATTTGACACAACCGCTTCTGAAACCATCCGAATCAGGCGAAGTCCTAAGGCAAACTTTCGGGCATCAAGCACTGGCCAACCTGAATGGATTGGAGATACCATCAGAATATGCTTGGGTGAAACCGTGCAATTTATAAACATGTTCCCCGGCATTGCGGGAATTGAGCATAACTGGGTTTTTGGTGATGGCGGTATTGGTTCAGCACAGGAATCTCCTCAGCACACCTACAACCAAACTGGCCTGTTTTCAGTGGTCCTAAAAGAAACCTATCTGGATCCACCTTTTTGCCAGGCCAGCAAAAGAAAATGGGTTCTGGTAAAACCTCAGCCCCAGGCTTTGTTTACAGGACCAGTTGTGGCGTGTCAGGGAATCCCAATTTCGTTTCAAAGCAACAGCCTGTTTTCAAACAAAATTCGCTGGTTCCTTTTGCAAGGAAGTACGAAAGTGGATTCTGCCGATAATATTCCAGTCTGGTCATTTGCCATTCAATCAGCAGGAAATTACTTCGTAAGGCTGGAAGCAAGCGGCCTCATTAACAGTTCTGGTTGTACCGCCGTGCTTGAAAAACCGTTATTGGTACATCCAAAACCCAATTCCAGCTTTACCATTCAAAAGCCCAGTATCTGCCTGAACGATTCTTTGCGGGTATTGAACGGTTCCGAGTCCGGAATGATTTATTCATGGTATTTGGCAAACAATTCCATCCCATTTTCTTCCTTATTCAATCCAGCTCCAATAAGGATATCCACTGCAGGTCAGGTGCCTATACGGCTAAAAGTAACAAACCCAATTACCACTTGTTATTCATGGGACACTGCATCTTTGAGCGTAAGCAATGTAAAAAAGACGATTGCCAAGTTTCAGGTTATTCCACCTTACCAAGGCTGCGACTCACTGCGCGTAAAATTCAGAAACTTATCGGTTGATGCAGATTCCGCCTGGGTTTTGCTGGGCTATAACAACTTGATTCTTCCTTTTTCCCCTGGTAATTCAAACGCTGCATTTACATACCCCGACACTGGAAAATTCCAGACCCAGATTATTGCAGAAGGACAGTGCAACCGTGACACTTCTGAAGGCCCAACCATTCGCATATGGCCATCTCCA
>CAMDMI010000200.1 GCA_945902135.1 Spirosoma fluviale
TGTAATCCAGATCGGTGCCGGGTTCGATATCACCTTGAGGCTCGACCAGTTTCTCATTTGGATCATAGCTGAATCTCCACACCGGACAGGCCTGTACCGTATAGGTTTCTAAAAGTCCGGAACCAAAGTTTAGAAAAGATCTGGCGCTGCCTCTTCCGGAATGATTAAGACTTGAGTTTGAGCCCAATGGACAAGAAGCAGGTTGCGCCAATTGCAATTGAAGAGATCCTTGAACAGCGGGTTCGCAAAGTGTTACGAGGCTATCACCAGCAGCCAATTTGATTTTTCCGTCCTTATAAATCAGTCCCGGACCCGTTAATCGCAACGTGGTTGAATCGGCCATATTCGATCCTTTGTTGTACACCACCACCCGAACTTTATTGTTTGTTGAATTGTAACGGGCAACGGCATCCAACCAGGCTCCATCCCACAAAATACTGGCAGGATCGATATTCGAACACAAGGAAAGTGGCTCTATTCTGGCTGAAAAACAAGCTCTTGCCAATGAATCGGGCTGAGCTGGGCAGGCGATGGTATCCACAGTTGTTATGGTTCCATGCTGACCAGGCTGCAAAGTGCCCAAATCAAACACATAAGAAGAATCTACATCTTTTACATAAGGCCTGCTGGCACTTAGAATCCGGATTTCTTCTGGAAGGTTTACCCGGATTCTGGCATTCGGCTGTGGAGCCACACCATCGTTCTGATATTGAATCTGAAAGCTTGTTCGTGAGCAAAGTCTGAATCGCGGGTCCAGAACTTTCAGATCGAGTCGTGGGCAATCGTAGGTTTGGTTGATGAAATCGTTGCCTAAAGACGCTGATCCTGCGGATGGACTCGAAGCATTGTGGGCCAAAGTCGGCGGAACCGGACATACCTGTCGCTGCAGGGAGATATTCTCAATGGTTTGGTTTACGGTATGGTTCCCGATCAGCACCGGAATTGAATAGTAACCACCAGTATCAGTCAATGCGATGCGGTTGCTGGGCGCCGTCCGGATCATCATTCCATTCACCGATTTCTGCGGAACCGTTGGATTGCAACCGGTTGCCGGAGAAACTACTTGTGTTACACGACCCTGAATATAGCCCGTGTTGGCTGGTGTAGATTTAAGACCAAAGGCGTGAATTCCATTTTTGAAGGAATTTTCAACGAATGAAATTCGTGGTGTGTACTGGTATCCCGCCAAATTGAAATTCTCAACCCCAATCAAAAGACGATCGCCCAAAATGCCCAGTGTGCTCAAAACGGCAATTGAAATGCTAACAATTGGACTGCTAACATAAGTGGGTCCTTGAATAGGCATAAAGCTGTTATCCTGTTTCCCAGACGCTTGTAAACGAATTAGGATGTTGCCAAGGGGGGTATTATTGAAATTAAGATAAGTCAGCATTTTACCATCTGGCGTGTATTTCACCGGAGCAGCATAGTATTTCGATCTGCCTCCATAAGCATCAGGTACAAAGAAGATCTTTGGAGTAAAGGCAAGATCAAGATTCCCTGTGCTGTCGGTTTCCAACACATTCACCACTTTTCCAAAAGTGGTATCAGTAGTTCCGAATGCGCCTGTCCAACGCATTCTTTTCCCAGGCAAAATCTCTATTTTGAGAGGCACAGTATGACAAACAAAGCGGGGATAAATCACCCTTGTACTGCCATTTGGGTCGAAACGAACAAAATACTGACGGGCTTTCCATCCTCCTGATGAATTTACACTGAGTATAACGGATACCCAAACACCACCGGCTTCATCCTGGCAGAAATAACTACGGTTTCGGTAATTGTAGTCCTGAGATAAAACTCCTGTTGTATCAGGAAACAGTCCGTTTGATAGAAAAGACCCACGCTCTTCCACAAAATTTCCTTCTTCATCCAACACCAGCAACTTCACTGTAGTAAATGGCCCGGGTGAAGGAACCGGAGTTGGAATTCCGTTTTCATAAAAACGGATTGAATAATATTTCCCATCTTTTCCTCTTTCCAAAGTACCGTGGTACCAGGGCGAACCATAAGACAAATCTTTGGTACCGTCCGGGTTTAATCTTCGAACCGTATCTTGCCAGTTAAGTCGTTGTCCACTGTAGGTAATCAAGCTTCTGTCGGCCGGAAAGCTCAACAACACCTTTCCTGAATTTGTTAGATGAGCATTGTGCCTACCACAGAAAATATAGTATTTCAATGAATCATTGGGCAGACGCATAACTGAACGAAAGGTCGTATCCAGTTGACCATCTGCTTTCATCATTGCCAGACCCGGCATCATTCTACGGTTTACCTGGGTAAAATCTCCATAAGCGAGAAAGCGGTTGCTGATGGTGGGATTGACATCAATCTTGGTTTGCTCGCCAAACATTCCCGCACCATCATGGTTAACCAAAGGCCACTGGGCTCCATTAAAGCTCACATAATACCGGTATCTGGATCCGTACAAAGTGTCCGGATAAATTCCATCAATTACATTCCATTGGTATAATAAAGTGGGTCTGATGGGAGAGCTTTCAAACAGAAAAGCATTGTAGTCCGGATGATACATCAAGCACTGACCTAAACCATATTCGGAAGAAATGGTATGCGTTGAGGTTATGTATCCTCCGTTTGGTTGAACCACTGCCATGGCAGCTTCCAGATTCAAACCATTCTGGCGAATGGTTGCGCAACGGATGGTGTTGGTTTCGTCGATCACCCATTTGGTCCGGTCGGCGGCAAATGGTAAAAGAGAAAATGTGTTGTCCAATGATCCGTCAGCATTCAAACGCATTACTAGTTCCAAATTGGATAAGGTTCCGGCTACCATCATTCTGCCATCATTCAAAACCTTAAAAACCTGCACATTTCCACTATTTATATTAAGACTTAATCCCGGAAACGTCTGCGGAAGAATGGTTAGCGTTGTGGCATCCACCACCACAATTTTGGAAGTAGGCACTGGCACCGAATTAATATCAAAACCAAGGAAATATATATTCCCCTGTGAATAACTGGCCTTCACCGCTCTGAAATTCGGAATCGTAACGGTTGCTGGTAAGGGTGCGCCACTGGTATCGAGCGACCGGAGATAGGTTTGCGTATGCAACTGAGCCCCCGCTGTATCAGCTGGATAATATGTCAACCAAAATACAAGCCGGCTGGGAGTCGTCTGCACTGCACCGGTTTTGTAATCGCCTTTTAGTGGTTTGAAAAAAGAAAACTTGTTTTGCAAAGGATTGGTCTTTGGCTTATTAACCACCAATCGTGTAATCATAAGTGAATCAACTCCCAAAGGATTGTTTCCGGAAAACCAACTGGATACTTTGTAATAGTTTCGATAACCGACTTCCAATACTTCACCGATGCGACCCGCTTCGTTGTTTGGAGAAAAAGTATTGGGAACTCCGTCCTTGTCATAATAGTCGTTGTACTTAGTGAGCTGATTTTTAGCGGTCGCAGCCAAACGGTATTTTTGGTAAGCAGAAACAAAGACCCCGGCATTCGGCCCAGGGTAAAACTGCTGATTGCTGGCATTCAGCGGAACAACGGCCAGCCCGGAATCGCCAACATTAAAAGTGGGGTCCGGAATGCCTCCCAGTGTTTGGGCCAAGCTTTTTTCCTTCGAAGCAACAAACAAAACCCAGATTCCAATCGTGAGTATTTTTAATGTGTTTTTCATGTTGATTGATTTTATTTTGATTGACTTTACAGGGTTGACAGCCTAACTTTCCGAAATGTGAACAGAATTTCAAAAAAAACTTTCTTTTAATGGTTAACAAGCATTCGATGGGGTTTTAACCATTCAGAGTTGAGGAGGGAGGATGTAAATACTGTTTGACAGGCCTTTTTCATCGGCTTGATTTTTAATACGGCCAAGAAAGACGGCAAACTGGCGGATGTCTGGTTAATTTCTCTGGGTCGGCCTCATTTCCGGGTTCTGGATAATATTTTTACAGCCTTTGCTTACTTTCGTTGCGGATGAAACCGACAGCCTTCAAAGTCATGCCCTTATTTTTTGACAAACATTCGCCGGAATATTGGGGAAATGATGTCTGGCGGAAGGTAATTTATCTCCTGAAAATAATTCCGCTCCAAATTATGATGCTGATTTTTCTGCTTCTCCCATTTGTTTCCTGTTCCTCTTTGCCCGGGGTTTCGGCAGGGGCAATTTCTCAGGTACAGGAAGTGAAACCCCGGATTGTATTTCTGATGATGCGGATGACTCGGGACAGTCACAGTGGTAGCAATTCGGTGGAGCTGGTTAAGAAGACCATCAAAGATGGCTCGATGAAAAAGCAGAAAAGTTCTGAGGTTCAATTTGGAGAATATCTGAGCATTGAAGTGCTTGAAGAAGGAATGCCGCCTCATACTTTCAGTATAGATCATCCGCTGGTGAAGCATGTGGAATACGAGCAGAATAAGGAACTGGTGGCCAGAGAAATCAGGCTTGATAAAAGTGAGTTCTTCATCCGGCTGCAATTGTATAAAGCGGCTGCCACCGTAAATATTTATGAAAACACCGGGAATTCGGCCCGAAAAAAACTTCTTTCCCTTCCCTTATAATCCTATGAAAAGAAAGGTTCTGTTTTTTGTTTTGACTCTGATTGCCTGTAATTTTTCCTGGGCACAGGTATTTGAAGCAGATACCCTGCAGTACAAGGGAGACCCTGATCAATTCATCAATTTGGTTATGATGGGGGATGGGTACACCGCTGCCCAGCAGGACCAATTTGTTTCGGCCGCGCAGGGTTTGAGCGATTATCTTTTTACACAGAAGCCATTTGATGCA
>CAMDMI010000201.1 GCA_945902135.1 Spirosoma fluviale
ATGGTGGTTTAGGTTTGAGTTTTTTGCTTTGCTCAACCAAGGGAGGTTATCACATTTCAAAAGCTGGAAAAACACTCAAGGATCCCCGGTTTTTCAAGCAGGAGAAAACCATTTATGATCAGTAAATTGATAAAAACGTGGAGAATAAACCTGTCTAAGATTGGCTACTCTCTCAAAGGAATTTTTCTCTTTGTCCTCGCATTTGGTGTTTTTTCTGCTTGTCGCCAAAATCCCGGTGCCGATCCAGGGGCAGTAAAAGAGGAGTTGAGGGAGCGGGAAATTGTACATCTCACCGAAGGTCAAATTGCAGGTAGAGCTGCTGAAATGGGGGATTCTCTCCTTCTCAGGGCGCAAATCGAATTTTTGGCCGAGTTGGGCAAATCCAAAGACAGCAGCTGCATTCCCGCCTGGAACCGCACAGCTGCCATGATGAAGAACAAATTTTCCACCAGTATCCAAAGATTGCCTTTTTCAGTTCAGGCCCGCACAAGGTTGAAAAATGAAAAGGAAGTTCAACTCATGGATGCCTATTTGTATAACTACAACAATTCCCTTCCTGTGACACCCAATTTGCAAAAGGACGGTGGCAAGGAATTTCTATTTTCGAAGGCTTTAATTCTTTCTGATGCCGCATGTCAGAAATGTCATAGTGCAGTTTCAAACTCCCCTGTAAAAGGCCTGAAGGGCGATACAATCGCGCTTTGGATGCTTCGTTACAGCCGAAAGCAGGTGGTAATGTCCTTTGTGGAATAAGAAGTTTGAGCCTTGCAAATTGATTTGCAGATTTGCAGCCTTTCCGGCAAGGCGAAATGACCGGAAAAATACACCAATCCGATATGACCAAGACCGCTCCCGCCTTACAGTTTAAGCGCGAAAAACTCAAGAACAACGAACTCCTGAATCTGTATCAGGCCATCCTCAAACCCAGAATGATTGAGGAAAAAATGCTGATTCTTCTCCGTCAAAACCGCATCAGCAAGTGGTTTTCCGGTATTGGTCAGGAAGCCATTTCTGTAGGCGTGGTGCAGGCCCTTGAAAAGGATGAATACATCCTGCCAATGCACCGAAACCTGGCTATTTTCACTGGTCGTGATATTCCGCTCGCGCAACTTTTCAAACAATGGGAAGGGAAGAAGGGCGGATTTACAAAAGGTCGTGACAGGTCTTTCCACTTCGGCACAAACGAGCACCACATTGTAGGGATGATTTCCCACCTGGGACCCCAAATGGGTGTTGCCGATGGAATTGCGCTGGCATCCAAACTCAAAAAAGAGAATAAAGTAACCGTCGTGTTTACCGGCGATGGTGGAAGTTCTGAAGGTGATTTCCACGAGTCCATCAATGTGGCAGCGGTTTGGCAATTGCCGGTCATTTTTGTGGTAGAAAACAATGGCTATGGACTCAGCACGCCATCCAGCGAGCAATTCCGTTTTAAGAATTTTGTAGATAAAGGTCCTGGTTATGGAATCGATACTGCGCTGGTGGATGGCAACAACCTGCTGGAAGTGTACCATGCTGTAAAAAAATGGGCTGCCGACATTCGTAAAAATCCCCGTCCATTGCTTTTGGAAGCGATGACTTTCCGCATGCGGGGACACGAAGAAGCCAGCGGCACCAAGTATGTGCCCAAGCATCTCTTCGAAGAATGGAAAAAGAAAGATCCGCTCGATACTTTTGAGTCTTGGCTCACAGAAGAAGGTATTCTAACGGAAAACCTGAAAAAGCAGTACCGCGCTGAAATCAAAAAAGAAATGGATGCGGCTCTGGAAGAAGCATTTGCGGAGCCATTGCCCCAGCCAGATGTTCAAGAAGAAACGGCTGATATGTACCTGCCTTTTGAAGGAAGTAAGGAAGAGCCTGCCCGAAATCAAGGTGCCGAACTCCGTTTGGTGGATGCCGTGCAGCAGGGATTGTTTCAAAGCATGGAAAAATATCCTGAGTTGGTTTTGATGGGACAAGACATTGCAGATTATGGCGGTGTTTTTAAAGTTACAGAAGGGTTTGTTGAGAAGTTTGGCCGCGACCGCGTGCGTAACACGCCGCTTTGCGAATCAGCCATCATTGGAACAGGTCTTGGACTTTCCATCAAAGGAATGAAAGCCATGGTGGAAATGCAGTTTGCTGATTTTGTCACCTGCGGCTTCAATCAGATTGTAAACAACCTGGCGAAGAGTCATTACCGTTGGGGCCAGAATGCCGATGTGGTTGTGCGAATGCCGACTGGTGCGGGTGTTGCAGCTGGACCATTCCACTCCCAAAGCAATGAGGCCTGGTTTTTCCATACCCCGGGTTTGAAAATTGCATATCCATCAACTCCGTTTGATGCCAAAGGCTTGCTTGCCATGTCCTTTGAAGACCCCAATCCAATCATTTTCTTTGAGCACAAAGCGCTCTATCGCTCGGTTTCTTCCCAGGTTCCAGCCGAATATTATACCATTCCATTCGGGAAGGCGCGCATCGTCCGTGAGGGGAAAAAAGCCAGCATCATAACCTATGGCGCTGCCGTTCATTGGGCGCAAAAGGAAGTTGAAAAGGAGGGCCTAGATGTTGAAATCATTGATCTCCGGACACTTTTGCCTTATGACAAAGAGGCCATTGCTGAATCTGTAATGAAAACCAACCGTGTCATGGTGCTGCATGAAGACACCATCACCGGTGGCATCGGCGCTGAAATTGCGGCCTGGATTTCGGAGGAGTTTTTCCGTTATCTCGATGCGCCGGTTATGCGCCTTGGCTCGATGGATACTGCAGTTCCTTTTGCTCCGACACTGGAAAAGGAATTTTTACCGCAGTCAAAAATCGGAATGAAACTGCAGGAGTTGCTGGGGTATTGATTGGGTTCTGTCTGAATTACATGGTAATCCAAAACAAAAAAATCGCGTAGGGATCGTAAAAACTGTAGGGGCGAACCTGTGTGTTCGCCCAATCCTGAAAATTGCCGCGGTTCCAGCGCTGCCCCGCCTGAGGTGTGGTAGGTACATGGATCGGTACATTCATTAATCCATTGATTTTAAATCTGTTAAATTGTGCTGGCATCGTAATGTAGAGACGCAAGATTCCTGCCACGATTTGGCGTGGTTGCGTCTCTACGCTGTACAGGAATTTTACATCTCCACTGAGACCGATTCGGAAAAATTGCGCGATTCCCGGATCGACCCGCCTGAGGTGTGGCCGACACATGGGTCGGCCCCTACAACATTAAAAATCAATAATTTAAACCTATATGATGTCGCAACCACGGTGGTTGATATATGCCTTTAGGCTATTTCGAATGCGCATCTTTCACCGCCTCCGGCAGCATCAGCAGGAAAGGCAGGCACCTTTCCCAGTGAAGGGCATAGTAATTGAAACCCAAAGAAATATTCTGATAATAGGCCGGACGATTGTCCCAATAATATTTCTCCGAATTTAGTGACCAGGTCGATTTCCCAAGTTTTGAAGCCAGAAACCATTTTTCCAGCAAGCGTGCCGCTCTGCCATTTCCATCCATAAAAGGATGAATCATCGCAGTCCACAAATGAATCATGGAGGCATTGTAGAATATTTCCTTCTCTGATAATTCACTGTCCAGCAATGATTGAATATCAAGAAAAAGCGCCTTCAATTCCCTTTCAATAAATTCCGGTTCCACAGCCAGATACACTGGCCGCATGCTTTGTGCATCGCGGATTCCCACCTGATCCTTTCTCAGATGACCTTGTTCCTTTGCAGGCAACAAAGTAGGAGAAAGGATTTTATGACAGTGCAGGAAACCTTTCATTGTTAAGTCATTGTTTGCAGCGAAATGGTAGGCCGCCTTAAGATTTTCTATTTCCTCAACTTCCTTTCTTTTCGGGGATAGCGGCAGGTCCTTGTTTCGATAATAACTATTAACATCAAGGGAATTGCCTTCAATCTTGGACGAATACAGCGATGAAGCAATCAGGTAATACTCAAAATCCTCCTGAGAAAACGCAGGCGATATGTTCGCAGCCTTAAATCCAGAAAGGCACTCCGTTTGTTCGCTGGAGGCAAAGCCTTCAAACCAGTCAGATGAAATCAGGTGGAGTTGGTTGTGCACAAGACAAATATAAGTCTTGCCGGGTGGATTATCTCAAATCCAAAACCCGTAATTCCCCAGCTTTCAAACAATAAGTTTTTCCGGGAAGTATGATCAGTTCAGATGCAGACTTTAATTCCTCAGGAAGCGATTTTTTTCGCATGCTGAGAAGAAATGGATGAAAATACACCAGACTGTCACCCTGAATTGCATACAGCTCCTCCCCCTCAAAACCAAACCAGCTGCAGTTTTCCAAGGGTAGTTTTTTCCGGAAGGTGCCGGTCTGGTCGAATACCAGGATTTGCCCCAACTTATCTGCGATGTAGAGCTGGTTTTGGTATTCGCGCATGAAGGATAATTCATGTAGTTTGCCCGAGAGGACAAGATCGAGTGGCGTGGAGAAAAGGGTATTTCCGTTTGTTGGGTTGATTTTTTTAAGCTGAAAAGTGGCCTCATCAAATACCCAAAGATTTCCATCTTGGGAGGGAGCAAGCAGGCGAATGTATGTGCCAATGTCGTTTTCAAGGGAAACGGGCCCATCGGAAGGGAGAAAGCGGTCGAGCAAAAAGTATGACTGAAAATCCCTGGAAAAAGCAAGAATCCTGAGTCCGTTCCAGGCTTCCAGCAAGTGAATGCGGGCTGGTTTTCTGGGGGAAAAGCGCTGCACAATTTTTCCGCTGCTGTCCAGCATCAGC
>CAMDMI010000202.1 GCA_945902135.1 Spirosoma fluviale
AAGGCTCTGTTGCTGTTGTCAGAAATTTATGCCAGAAAAGGAGAAAAGGAAAAGGCTGGTATTTTGCTCGGTCAGGGCCGGGAAAGTGCCCTTCGGTCTGGCCAATACAAAAGGCTGAAACTACTTTATTCCACATCCGCGCTTTATTACATTTTGATTGGGCAGGATGAAAAAGCCATCACATGCCAAGATTCTTTGCAGATGGTTTCGGATAGTCTTGCCTTTAGAGAGGCTTCGCTGTTACGGATCAATCCTGAGTTGATTTTTCAGGATAAAAAGGCCCGGGAAGAAGCATTTCGTATAAGGACTGAAACCGATAAAAGGATACAAGCGCGAAATCGTCTGTTGTTCATTCTGATTTCCGGACTTGTGGTCCTTGCGCTAATTCTTTGGAATTTTCGGCTACGCGCCAGAATTCGATTGCAAGGAGTTATGCAAGACAATCAAAAGCTGGAACTGAATGTGGTTGAAGTCAAAGTTGCTTTGAATCAAATGGCAGATAACCTTGCAGAATCTAGCCGTCAAATTGCAGAACTGAAAGAATCGAAAAGCGAAATGGCTGGGCAGGAACTGCGGGCGGTAGAAAAAATAACCGATACCCAATGGGCCGAATTCCGTGCCTTATTTGACCAGGCTCATCCTGGATTTGTAAGCCGTATCAAAGTGAAGATTCCAAATCTGACACCTTCTGAAATCCGCTATATGATGCTGGTGCGGATGCATGTAAAAGACGGGAGAATGGCTGAAATGTTGTGTGTTGGGCAGGAAGCCATCCGCAAAACCCGAAGCCGTTTAAAGCAGAAGATTGCCTTTTCAGAAGGCGAAACACTCGAGGATTTCATCCTTTCGGCCTAAAACCTAATTAATAATGTCTGTTGAAATTGCTGGTGAGCGCCGGCGGCTCTTTTTTCCCATTGGCTTTGTTTATAAGGTCGTATTGAACTTGTCGCGCCGGAAGCGGATGCGCTCTTGAGGTGTTGTCAGGCGTTTCTGTCTTTTTTGTCTGCATCACGGATTAATCGGATTAAGGGATTTCGCGGATTTTTTTGGTTTTTTCCTTTGTACCAATCGTAGGGGCGAATTGCACTAGTCTCGTCCGCCTTTGGCGGGACGGAATTCGCCCCTACATCTGTAAACTCAGGTCAGGATTAATCAATTAAACTTTAAACTTTTTTTAGGATGAGTCTGTAAATCTCTGTCAGGATTTAGTCTTACACGGATGGTCTAGAAAAATAAAAACCCCCGCCATTTACGGCAGGGGTACTTGTCTTTGGTTCCTGAGAATCCTACGACAGTTCAGTTTTTCTAGCCCGGGCTCCTTCTAGCAGGTTTTGGGCCTCAGCGATTTGGAAATCATAACCGTTTTCATTGTAAGCGCCAGTGATTAAACCAACGGCAGACGATGTCTCCAGACTGAATTCCAGTGCATAAATTTCCGAATCCAAATTTCTTCTCTTTACCTCCAAGCGTTTCCAATCGTCGGAATTCACATCGGTGATGGAAGTCTGTTGACTGATTACGCTGTTCATTTCGACACGGGCAGAGGAAAGATCGGAAGTTCGATCGCCTAAGGACCTGGCCGAATTGGTGGCGCGTAGAAAAATGTTGGCTTTGCGGGTTTGAGCTGTTAAAACTTCGAGCTCAGCAAAGGCGATCACACTGTCGATTTCTTTTACAGTAGTGACCAAAGACCATGGATAGGGCTTTGACATAAGTATTTGTTGTTCGGGAGTTTAGTAAGATTTACCGAACGGCACAAAGGTAAAATCGGGTTTTTTTATTTTCCTAATAAAATTTTTCATAAATTTTAAAAATATAGAAATTAGCCTTGAAAATCAATAGATTAAAATTTAAAAATAATTTCAATTTTTAAATTAATTCGATGATTGAACAATAAAAATTATCGGATTTAATAAGGTCCCGATGCATAATCCTCCAGAGCCGCTGCCAGAAAATCCAACTCTCTTTGCTTCTGCTCCAACTGAAAACGGATGCTCTTAAGTGCCCTTGGGCCCTCTGTCGCATAATCCAAGCGTACCTCCTCAAACCATTGTTCGAGGATATCTTTCAACTTTGGATTTTCCAAAATAATGGCCGATTCAAGTGCCATTTTTCCAAAAGCCAGGGCAGTCTCCTGGTATTCGATTTGCTGAGCGATTTTCATTTCCTGCTTCCGAAGCCCTTGGATATCCCTTTCGCAGGTCTGCCTTTTGCGCTTAAATTCCTCGGTTTTTTTGGGAAAGGTAATTGTACTTTCAGGCAGACCCGGCCATGGAGAAGCCGGATTTTTTATGGATTCTAAAAGTTGATTGAAATGGATAAACAAGGTTTCAGCCTCCGTAGGTAGCTTTCTTTTTTGGGCTTCTGCCATGTTCATATGAGACTGAGTTACCCCTAACCATTTTGCTAACCGGATTTGGTGGAGTTGAATTCGGGATCGAAAAGAGAAAAACGAACTCATGGCGATTGAAAATAAAGTTTGATTTTGTGATAGATATTCTTGTGATACTTTTTTTCTATCACAAACATACCTATCACAACTTTGTGATAGCAATCGTTGTGATATTTTTTTTCTATCACAAGCTGATCTATCACAAAACAGGAATTGAAAAAAAGCTGGTCTAAGGAAGAGTGGCGGTTGATTTAGATGAAAATCCGTGTCATCAGCGTAACCCGATTCATCTGCGATTCTGCCCTTTGTTTGGATCACGGATGATGCGGATTGATGGATTGAGCGGATTATTTTAGTTCTATTAAACCTATAAGGTTTTGAAAACCTTATAGGTTTCGTCCGCCTAAGGGTAGGTAGGAATGGCGGTAGATTGAATTGAAAATCCGTGTAATCAGCGCAATCCGATTCATCTGCGATTCTGCATTTTTTCATCAGCATCACGGATTAAACGCATTGAGGGATTTCGCGGGTGTTTTTGGTTTTTTCCATTGTACCAATCGTAGGGGCGAATTGCAATTCGCCCCTACATCTGTAAATCTCTGTCAGGATTTACCGGGCATATTTTTGGATGCAAATGAATCTTGTGGAATGATTCCGTGTAATCAGCGCAATCCGATTCATCAGCGATTCCGCCCTTTGTTGTCTGTATCGTGGATTGGGCGGATGAATGGATTTCGCGGATTTTGGGTTTCGTACTACGAAGGGGAGGAGCGGCGGTAGATTGAATTGAAATTCCGTGTAATCAGCGTAACCCGATTCATCTGCGATTCAGCTTGTGGTGCTGGTGCATGTGAAAGACGGCAGAATGGCCGAAATATCGGGTGTTGGGCCGGAGACATCCGTAAAACTTAGAGCCGTTTAAAGTAGAAAATTGCCTTTTCAGAAGGCGAAACACTCGAGGATTTCATCCTTAGTGTTTAAAATTCAATTGATTGAAAAATGTCACAAAATGTCACAGCCTTTTTTGGGTTGATGAGATTTTATTTGTTGGACTGAATCTGAACAGACAAGGTTCTGGTCAAAAACCTAAATTTTTTATGACAATTGCATTACATGCCGGTATCCAAAGCGGCAGATTTCAAAGCGGCAAAAGGATTGGCCGAATGAACAAAATCAAGCAGGGGATGCTCTACCTACTCTTGGCGTTTGGATGTTTCCCTTTTTCAGGCAATGCCCAAAATCCCACCATTTCCACCATCAGCCCGGCTTCGGGCACCACGGTGCCGGGCGCTTCTGTAACCCTAACGGGTACCAACTTTAACCCCACGGCGGCAAACAACATTGTCTATTTTGGGGCAGCAAAGGCGAATGTAACGGCAGCTACTGCCACAAGTATTACGGTAACCGCTCCAGTTGGTGCCACTTATGCGCCTGTTACCGCCCTCAATACGGCTCTGGCCCTGGGAGGTACTTCACCAAAACCATTTCTTCCAACCTTTGCTGGCAAAGGCAGCCTTAACTTGAACGACTTCATGGCCAAGGTAGATTTTACGACCACTGGTACAGACCCCCAGGTTGTAGCCATTGGAGATCTGGACGGCGATGGCAAGCCAGATTTGGTGGTTTCTAATTTTTCAAGTAATACCATTTCTGTGTACCGCAATACATCCGTATCTGGTTCAATTACGGCGACTTCATTTGCTGCGAAGGTTGATTTTGCTACTGGATTTAATCCCAAAGGAGTCGCCATTGGGGATCTGGATGGAGATGGCAAGCTTGACCTTGCAGTGTCCAATTATGGATTGGCAAGTAATTCAGTTTCTGTTTTACGCAACATCTCTACAAGTGGGAGTATTACCGCGGCCTCTTTTGCTGCAAGAGTTGATTTTAGCACAACAGTACCCGGAGGCCAGCCTGCGTCGGTTGCGATAGGCGATCTGGATGGTGATGGCAAGCCTGATTTGGTATGTGGTAACTACTGGGGTAATTGTATTTCTGTTTTTCGGAATACAGCTTTGGCAAACACTGCATTCAGCTCTGCCTCCTTTGCGGCGGGTGTAAATTTTGGTACTGGTGTCAATCCCCGCACAATTGAAGCGGGGGATTTTGATGGGGATGGAAAAATGGATCTGGCCGTAGCCAACCTCAGCAGTGCTTCGGTTTCAGTTTTTCGGAACACATCCGTGTCTGGAAGCATTACCAACACATCACTTGCTGCCAAGGTAGATTTTACCGTGGGTGCCAACCCTGAAAAAGTAACGGCATGCGATATAGATGGTGATGGTAAATTAGATCTGGCAGTGGCTAATAGTGGGGGAGCAAC
>CAMDMI010000203.1 GCA_945902135.1 Spirosoma fluviale
GTATTTCTAAAAACATATTTTCCACTATCGCCCACCAAAATGAGGGAGTTTCCGATTACAGTACCATCCTTTAAATTATGGGAAGTATTTGTATTTACTGGAATCCACTGATAGGTCTGGGCATGTGAATTTAAAATAAATGCCGAAGCCAATAAACTGGCTAGAAAAAGGGATTTTAATGAAAACATTATTTGTGGTTTGTGTTATATGGGAAAACAAATGTAAAACAAAAAATATTACAGCTAACTAATTAATTTAATTCTTACATATGATTAAAATTATATCAATAAATGAAACTTGAATTAAAGAGCAGGTTAACCGAATTTTCGTAGTAGTTAAAACAACAAAAATGCCTCCTAACATCATCATTAGTGATAACTAGGAGGCACTTTTAATATAGCCAAAAAGTCTTGACTGAAAATTTAGGCCTAAATCGAATTGAAGAAAATTGCTTGAAATTAAACTCAGAAATTACTCCGCAATACAGCGAATTGAAATACCCGAAACGAACATTCTCTCCATAAAATGGTGATTTTCATTTCGCAAACGGCACAATCTTCTCCTCCGAGAAAATTTACCTGAAATATGGATTCTACGCTTTAATCAAGCCTCTGCGTGGAGCCAGTTTTTCTTGGCCAGTAGTTCTTCTTTGGTTTCCCTCCAATCTGGATCATCCACACAGCAATCAACAGGACAAACCGCAGCACATTGTGGCTCCTCATGGAAGCCTGTACACTCCGTGCATTTATCACTTACGATATAGTAGAACTCATCTGAAACCGGTGTTTGCTTGTCTGTGCCGCTTGCACTGCTTCCATCAGGAAATTCTACCAAGGTTAATTTTGTACCTCCTCCCCAAGTCCATTCCATGCCTCCTTCATAAATTGCTGTATTCGGACACTCTGGTTCGCATGCACCACAATTGATGCATTCATCGGTAATCACTATTGCCATTATTGCTTGCTGTTTTTGGTACAACAAAATTAAGGCTAGAATGGTTATTTTCCTGTAAAAAAAGTTTTATGCTGCGAGATTTGCAGCTACATTCAAACACAAATGTGAAGCGATAACAAAATGAACGACTACTCAATTCCCCAAAGACCCCGCAGAAACCGTAAATCAGCCCACATACGGGAAGCAATTTCAGAAACATCGGTCCGCGCTTCCAACTTGCTTTACCCCATGTTCCTGCTTGATGGTCAAGAAAAAAAAGAAGAAATCTCCTCCATGCCGGGCATTTTCAGGCAAACGGAAGACCATGTTTTAAGGGAAGTTGAAGCCTGCATGAATCTGGGTGTTGGCATGTTCGCACTCTTTCCTGCTGTAGATGATTCGCTGAAAGATGAGTTTGCCAGTTACGGAAGCGCCAGAGACAATTTTTATTGCCGCAGCATCCGGGCCATTAAAAGCCGTTTTCCGGAGGCCATCATTATGACCGATGTTGCAATGGATCCTTACAGTTCGGATGGCCATGATGGTTTTGTTGAAAACGGAAAAATTCTAAACGACGAAACTCTGCCGATTCTGGCAAAAATGTCTTTGGCTCAGGCTGAAGCAGGCGCTGATATTTTGGGACCTTCAGACATGATGGATGGTCGGGTAGGATATTTGCGGGATGCGCTGGACGAGAATGGATTCACAGAAGTTTCCATCATGTCATACACAGCCAAATATGCCTCTGCTTTTTACGGACCATTTCGGGATGCACTTTCTTCGGCCCCAAAATTTGGTGACAAAAAAACCTATCAGATGGATTTCAGGAATGTAAAAGAAGCCTTGCTCGAGGCCCGTTTGGATGAAGATGAAGGTGCAGATTTCTTAATGGTAAAACCAGCCCTCTCCTATTTGGATGTAATCAGCGCACTTTCTCGGAATAGCAATTTGCCCATTGCCGCTTATCAGGTAAGTGGAGAATATGCGATGATCAAAGCTGCTGCTGCAAATGGCTGGCTGGACGAATCCAGAATTGTTCATGAAACCCTAAGTTCCATTCACAGAGCTGGCGCATCCATCATCTTAAGCTATTATGCAAAACAGTATGCTGGCTACCTCGCTTCTATAAAAGCCTGAAGGTGAATTTATACCGCCACTTGTTCTTATTCGGAACAATTTTTTTTCTATTTTTTTCGAACCGGATATTTTCTCAGGAAAAGCTACTGAAGGGAAGAATTCTGGATGATGAAAATGGCCAGAAACTGGGCGGGGCGCAGGTTTATTTTCAGCGCGAAAAGATCGGATGCATCAGTGATTCGAATGGAATCTTTCAATTGAAAGTATCGGCGGATACCGGCCTAATCAGAATTTCGTATCCGGCTTATGAAGCAGTTTATCGCAGAATTGAAAAATGGCCTTCCTCAGGCCTTACCATCCGGCTTCAATCCAAAATACTTGGAGACGTTGTGATTCAGGCAGGCAATTCTCCGGGGGAAAAAGTAAGTCAAAACCAGATGTCTGTTGAAAATCTAAGTACGCGAGATGCAAAATTACTGCCTGCATTGTTTGGAGAAGTTGATCTGATAAAAACGCTTCAACTAAAACCTGGCGTGCAGGGCGGTGGAGAAGGATTTGCAGGCCTTTATGTGCGTGGTGGTGGTCCAGACCAGAATTTGTTTTTGGTGGATGGTGCAACGGTGTACAACCCCAACCACCTATTCGGTTTTTTCTCAATGTTTAATCCAGATGCTGTTTCTGGAGTGGATCTGTATAAAGGCGCATTTCCTGGACGATATTCTGGGCGCCTTTCGTCTGTAGTAGACATTCGGATGAAAGAAGGAAACATGGAAAAGTGGTCTGTAAACGGCGGCCTTGGACTTATTTCAAGTCGGCTTAGCCTGGAAGGTCCCATCCTGAAGGACAAACTCAGCATACTGGTTTCTGCAAGGCGGACATATTTCGATGT
Organism: Spirosoma fluviale; assembly: GCA_945902135.1. Lineage (GTDB taxonomy): Bacteria > Bacteroidota > Bacteroidia > Cytophagales > Flexibacteraceae > CAMDMI01. The sequence goes on from CAMDMI010000203.1 coordinate 2,900, forward strand.
CTTTACCCGGGCATACAACGAGACCAAAACCGGCAAACCCAATTTTAACCCGATTCCAGATTATTACTTTCAGGATTTCAACACACGGATTACCTGGAAACCAAATAAAAAAGATCAAATCAGTTTTACCGGATACATTGGAAGGGATGTTTTTAAATTCAGCAGAAACCGATTTGCAGTGCAATTCGACTGGGGAAATACCCTCGGAACCTTGCGATGGCGGCGGGAAATTTCTCCAAATCTGAGTCTCAATTCCAGCCTGATTGTAAGCGATTACAACTACCAGATAAACAACAACAGCGACAATTTTACATTCGGAATTCAATCAGGCATTCGAGATTACAGCATAAAGTCATCTCTCAGTTGGACGCCATCCAGACTTAGTCGCTGGGAAACAGGAGCGGCCATCACTCAACACAAACTTAAAATCGGGCGCGCATCGGCCTCCAGCAGCGACGGTAAATTTCGGTTTGAATCTGGCAGCAGCCCCACTGTGTATTCGGCCAATGCCTTCATTTCGAACGAAACGGATTTTAGTGACAAATGGCAACTTAATACGGGTTTGGTTTTTTCCAGCTTTCTCAATGAAGGAAAATATTTCGCCGGTTTAGAACCAAGGATTTCGGTTAAATTTCAACCCAATGAGAAACTAAGTTTCAAGGTGAATTTCGCCAGAATGTACCAATACCTGCACCTAGCATCCAATTCAGGAGCATCACTTCCAACCGACCTTTGGTACCCAAGCAATGCAGTGGTGAAACCGGAAATTGCCGATCAGGTTGCAGCGGGTTATTCCATCTCACTTCTCGACAATCGATTGTTTTTCAGCAATGAATATTATTACAAGCGAATGCAGCGGCAAATCGATTTGAAAGATGGCGCCAGCTTTTTTATCAACAATCAACTTGATACTGTCTTTGTTTTCGGCAAAGGCTGGGCTTATGGAAGCGAATGGTACCTGGAGAAAAAGAATGGCCGGCTAACCGGATGGCTAGGATATACTTTGTCCTGGACCTGGCGACAATTTTCCGATGTGAATTTTGGCGAAAAATTTCATCCACGATATGACCGCCGCCACGATATTTCTCTGGTAATGATGTACAAATTGTCGAAAAGACTGCACTTGTCCACCACATGGGTTTATGGGGGCGGCAATGCTGTTTCACTTCCAGAAAGTCGTTTCTTTTTTCAGGACCTGCCCGGAACAGGCGACCAATCCAACATTTTTTCCGTTGTGCCAGTGGTGAAAAGGCGCAACACATTTCGAATGGCAGCTTACCACCGCTGGGACATTGGCCTTGTCTGGAAATTAAAACCCAAACACGGAGAATCAGATCTGACCTTTTCAATTTACAACGCGTACAACCGACTTAATCCATTTTTCATTTACTTTGAAACCCAGACTGAAAATGAAGACGGGAGTGGTGCCATCCGGGGATTCCGGGCCAGGCAAGTTTCTTTGTTTCCAGTAATACCCTCCGTCACATGGAACTTCAGATTTTAAAACGGTTTGTCTTAGGTTTTTTTTCTTTGTTCCTGATTTTCAGTGCGCAGGCTCAAGAGATTAAAAAAAAGAAACTTAAGAAAACTCTTCTACCGGTTCCTACCATCGGCACCAGCCCCGAAACGGGCTTTTATGCCGGAGCCATCGCAACTTTAGACATGGTTCCTGCAGATGACAGTACCGCAAGACATAGCCTGATTTCTGCAGAAATTTTCTACACAGAACGCAAACAATTCATCGGAAGCGCAAGCTGGGACATCACAAATAAAAACCGCGATTTCATCATATTTGGAGAA
>CAMDMI010000204.1 GCA_945902135.1 Spirosoma fluviale
CGCTACCATCGCAAACCTAAGACAATACTTTGGCACAAAACCTGTGCTGAAAGCCTGGTTGTTTGGTTCATTTGCAAAAGGGCTTGCCGATGCGGAAAGTGATGTAGATATTCTTGTTGACCTTGATTATTCGCAGCGAATCGGGCTGAAATTTGTTCAGATGCAAATTGACCTGGAAAAAATGCTCCGGACAAAGGTGGACCTCGTTTCTTCCAATGGCATTTCCGTTCATTTGAAACCCATCATCGACCGCGAAAAAAAGCTGATTTATGCGCGGTAAATTGGGGGATGCAATAAGACTCCAGCATATTTTGGATGCCATTGGCGAGATTGACTCAAAACTGGTCTGGGAAATCATCAGACAGGATATACTTGAGCTGAAGGATAAAATTGCTATTATCCATGATTCGATGCAGTCTTATATAACGAGGCCATCCTTTAAAAAAATTTATCCAATCACGGACATTTTAAAATACTCCCTTAACTCCTCATCTACGCAATAAACATAACATCCTTTCATGCCTCGGGTCATAAGGGTGCGGTATGTATTTTTGATGATTTGTCGGGCCATTTCCCGGGCCTTTTCGGGGTCAGATTTCAGCATCGATTTATAGCCTTTGATCGAAGAATCGTTTTGTGAGCGTTTGTTGGGTTGCACCAACACTTTACCATCCCGGTACACCATATCCTCGCCAATGATCACACCCACATAGTCCAGTTCGAGACCCTGGCAGGTATGAATGCAGCCCACTTCCCCAACAGAATCGGGTTTGATGGACCATAAATACGAGTCTTTTGCGAAATTCCAAGGCAAGGCAAATTCCACCTCCGGGAAGTTGATGTCGGTTAATTTAGGGTTGTTTTTACTGGCCCAATCCCAGCAATATCCCGCCACCAAACGGGCTTTGTTCGCTTCTTTGTTTTTCTCAAAAATGTAATCCCGCAGCTCGGCGGGATTGTCGAACACCTGAAATTCATAATCGATTCCATCCAGTGTAGGGTTGGCCGTTTCGCGGATTTGCAAGGTATTGTCCAGCCAGGCCAGGTATCCATCGCTGCCGTTGCATCGAAACTGAGATGCCAGCTCCATTTCCACCACTTCCGCTCCGGCAAGTTTGGCCCATTTCCGGATCTCATCCTTATTGCCGATGTCTTTGGTCGTTACCTTTTGGTTCTCATCGACAAAGAAAATGGCACATCGGGCGGCCATAATAATCTCCTTCACCTGGTTCTCTCCCAGATTACTGAACATGCCCGACTTTTCATTCAACCGATGAGCTTCATCGACCACAAGGGCATCAAAATAGTTTTCGTTTACATTAATGAAACTGCCCGAACCCTGAAACAAGGAATTGAACCGGCTGCGTTTCATCAGGCTCGTCAGCTTGCTTTCATATACCGCTCTGGGTGCAGCATTTTTGGTAACGTATTGTGTCATCAGTTGCTGACCAATCAGGTTCACCAACAGATTGATAGCGACCACCGATTTTCCCGTTCCTGGACCACCTTCGATAATTAGTACCTTCTTGGGTTCGGTCTGGGCTTTCTTAACCAAAGCCAGTGCGGTTTCAAACACCAGTTTCTGTTCGTCTATCAAAACAAACTCCTGATTGCCATTCATCATGCCGGAAAGACTTTCGGACAACTGTTTGGAAGGTTTGATCTTGCCTTGATCGATTCGGTACATTAGGTTTCCTGAGTCGCCATACCGAACAAATCGTTTAATAAAATCGCGGAGCAGCACCATGTCCTTTTTTAGGAAAACCGGGGCTTTGTCGAGGTACTCCTTGTAAAACGGATCCCTGATTTGGGTGCCGTCCTCCATATTGTGGAGAAATGCACAAGGCTGAAGAGGGATTTTTTCGGTGTATACCGTTTCGCTGAAATCACTCAGCAAAGTGGCATATGACCAGGCCTGATAGGAGGGATGGTTGGTTTCCCGAAGTCCTTTTCCAAGGGCAGTCACCACAATTCCATCCTTTTCGGTCGTTTCAACAGAAGTCCACTGTTTAAGTTCAATGATGATCACATTCGGTTTCCGGTCTTGATCTTCGCCGGTGATGATAAAGTCGATCCGTTTGGCCGTCTGTGGAATTTGGCATTCGATGGTCACACCCGTATCGCCGGGTATATTGACATCGGCCAAAACCTTGTCCATATACATGAGAGAGTTTCGCCAGGACTCCACTTCTTTGGCCGAAGTGGAATGGTTCAGTCGCTCGTTGAATTTCCGTAGAATGATCTTTTCTACCTCTCCTGACAGCACATGGTCGGAAAAGGAATTTTTCGTAGCCTGGTATACAATCATAGTTCATTGTATTTCCGGGCGCTGCCTTTTGCCTTTGCCACCGGATATTTCAATTCGTTTTTTGCTATTTTTTCCAATACAATTTCAGTCACATCCAGGTTACATCGTTCTGCCAGCAAAAAGGCATAAGCGAAAACATCTGCCAGTTCTTCCCGCACTTTTGTCATTTCTGCATCTTCTGGTTTTTTCCAAAGCCAGCATTCTAGCAATTCTGAAGCTTCAATGGAAAGTGCGGCAGCAAGGTCTTTGGGATTGTGAAACTGCCCCCAGTCGCGTCCATCACGAAAGGCGACCAGTTTTTCAGTAAGCAGACTGATATCAGTTTTCATGGCGAAAAATAAGCAGGACTTATGAAAGTTAGAGGAGGATTTACGTCTGTTTAATTAGCAAAAGTGATTGGAGCGTTCTTGCGATGTAAAACCTGTAAGGTCTTCAAGACCTTATAGGTTTACACTTTCTTTCTACGCCAAGAGAGGGCCAGTACAAAACCTATAACCCCGCCTAAATCCAAAACCATCGCTCCTGTTTTTTCACCCTTGCTTAGCAACAGAAAATTGTAATATAGCCTTTCAAATCGCGGAAGAATTTTTGCCGCATAACACGATTAACCCGATATATCAGACCTAATATGAACAACATCGTTTGCCCCAAATGCAGGGAAACATTCAAGGTGGATGAGGCCAGTTTTGCCGATATCCTAAAGCAAGTGCGCGACCGGCAGTTTAATGAAGAACTGCAAAGCCGCATGGAGATGGCAGAAAGGGATAAGGAAAGCGCCCTGAAACTGGCAGAAGCCAAACTCCGGAATTCTTTTCAGGAATACCTCTCGAAAAAGGACAAGGAACTTTCGGATTTGCATTTGCAAAATGAGCGTCAACTCAATGAGCAACTCGCCAAAAGAGAAATTGAACTCGCTGAAATGAAATCCAAAATTCAACATGCCGAAACCGAGAAGAAGTTGTCAGTGGCGGAGGCGGTTCAACGGATTGAAATTGAACGAAACAATCTGGTGAATGATGTAAAAATGAAGGACGCGGAAAAGGAACTGCTTGAAAAAGCCCTGACCGAAAAATACAAGTCTGAACTTCAGTTGAAAAACGACATCATCCGCATGAAGGATGATGAAATTGCGCTCCGCAAAGACATGAAGCTGAAGCTCTCTACCAAAATGCTGGGCGAAACACTTGAGCAGCATTGCGAGACGGAGTTCAATAAGATTCGCTCCATGGCTTTTCCCAATGCCTATTTTGAAAAGGACAATGATTCAAGTTCGGGCAGCAAAGGCGATTTTATTTTCCGTGAAACGGATGTGGCAGGCAATGAAATTGTCTCCATCATGTTTGAAATGAAAAACGAAGGCGATGAAACCGCCACCAAAAAAAGAAACGAGGATTTTTTCAAAGAGCTCGACAAGGACCGCAACGAAAAGAAGTGCGAATATGCCGTGCTGGTAACGCTGTTGGAATCGGAAAGCGAACTGTACAACGGCGGCATTGTGGATGTGTCGCACAAGTACCCGAAGATGTATGTGATCCGGCCGCAGTTTTTCATTCCCATCATTACACTGCTGCGCAATGCCGCATTGAATTCGTTGAAATACAAAGCAGAGCTAGCCTTGGTGCGCAACCAGAGCATTGACATCACCAATTTCGAGGATGATCTGAATAAATTTAAGGAGGGATTTGCCCGGAATTATGAATTGGCAAGCCGGAAATTTATGACAGCCATTGAGGAAATAGACAAGACCATCAGTCACCTCCAGAAAACAAAGGAGGCACTGCTTTCCTCCGAAAACAACCTTCGCTTGGCCAACAACAAAGCGGAAGACATCTCCATCAAAAAACTCACCCGCGACAATCCCACCATGATGGCAAGGTTCTCGGCATTGTCGGATGATGCTTCAAATCAACCAACTGTAAACTGATTTCAGGACGAGTCAGACGGTACCAATGGAGGTATTATTTCACCTGCCGTCCATTAAACAGGGGCGAAAATGACAAATTTTTGCCCTCGTTTTAGTCATAAGGGTAAAGCATACTCTGGTTTTTTTTGGATGAATTCGGATTTTTCCCGCCTTGCGGGACAAAAAGAACATAATTAAAAGCTAGGTTGGCCATCAATTATGGAATGATGCTTCAAATCAACCAACTGTAAACGTATTCCAGGACGACCCAATTTTGGTTTGAACCAATAACATGTCGCTCCTCTGGAGCTTTCGCCCTTCTTAAATTCTCTTTCTACTAACATTAGGCACCGCTGGTGCCAGAAATGCAAACTCTGTTGAATATCAATTCCACCACCTGCTTAGAAAATTCTTGTGACTTTCTATTAACATACGACACCGCTGGTGCCAGAAATGCAGAATC
>CAMDMI010000205.1 GCA_945902135.1 Spirosoma fluviale
ATATCGTGAATTTGTTGATCGGTAAATTCCTCCTCATCTCCGAAAAGCGCATCGAATCTTTTCTTAAGCCTGCGGTCCTCTTTAGGTCTCGGACTCAAGGACCAAGTGCCACCTGCAGATTTGCCTGCTTCCAGCAGATGGTCCTCCAGATCATCAACCCATGAATCAAAATCTGTAGGATCTGAGGGAAGGTTATTGGTATGCAAACCAAGGCATGCAAGCAAATCTTCATATTCCATTTTCATTTGCTCACCCTTATAGTGGAATTCAAAAAGGTAAGAATTACAAAAATGATTTTGTGCGATTTCCAAATCTGGAAAGGCAAGCATCATGCGAAATACCAGTTCTCTTAAATCTTCTTTGCACCAGATTTTCTGAATTCCAGTTGCATCCATGGCATAAACCAATATCCTTGCATGCGTGGAAGGTCCATCAATTTTCCCATATCGGATGTTGTACAAAGGATTGGGGATGAAACGAATGTGATCTTTTTTTGTCATTGTAAAATTTGTTTGTGTTTAATTGTCAAATAAAAAAAGGGTGCCGATTGGCACCCTTTTTTACGCTGTAGATTCTTGGTATGAAAGGATAATTGTAGTTACAAGCAACACTCCAAATGTGTTTGTAGTATCATATATGATTTAGGAGACAAAATCTTACAGAAATTCTCAGAATTTTTTTCTTAACTCATACCACAACTTAATATATCAACCGCTGGTTTAAATCTTACAGAATTTTTGAAATAATTTCAAACATAGATGAAGTTTCTACCATCCAATACTGACTCTTCTTTCAGCCGGTAAGCAACCAGTTTCCCTCCTTTTGCAACGCTGTAATCCAGACAACAAATATTATCCTTATGAAAATCCAGCTCGCCTTCCAGCCAGTAGTGTCCGAAGAACACTATTTTATCATCCGTACCATAATGATCCAGGAACTTTAATTCTGATAGGTTTATTTGCCGTTCGGGCAAATCATGCTTTGGTATTACACTAATTGATTTGTAAGTCGATGATGCGGGATTTTCCCACCACTTAATTCTTATTTTGTTTCTATCCATCCCGTCCTTGTCGGTGAAGGAAAGACCGTCGGGCATCTTTATTTCTTTACCTTTCAGGGTTTCGTCAATCGCTTCATACAATTCAGTTCCCTTCTTAACGGACTTGTAAATTAATTCATCGGTTAATCTGTCCTTAAGCAGTGTATTTCTTAAATACTCAATATTCTGGTTGTCCCAGCATGCGTGAACGGCTTTGAAATTTTCTCCTTCATAAAAAAGTGGCAAGGTCTTGAACCAGTCCAGATAATCTTCATATTCACTTTGTTTGTTTTTAAATTGTTCGAGAGTTTTGGAATGCTGAAGGATATTTTTGATTTCGTGTTTCCTTAAATGGCCACCCTCCGGATTCTTATAATGAAAACAGAGGGCATTGTACTCATGATTGCCCATCAATGCAATGGCGTTTTCACTCTCTACCATTGCCTTGACTATCTGAAGGGTTTCTTTGATTTTCGGTCCCCTGTCGATGTAGTCCCCGACAAACAATACCTTTCTTTCAGGATGAGAATAGGCTCCATTTCTCATTTCATATCCCAGCTTCAGAAGTAATTCTTCAAGTTTGTCTGCATGTCCGTGAATGTCTCCGATAAAGTCTGTCATATCTATCTGATTGTTTTTTTAATACAAGCTTGCAAAGCTATGTCCTTGAAGGAATAAATATTTGCTTTAGCATTGGTCTTAATTTTATTTTGGAAATCAAATCTATATTTTTTAAACAACCATGTATCAAGGCGCAGGAATTTTATTGATTAGAAAACAGGAGGGTAAAACCCTAATTGGACTTGCCAAAAGGGCCATTCACCCTCAAAAAAACCATTGGAGCATACCCGGAGGCAAAATGGATGCTAAAGACCAGGGAGATTTTTTCCGTTGTGCACTTAGGGAAACGAGGGAAGAATTATTTGCTGGCCTGCCGGAAGAAATGGCGAAAATCGAACAACTGAGACCAATCGGATCAGCCAGCATAAGCATCCCCTTTACTTTTAAGTGGAAAACCTATTTTTATGATGTTGGTGATTCGGTCCTAAGCACCCGCCTCAATTTTGAACTCAGTGAATTTGCCTGGTTCGAAAGCAACAAACTTCCTGAAAAAACACATTACGGAGTTGTTTATGCATTATTAAAGATGCGTTTAATAGGATTTTAGTGCATAAGATTCAATCAATTAAGTTTTACTGATTCAACTAAGGAATTTGAGCGAAATAACTACTATTTCGAGAAAGAAAAAGAGTATGCTCGTTGAATTGGATCAATAAAACAACTTGACACAACGAAAAACGAAATACCTGATTTTTCATTTCTTTAACTTCATAGAATTCTCCCAAGCCTCTTTGAAAGAATTCAGATTTAATTCAAATTGAGATGTATCAACTTTCCAAATTCGAAAATATAATACAGCCTCTTCTCCGCTCATATCGTTCCTACCCTCAAACTTTCCTGCATTTTTCATGAATTCGGACACATTCCCGTTTAATTCAAAATGCATGGTCTTCATGAATTGAAGGGCGGTTTCAGCCGAGGCAACCATAACCGGCCGGCTTTCCGAAATACCCCTGAGCTGATGTACTACTTGATCTGCACAATTTATCAGTCTATTCAAATTCCATTCTGGATTTGGGCAGCCCCAAAAATCGTTATCTGCATAGATCCAGGGACCCATACGAAGCAGCATTCCTGACTTACTCCAGATATAAGTGAATTTATCCGGCCATTCCGGCATTTCGTTTCCAAATTCCTGCTCAGACACCTGCTGAAAATACGCTGGTTTCTCCCAAAGTGCAGGCTTCAGGAAATCAGTCTCAAATCGGAAACCGTCCACAATTCGTTTATCCCGCCCCCCAGCATACATATTCATGTAAACCTCTACTGGCTCGGGCAGACCTTCGTAGCTAAGCCCATAAACATCCAGAATGGAGTTGTCATCCAAAAAAATACTTCCTCTTCTTTCGTATTCCACGGGCTTGCCTTCCGGACTCCGCAGTCGGTTAAGGTATTCATGCTCACCGTCAATGTCCTTGCATTTTATGGGATTTTCGCGGCTTCCGGGCGGGTATTTTGATTCTTCCATAAAGGGGTAGATTTAGTCAGCTAAGGTAGAAAAGATGAAATTCTCCGACAAGACCAGAACGCAGCGGCGGATTTCTTTACGGCCATCCAGTGTACAATAAAGGGCCTGTAAATCGGGGCGGATTACTTCCTTCAGAAAAGAGAGGATCCGATCGAAACCAAATTCTTCTTGATCCATTTCATCTTCATAATAAGCACAATAGTCATCCCAATCCTTTTCAAGGGAGGTATCTTTAAAATCGGGTTCGAACAAAGCATGTTCAGTCCATAAGGCTGCCATGGAGTCGTATTCCCCCGGATCAAAATGGCTTTGTCCGTCTGGGTCTAGAAGGAAATACACCTCACCGCTTTTCGGGCAGAGGAGCAACTGCGTGGTACCTATGTGGAGTTCGTGGATTTGCATATTTTGGTTAATCGAATTGATTTTGAAATCTACCATACAAATCAAAACCAGCCACAATTCTTAAAAACGAGTTTTGATTTTCTGCAGGATAATTCCGCGTTTCATTTAAGCTGACTTCCTGTCGGTTAATCCGGAATTACCTTAATCAATTTCAAATACAAGTTTTCCAGATGAAGAATTTCCTCAAGATCTGATTTTTCATAAACATATCCGAAATCGGATGATTTTCTTTCCAAAAAGTCCAAAATCTGGCTATAGGATGTACGAAAATTATGCACATCCTCAGCCATAAATTTCGATTCCAGGATTGACTGAATTTCTGAAATATTCGTTTTTGCTTTTAGTTCCTTACTTGAATTCAGATAAATCAAGCTGGATGCCTGTAAAACACTGTATTTTAATGCTTGCAGATCCTCATTTTCGGGGACCATATACGAATATTCCTTGCCTTCCAGAATCAGGTTTTTTTCTACCATAACTAGTCAAAATAAATTCATTCGAATCAGTGGTCAATAATTGAATCATAGAAATTCCATTTGCACCAATTGTTTCTTATTGACTCTAACAAATAAAGATTAAGTTCTCGGAAGCTGCAAAATGGTTTTGGTTGAAATCCAAACTTCCATAAATGCCCAAAAAAAAGCCCCGTCCGGTAAGGACGAGGCCGTGGATTGGAAAATGAATTGGATTAGGCCATGCCGGCAATTTTGGTGTTCAAAAGATCGATCAGCTGCGCATTGAGCGCCACTGCGGCCTCTGAAACCAATATTTCCTGGGCTACTTCCACTAGAATGTCGGCTCCCCTGGTTTTATCCCGGGATTCGAACACGTTTTTCTGGAATTCCAGGCGCAGGATGCGGGTTTCCAGTTTATCCCTTGTGTCCGAGCCTTCGACAAGACTGCCGACCACATTCTGAAGACCCGTTAGCTCCGCATTGACTTGAATGAGACCATTGGCAATGTCTTCCCGGGAGCCGGTGAAGTTCTTGATCCTCTGGTTCAGGTTGGCAATACGAAGTTGCTCCTTGTCATTCTCTTCGACCACCCGGGCCTTAAGAGATTCGGCTACGCTTTTCAGCGTGATGCCATTGATGAATGAT